>PBAO01000014.1 GCA_002715985.1 Lysobacterales bacterium | reverse complement strand
GATGTCATGCGTGAATCCGCCCAGGCGGCCCTGTCACTGGTCAAGGCACGGGCCGAGACGCTGGGCATCGAGCAGGAACGCCTGGACAAGTCGGATATCCATATCCACGTGCCCGCCGGGGCCATCAAGAAAGACGGCCCCAGCGCCGGCGTGGCGCTCTACACCGCGCTGGTCTCACTGCTGACCGATCGCAAGGTGAAAAACGATGTCGCCATGACCGGTGAAATCAGCCTGCGCGGTCAGGTGCTGCCCATCGGTGGCGTGAAGGAGAAGACGCTGGCCGCGCATCAGGCCGGTATAAAGACCGTGCTGCTGCCCGAGCGCAACGCCCGCGACGAGGACGATATTCCCGACAATATCCGGCAGGCCCTGGATATCCGGTATATCGGCGAGGTCAGTCAGGCGATCGAACTCGCGCTGGAGTAGCGCGTGTCGCGATGAAGCCGGCCGGCGTGGCCGGCTTCAAGCAACGATCAGCTCACGCACCCGGGCCGCTACGGCCTGACAGTGCGCATCGTCGGCGTCGAGCTCGGCCAAGGCATCGGCCAGGTTGAGTACATAGTCGCGGTTCGGCCCGCTCGGCCCGGTTGAAGCCACAACCTGGGCAGCGATGTCCTCGACCGGTGCCTCGCCTAGCCAGGCCGCATTGTCGGGCGTGGCGATATAGACCAGGCCTTTCTCGGTATGCCCGTCGACAAACGTCATGGGCTGGGCAAAGCGCAGATAGCCGTTCTTTTCTCGATGATCGAGATAATCGAACACCGCCGGGGTCACGCGATAGGCCATGCCCAGACAGCTTGCCCCCGGGGCTTCGACGAGGGTGACGACACGCCCCGGCGCGTGCGGTGTGCCGCGATGATCGTGCGAGCCCTGCCAGTAGCGTCGCACCCAGCCTTCGATCGTGGCCGGGGCGCGCTCGATATAGTCGAAACCGGCCTTGTAGATCAGCGAGCCGTAGCCAAACAGCCATAGCTCGTCGTGATCGTCGAAGACGGCGGTCCGGCGATTGGCCTCGGTCGTATCAAAAGACACGCGACGCCCTAGCTCAGGCGGCTTTCGTGGAGCACTCGCCGGCCACACCGAAGTGCGTATACAGCCGGTCGAGCACGCCGCGAATCGCCTCGCCCTGCAGCGCGATCCGCGCGGTCAGCTCGGCCACGGCATCGTCGGCATCGACCGAGTCCAGATCCTCCTGGATCAGGTCGAGTGGCCGGATCCGTTTGAGATCCAGGTTCTCGTCGACATCGAACTCCAGTGCGTCATCGACCGCGACGTTGAGCTTGGTTGCCTGCATGCCCGAGGCCAGATGGGCACGGATTTCGTCCTGCTGCAGATCCATGGCCGTGATGCGCAGGCTGGCCTTGGTCTCGTCGCTGGTCTCCAGCAGACAGCGATCGCCGAGCTCGAAACCGTTGGGCAAGGCACCCGGCTCGGTCACCCAGCGCGAGAGTTCGCCGGCCACACCGATCGTGGGTTCGGCGCGCTTGACCGGGAGACTGCCGAGTGCCTCGCGCAGGGCGGCCACGACCTCCTCGGCCGTGTTTTCCGATGAGGCATCCACCCAGACGCGGCTGGCCCGCATGTCCACGATGATCGTGGTGCGCTTGGCGCGCGTGAAGGCGCGCGGCAACAGCTCGAAGTGAACCTCGTCCTTGAGATCGGCTTTTTCGCGCCGGCTGACCTTGCGGTCCTCCTTGGCCTCGATGGCCTCCACGCGCTCGGCGACTTCCTCGGCCACGACCGGGCCGGGCAGTACGCGCGAGATCGTCTGATAACAGCACACGGCCAGGCCATCCACCACGTGCGTCATGGCGTGCTCGCCCTTCAACGGCGGCACGAAGCCGCCCACGGACACGGTCTGATCGCCACAGGGCGGGCACAGCGCCTCGCCCAGCGCGTCATCGAGCCCGGCGGCCGTCAGACCCAAGTCGCTCGTCCCCAGAAAGACACAGAGATTACGTAACCACATACGACAGGCCCCCGGACCATCGTCCGGTATTCATATTGATTTGGATGATTCGAACCGCAGTTCGATAGGCTGGATTGATCGATCCGTCAGTGCGGGCATCACAACCACCGCGCAGCACCATACGCCGCGCGTCAAGGCTTCTCAAGCTGGACGCCCGGATGTCGCCCTGCTCTATCGAACAGGCACTCGGGATTCACAAATCCTATCGTGACAGCCACTCGCTCGGTATGCGGACACGCCCCCCATGAACTCAGGCAACGCCTGTGGCAATATCCCGCCACGCCACGGACCGGGCGGCGACGGTTCTTGATCATCGAGTCGTTCATGGCTTTTGCAAAACGGTCTTTTTCGTATACCTGCTGTCTGGCCGGCCTTGTGTTGGCCAGCCTGGTGAGTCTGGCCGGCTGCGGCAAGGCCGACGACAGCGCGTCTACCGAGCGCAACGGCCCATCGCGCGTGGCGACCCAGATCGGCTATATGCCGATCCTGCCGGATGCCCAGCTGTTCGTGAATCTGGAAAACGGTCGTCTCGACAAGGCCGGCATCGAGGCCGACCTCGTGTCGTTCCAGAACGGGCCGGCCATGGTTCAGGCCCTGGCTTCCGGGCAACTGGATATCGCCTACTTCGGCATCGGGCCGACGATGGTCGCGCGGAGCAAGGGGGCCGATATCCGCGTGGTCGCGGCCAACATCGTCGAGCAGATCAGCTTTGTCGCCCTGGCCCCGCTGGCCGGGTACTTTGAAAGCGGCCCGGCAGATACCGCCTTCGCCCGCTTTGCCGAAGCCGAAGGCCGCAAGGCCAAGATATCGACCTTTCCGATCGGTTCCGTGCCGCAGACCGTGTTCGATTACTGGCGGATCAACACGCTGGGCATCGACGATTCGGCCTTGCAGATGGTCTATCAGGGCGCCTCACAGGTGCAGCAATCACTGCTGACCGGCGCCGTGGACGGCGCGGCTATCCTCGAGCCCGTGGTCTCGATCGTGCAGTCGCGCAACGAGGCCGCCCGCGTGATCGCAAGCGGCGGCGAACTGTTTGAAAACCAGCCGGGCGCGGTCATGGCCGTGCGTGCGGATTACCTCAAAGCCCACCCTGATGTCGTCGAGCGCCTGGTGGCCGCCCAGATCGACGCCACGCGCGCATTGAACGCCGGCGACAAGGCCGCGGTATCGGCTGTTGCCAAGTACGTGGGCGGCGGGCGGCTGCCGCGCAAGATCATCGAAACCGCGGTGGCCCACTCGAAGGGGCATTTCGTGGCCGATCCCCATCGCATCATCGATGCCACCAAGCGGATGTACGAATTCCAGCGCGCGCAAGGCACCCTGACCGGCAACCTGGATATCGGCGCATTGTTCGATACCTCGTTCTTCGATGCCGTTGATGACACCGGCGGGCCCGGCCACGGCGAACCCGCCCTGGCCAACTAGCCGGTATGGCGCGACGTATCTCTCGAACCGCCCGCACCGCGACCCGGCAGACGCCGGCCGCCCGCCTGCGCCGCATCACATTCGGCGTGGCCGGGCTCGCCGCCTTCGTAGCGCTGTGGAAGTGTGCGTTCGTCTTCACCTGGGCGCCGTCCGGCACCCTGCCCGATCCGTTCTCGATTCCGGCCGCGCTGGCTGCCGAATACACGAACGGGCATCTGCTGCCGGCGCTGGGCTCGAGTCTGATCCACTATGTCTGGGGCCTGGCCGTGGGCACAGTGGCCGGTTTCATCGTGGGGCTTCTGGCGGCCACATCGCCGGCCTTCGATGATGTCCATCACCTGCTGGCACGTATTCTGCGTCCGATTCCGCCGCTGGCCTGGGTGGTGTTCGCCATTGCCTGGTTCCAGGTCAGCCATGCCGGCGCGGCGTTCGTCATTTCAATCGGCGTGTTCTGGGTCAACTATTTCGCCACGGCCGCCGGTGTGGCCGGCGTGGATCCGCGTTTCTACGAGTTGGCCCGGGCCTTTGGCCATGGCGGGTTCGTGGCCCGGGTCACCACGGTCACGCTGCCCGGGGCTGCGCCGGGCATTCTTTCAGGCATGCGCACGGGCGTGGGCCAGGCCTGGATGACGCTGATCGCCGCCGAGCTGCTCGGCGTGCCCGGTATGGGCCAGCAGATGAACTCGGCGGCCGGTGTGGGTGCCTATGACGCAGTCGTGGTCTATATGCTGGCGATATCGCTGATCTATTCGCTGTCCGACGGTGCCTTCGCACTGGTACAGAATCGGGTACTGCGGTGGCGGCCATGAGTGGCCACGATCTACTCACCATCCAGGGGCTGCACTTCGCCTACCCCGATACCGACACCCCGGTCTTTGCCGATATCGATCTGTCGATTGCCGACGGCGAATTCGTGGCCCTGGTCGGCGGCTCGGGGGTCGGCAAATCCACCCTGCTCAGAAACGTCGCCGGTTTGATCGCGCCCAGCGGCGGCCAGCTGTCCATCGCACCCGACACCTCGGATGGCAGCCGTGACCGAGCGTTCGTGTTTCAGGATACGCGCCTGCTGCCCTGGCGCCGGATCGACGCCAATATCGACTACGGCCTGACCGGGCTGGGGCTGTCCAGAAGACAGCGACGCGACCGGATCGATGAAGTGCTTGACCTGACCGACATGAGCGCTTATCGCCGACGCTGGCCGCACGCCATTTCAGGCGGCCAGGCACAGCGTATCGGCCTGGCGCGCGCGCTGGCCGTGCATCCGCGGTTGTTGCTGATGGACGAGCCGTTCTCGGCCGTGGATGCGCTGACGCGCTCGCGTCTGCAGGACGAGCTGCTGGCCATCTGGCGCCGCATCGGCATGGCCGTGCTGTTCGTGACCCACGATATCGAGGAAGCGGTCTACCTGGCCGATCGCGTCATCGTCATGCGCGGGGCCCCGGCCGAAATCGTGCGCCGCGAAACCATCCCCTGTACCCGCCCCCGCGATCGTACGGCCACGGATTTCCGGGCGCTGGCACGCAACATCGCTGACTCTCTATGACCGCTACCGCCGAAGACACCCTGCGCCTGTTGATTCACGCCTCCACCGAAGGTGCGCTGGCCCGGGCCCGCAGTAATGCCATCAATCTGCTGCGCGCCGAGCCCGCTGCCGCGGTCGAGATCGTGGTCAACGGCCCGGCCGTCGCCGCGGCTCTGGCAAGCCCGCACGATACGGACCGACTTCTGCGTCTATGTGCCAACACGCTGGCCAACAACGATCTCGAGGCCGATCCCGAACTGGCCCGGGTCAAGGCGGCCGTGCTCTATATCGCCCAGCGACAACGCGACGGCTGGTCGTATATGCGGGCCTGATCGATATCCGGCAATCTGTTTAGCCGTTACGTGGCCGATTGCACCATCGTCGGGCGTGGCCGGCTCAGAACGCGAACAGCACGCCCATGCCCACCGCCATCTGGTCGCTCAGGCTTTCGTTTTCGTTACGGATCCGCTCGCTGGGAATCGCCAGCCCGCCCTGGATACCGACGCTGTCGTTGATCCAGCCCTGGGTCATGAAACCCCGCATGCCGGTGCGGTTGTTGAACAGATCATCGTCGTCGCTGCGCGGGCGCCATTCGTCGATATTCGGATTGAGCTGCTGGCTGATCGCCTGTTCCTGATCCCGCTCGGCGTCTCCGATCGAAGGCGTCGTGGCCTCCGGGGCGCCCGGATAAGTGAGATCCATATCCGCGAAATCGACATCGACCGGGGCCGGCACGCGTACTCGTGTGATCCGCACGGCCGGCATGGTCGGCGGTGCCGGGCTGGAGGCGAGCCCGGCTCGGTCGAGCCCGCGGGCCGCGGCCCAGGCCAGGCCATGATCCACCGGCAGATGATAGAACCGGCCGGCCGGCGTGGCGGGCGGCGGCGTGGCCGCGGTCATCGGTATCGTCTCACTCGCCGGGTGATCCATCACGAACCAGGCGGCCAGGCCAAGGGCCAGGCTGGAGAGCACAGTCGCGACGATCACTCGTGTCATTGGTTTGTGGGTCACCCGAAAGACGAAGCCGGTTCGTACACTATTGTAAGCCTGTTTGCCGGCTGTGCACTGTGGCGTGCAGCCCGTCTGTGTCAGTGTGGGCTAAAACGCCGTACGGGCGCACCCTAACGCCCGAGGCGACGGGCAGGCCCGCCCATGGCAGATTGACGACGGCGCCTTGGCGTTACAATACCGGGCAGCCGCCATATCGATGATCGGCGCGCACGTGCGCCGCAAGCGAGCGCTGTTTTGAATGAAGACCGCCCCGTATCGTGGCGATAACGATTTCCCGGTCGAGCGTGGCCGGCCGCCTGCCGCGGTGCCATGCCGACGGTGTTCCTGGGCGGTGCGACGGCCTTGTGCGCTGGACTGAGTCACGAATACTTGAGCCGGCGGGCCGGTATTGGTCTGATACACCCATGACATCGAATCTTGCCGATAACACTGACCCAACGGGCCGGGCGGGCGCATGACGCTTCGTAACGTCGATGCGCTGTTTTCGAGTCGCTCGGTCAGTATCTTCGGCCGGGCGCGAAGCGCTGCCCAGCAGCAGCTTGTCGACAACGTTCGCGCCAGTTCCGGGGAGGCCGTCCAGCATCTGACCGGGCGGCCCTCGCGCTGGCAGTTTCCGGGCGAGCCGGGCACGGTCGGCATCATACTCGATTCGCGCTGGGCGCGCCCGCGGGCAATCGCGGCCCTGGCAGATGCCGGATGTCGCGCGCTGATCTGGGCCGCGACTTCACCGATCGGCGACGATGTCCTGCGTGCTGCCCGCCCGACCAATCTGCGTCTTCTGGGCGGGCGCTCGGCCGGCGTGGTGGATACCCGCAACGGCCTGAACATGACATCACTGGCGCTGCCGCCGCGGGCCGGCAAGGTGGCGCTCATCACCCAGTCGCAATCGCTGACCGCAGGCGCGCTCGACTGGGCGCTCGGGCGCAACATCGGGTTCTCGTGGCTGGCCTGTACAGGCGCCGAGGCCGATATCGATGCCGCCGATCTTCTCGATCACGCCGCGCTCGATCCGCGCACGCGCGCTGTGGTGTTGCAGATCGGCGATATACACCAGCCACGCAAGTTCATGTCGGCCGCGCGGGCGGCCGCACGTGTGAAACCGGTGCTGGTATTACAGACCCAGTCGCGCAACGCCCGCGTCATGGGCCCGGATCCGGTGCGCTCGGCCGCCTTTGCCCGGGCCGGCCTCATCGAGTGTGAAAACCTGGGCGGACTGTTCGACGGTCTGGCCGCACTCGATCTTTTGCCGGCGGTACAGGCCGATCGGGTGATGGTGCTCGGCAACGGTGCCGGCGTGTGTGCCCTGGCCAACGATGCGCTGCGCCGCAAATCACTCGCTGCGGCCCGGCCGGGAAGCGAAATGGCCACCGCGCTGGCCGATATCGCCCCACGGGCGCACGACACACCGGCCGGTATCGACCTGGCCGGTTCGAACATCCAGGAAACCGTCGATGTGCTTCGTGCCGCACTGGCCAACAGCAAGCGGGATGGCGTGCTGCTGGTACACAGCCCCGTGGCCGGGCACCCTCACGAGCCGATGGTTCAAGCGATTGCCGATGCCGGCCTGGACCGACGCTTGATGACCGTATGGCTGGGGCTGCAGACCGCGTTGCCGGCCCGCTCCCAGGCCGCGGCGGCCCGTCTGGCCACCTTCGCCTCGGTCGATGAAGCGGCCCGGGCGATCCAGTATCGCAAGCGATACCAGGCGACCCGCGAGCTGTTGACGGCCACCCCACCACCGGACCCCTCGGTGGCCGCGGACGTGGAGAACCTGCGCCATCGGCTGTCGGTGCTGGCTGCCGACGGCGTGGAATGGCTGTCCGGCGACGACACCGCCGAGCTGCTGGCCGACTACGGGATCCTGGGCGCCGAAAGCGGGCAGCGCGGGGCTGATCCGTCGATGCAGGTCCGTATCGAGGTCGTGGCACACAGCGAGCTCGGCATGGTCATGCGCGTGACCGACGAAACGCTGGGGGTGCCGCCGGCGTATGGCTTTGCCCCGCTGGATACGCTTCTGGCCCGGCGCATGCTCGAAGGCGCCAGTGCCGGGCGTCTGGTGGCGACCACCGAGGCCGTTGAAGCGCTGGCCCGAGCGCTGGTGCGCCTGTCCAAGCTGGTGGTCGATCTGGCCCGGATCGCGCGGCTGGATCTCCATCTGGCGATCGGCCCCCACGGACGCCTGCATACGCCGACCGATACGCTGGTCGAGATCACCCAGACCCCGATGGCCGAGCGCCGGCGCCTGGCCATGGCGCCCTATCCGGCCCGGATGCGTCATCGCGTGACCCTGGCCGACACGCACACCTATATCGTGCGCGCGATCCGCCCCTCGGACGAGCCGCTGGTGCTCGATCTGCTGGCCAGTCTCTCCCCGGAAGAGATCCGGCTGCGGTTTTTCACCTACATCCGCCATTTCTCGCACGACATGGCCGCCCGTATCACCCAGGTCGACTACGACCGCGAAGTGTCACTCGTGATCAGCCCGGCCGATGACGATGCCGGCCTGGCCGCGATGGGCACGATCATCGCCGACCCCGACGGGCGCGAGGCCGAATTCGCTGTGCTGGTGCATCACAGCCATACCGGGGTGGGACTCGGCCGGCATCTGCTGGATTGTCTGCTGCGCCAGGCCTGGGCACGCGATATCGCGACCGTCTACGGCGATATCCTGTCGCATAACCGACCGATGCTCGAGCTGGCCAAACGGCTCGGCTTTTCAATCAAACGCTCGCTGGATGACCCATCGAGTATCCGGGCCGAGATCGATGTCGGCGCGTATCGGGCGGCCCACGAAGCCCGAGCGGCCACCCGATCGCCCCCCGGGGAGGCCTAGAGGCCCATGCGATAGGGCCCGGCCTGCGTTTTTCATCACCGGCAGAACCCATGATCGATACCCGGCCTCTTTATCGCGTATCACGCGCCGTCTTCGCCTTGGGCCTGGCGATGCTGCTGGCTTCGCCCGCGCTGGCCTGGGGGCCGGTCGGCCATGCCATCGTTGCCGATATCGCCGAAGTTCACCTGAATCCGACCGCCCGTGCCCATGTTGCCCGACTCCTGAAACAGGACGGCGCGCGACATCTGGATGAAATCGCCTCCTGGGCCGATGCCATTCGAGGCGATCATCCCAACACCCGCCCCTGGCACTACGCGGATATCCCCGTGTCCGCCGACGGTTTCAAGGCCACACGCGATTGCGCGGCGCGCAACTGCCTGGTCCTCCAGCTGATACGTCATATCCGCGTGCTCGACGACACAGACGCCACGCCGCGCTCGCGCGAGGCCGCGCTAAAGTTCGTGGTACACCTCATCGGGGATCTGCATCAGCCCCTGCACGCCGCCGATCGCGACGACCGCGGCGGCAACGACACCCCGCTGACCTACTTCGGCCACGCCACCAATCTGCACCGTATCTGGGACAGCACGATCATCGAGCGTGCGCTGAGCCTGCACCCCCGGGTCGATGACCCGATCGACCATACCGCCGTGCGGGCAGCCGCCCGCAGCCTGGATGCCGAGATCCGGCCCGCTGCTGCCCGGCAATGGACCCGCGGCCTGCGGGCGCTGCAACGCCGCGATACCGTTGTGGCCTGGACCCACCAATCCCATCGCCTGGCACGCGCGGTGGCGTACGGCCTGTTGCCCGAAACGCCCCGGGCGCCGGACTGGTCCAGCGCGTATCAGAAGGCAACCTGGCCTTATGCCAAGGTACAGCTCCAGCGCGGTGGCCGCCGTCTGGCGACCGTGCTCAACGCCGTGCTTGGCCCGGAATAAGTCATCGAACCTGTAATTTCGTGACGCAGGTTCGACATCTATCGAAAACCATTCCATAGCACGGCCTGCGACCGTGCTATGGAATGGTGTCCCCGGCAGGAGTATTCGGCGCTTCGCGCCTCACCCTTCGGGCCAGTCGCTTGCGCGACTGTTCGTCGTGGCGAGGACGTGTTGCGGTTTCATATGCGTCCGCATTGGAGACCGCAAATCGCGTCCTGCAAGGCGCGAGTTGAAGCATCGTGGCGTGCCACGATCAAGACTCGTAAAGCTGCAGGGCACGATTTGCGGCCCAACCCTTCGGGCCAAACGCTGTTTTGCGGCAATACAGCGTTCTAGCCCAGTGGCGCAGAATGACTGCGCGGCGTGAGCTATGCCTCGCCTTGCCGCAAAACAGCGCTTGGCGCGGACGCCTATGAAACCGCAACACGCCCTAGCGCCACGCCGTCGAACCTGTATTTTCCATGTCGCAGGTTCGACATCTATCGAAAACCATTCCATAGCACGGCCTGCGACCATGCTATGGAATGGTGTCCCCGGCAGGAGTCGAACCTGCGACCTGCCGCTTAGGAGGCGGCTGCTCTATCCTGCTGAGCTACGAGGACAACGTGCCATAGGCTAACGTAAGGTCTCACCGAAAACGACCGCCTGTTTCACTGCCGAAGAGCTTTTTCGCTGCCATGCCCGACGATGCGTCTCATTTCGACAGCCATCTGCAGATTGGTCCGCGCAGCGGGGGGATCGGTGCGCGCCGTATCGCCCTGCTCGAGGCCATCGGCGCAACCGGCTCGTTGACACAAGCAGCCAAGCAGGTCGGGCTGAGTTACAAGGGCGCGTGGGATGCCATCAACGCGATCAACAACCTGGCCGACACGCCGTTGGTGTGTCGCAGCACGGGCGGCGTACGCGGCGGCGGCACGACGTTGACCGAGCGCGCGGCAACGCTGGTACGAACCTATCGCGCCGCCGAGGCCGAGCAGCAACGCTTTCTCGAACAGCTCAATCGCCGGGTGACCGCATTGTCCGGCCACGATGTCAACCTGATGGAGCGCCTGGCCATGCAAAGCAGTGCCCGGAATCAACTGGTCGGCCGTGTGACGGGCCTCAAGCGATCAAGCGTGAATGCGGAGGTCACGATCAAGGTAGCCGGCGGCGATACGCTGGTGGCCGTGATCACCGAGGCCAGCGCCGATAATCTGGGCCTGGAGGTCGGCGTGACCGTCACCGCACTGGTCAAGGCCAGCTGGCTGATCGTGGCCGCGGGCGATCTGTCAGGCGCCCGGTTATCCAGTCGCAATCGGCTGGTCGGCACGGTGGCCCGGATCAGCCGCGATACGGTGGCCAGCGAGCTCACTTTGCGCCTGCCCGGCGGTGCCCATCTGGCGGCCACCATCACGCGTGAATCCGCCGATGCGCTGGCTCTGGCCGAAGGCGATACGGCCACGGCCCTGTTCAAGGCATCCAGCGTGATCGTTTCACCGGCCGGTTAGCTTCCGGGCCGCCATCGACCCGCCCGAGGCTGCGGTTGCATGTTCTATCTTTATCATCACAACGATCTGTCGCGCCTGGCCGATCTGTTTGCCGTGCTTCGCTCACGCCGGCGGGTTTCGCCGCTGGCGCGCGATACGGTGCTGGCGCCCAACGCCGGCATCGGGCGCTGGCTGCGGATCCAGCTGGCCGAGAGTGAAGGCATCGCGGCCAACATCGCCGGCGAGCTGCCCGGCGAGTTCATCTGGCGCCTGTTGGGCAGCGTGCTGCCCGAGGCCGATACCGACGGTCATCACTTCCAGAACGACTGCCTGCCCTGGCATCTCTATGCCGCGCTGCCCGAGATTGCGCGCGACGTGCCCGAGGTGGCTGATTATCTGGGCCGGCCCGTCGTCGAGGTACGCCGCTATCAGCTGGCGCGCCAGCTGGCCGATGTCTTTGATGAATACCTGTATTACCGCGCCGATATGCTGGCCCGCTGGGAAGCCGGCGAGATACCGGCAACCGCGCCCGGGCGCTGGCAGGCACGGGTCTGGCACTGGCTCACCCGCCCCCACCGGCTGGGCAGTGATCATCGCGCGGCGGCATTGCGACGTTTCATCGCACGGCTGGGCGATGATCACGACACCGCGTTTCATGCGAAAGTCATCGCCCGCTGCCCGGCCGATCTCTATTGTTTTGGCCTGGTGGCGGTGCCGCCGGATCATCTGCGGTTTCTCTATGCGCTGGCCACGCATATCGACGTGCATTTTCTCTTGCCCAACCCCAGCGAGGCTTACTGGGGGGACATCACCGCCCACCGTGTCGCCCTGGAGCTGCCTAGCACCGATATGCCCGACGCGTGCGATCTGTTGCCCGGCGAGGCCGCCATCGAGGCCGACCATCCGTTGCTTTCGAGACTGGGGCGCATGGCACGCGATACCCTGCGTCTGCTCTACTCGGACGAATTCACCGGCATGATCGAGCCGGAGCTGGGCGAGGCCATGGCCTATACATGCCCCGCCGACGATTCGCTGTTGCACCGTATCCAGCGCGATATCGTCACGCTGGCGTATCGCCACAGCCGCCAGGGCATGGACCGGGCCGATATCTCGTTCGAGGTGCACGCCTGTCATAGCCGCCTGCGCGAGATTCAGGTGCTCCAGGATCAGCTGCTCGATCGCCTGGCTCGCGACGATGCCCGTGTGGCCGCCGGGGAGATCGAGCCGGCGGCGCGGCTTGCCCCGCGCGATATCATCGTCATGCTGCCCGATGTGGCGGCTTATACCCCGGCGATTCAGGCTGTGTTCGGCGGCGCCTCGGCCGACCGCTATCTGCCGTTCGGCCTGGCGGATCGCGCCCGCTCGGCGGCCCACCCGATCGTGGGCTGCGTGGCCGATCTGCTGGATCTGCCGCTATCGCGCTGGCAGGCCAGCCAGCTGATGGATCTATTATCGGTGCCGGCTGTCGCCCGGCGGTTTCGTCTGGATGAAACCGAGCTTGCTGCGCTGGCCCGCTGGATCGAAGCCGCCGGTATCCGCTGGGGCCGCGACGGCGATCATCGCGCCGAGATGGGCGCCGGCGACTATGACCAGAACAGCTGGCGCTTCGGACTGGACCGGCTGCTGCTCGGCGTGGCCCAAGCGGATGATGAAACGCTGATCGACGGCGTCGCCCCCTGGTCGGATCTGGAAGGCGGCATCACCGCCGCCCTCGGCAAGCTCTGGCGCTTCGAGGACACGCTGGCCCGCTTCGCTGATGCCCTGACAGTGCCCGCCACGCCCGGCCAGTGGCAGACAAGGCTGAACAATCTCGTCGATCAGATGATCGCACCCGGCCCCGATGCGCCCGATGAGCAACGCGCCCTGGACGCGCTGCGCGGTGTATTCGCGTGTCTGGACCGAGCCGAGGCCTGCACCGCCGAGAAACCGCTGGCCGCCGATCGGCGTCTGTCGTGGAACGCGGTACGCGATGACCTGCGCGCCCGGCTGGACAGCGTGGCCGATCGTCAGCCGTTTCTGGCCGGCGGCATCACCTTCTGCGGCATGGTGCCACTGCGGGCGGTGCCTTTTCATGTGGTCTGTGTGCTGGGCATGAACGATACGGCCTTTCCACGCCAGGACAGCACGCGGGCGTTCAACGTCATGTCCGCGGCGCCGTATCTCGGGGATCGCAATGTCCGCGATGACGATCGGCTGCTGTTTCTGCAGGCACTGACCGCCGCACGCGATCAGTTCTATATCAGTTATATCGGCCAGGACATTCGCACCGGCGAGGCCTTGCCGCCCTCGCCACTGGTCGGCGAGACGCTGGACTTCATCCACCAGGCCTATTTTCGCGATGAGCCGCCACGCGACGTTCATGCGCGTCTGATCCATCGTCAGCCCATGCAGCCGTTTTCGGCCCGCTATTTCCGGCCGGCAGCGGATATCGGCGACAGCCGGATCTTCACTTATGCCGGGGCATGGCGCGCGGCCAGTCGCGCCGCGCATGGGCCTCGCCACGAGTCCGATGCGTTCATGGGCCCGGCCGAGACGACCGACGCCCCGACGATCGAAGCGCCGGCCGAGCCGATCGAGGCACTCGATGTGGCCACACTGAAACGGTTTTTCGACCATCCCGCGCGGGCGTTCTTTCGTGATCGGCTACAGCTGGATCTGGATGCCGGCCCGGCCTCGCCGCTGGATGAAGAACCGCTGGATCTGTCGCCGCTGGCGGCCGCCGGCCTGCGCCGCCGTCTTCTGGCCACGGCCGAGGCCCATGCCCAGCAGGCCCTGGCGACGTCGCCGAGCGCGCTGGAGATCGCCCGCGGCAGTCTGCCGCCCCCGCCACTGGCTGCGGCCCGCTATGCCGAACAGGCCGAGGCGGTGAACACGCTCTTGCCGCTGGCGCGAGACTGGCAGACGCGGGCCACGCCCGAAAGCGTGGATATCCGGCTCGACGATATCGCCGGCCTGCGCCTGACCGGGCGGATCGAGGGCCTGGCCGCAGACACGCTGTGCCGGCTCGTGCCCAACAAGCTCAAGACCCGTCATCGCCTGCGGGCCTGGATCGATTATCTGGCGCTGGTGGCGGCCGGGCATACCGCTACGCTTGCGATCGCCGGATTCGATCCGGACAACAAGGCCCTGGCCGGCGCATGTTTCCAAGCCGACGTGACGCCGACCCAGGCTCGCGAGAATCTGACGCGCCTGGTCGAGATCTATCGCTGCGGCCAGCGCCGCGCCCAGTGTTTTCATCCCGATCTGGCCGATGCCTATAATCCAACCCAGACCAAGGCCTTCGAGAATCTGTCGTTTCGTTTTCGCGCCGGCGATCGTCGCGCGCATCACCTGCTGCGTGATCCGTATGTCGCACTGCTGCTGGGCCCGGCCGACGCACCGCTGGGCGAGAGCGCCGATACCAGTATCTTCATTGACACAATCGAGCGAATCACCGGGCCGATGAACGCGCTCCTGCAGGCACAGGCTCTGTAATCACACGCCTATGCGTCGGCGCATCGAGGCTATACGGTGCGCGGATCGTGGCGGGCGGCCCGTCCAACCTGGATCTTCATGAAAATCGCGTTGTTCTATCTACTGCTGGCGGCAGCCGTGACCCTCTGGTTGGGCAGCCTGCTGCCCATCATTCCCACCGATCTGTGGTGGGTTCGGGTGGCCGATTTCCCGCGCCTGCAGACCAGCATCGGCCTAGTGGTGGTGTTGATCGGCTTTTTGTTTTTCACCCGGCGTTACCGGACACCGGCGACGACGGCGGCCACGATCACTGCTGGTGTACTGGGCTATCAAGCCTTTGTGCTGTTGCCCTATCTGCCCACGGGCACCGACCTGGCCAGCGATAGCTGCCCGGTCGATCATCGCTTCAAGGTCATGGTGGCCAATGTTCGGCTGTCCAATAATCCCGACAGCCGGCTGATCGATCAGGTCCGCGCCGCGGATCCGGATGTGTTTCTTGCCCTGGAAGTCGATCAGAAATGGACCCGGGCACTGGCCCCGCTGAAGAACCGGATGCCGCATACCGTCATTCACCCGACAGGCTCTTACTTCGGGATCGCGCTGTATTCGCGTCTGCCGCTGGATAACCCGCATATCGAGCATCTGGCCGGTCAGGACACGCCACAGATCGTGACCGGTGTGCAGCTGCCCACCGGCGAAGTCTTTGATTTTCTGGGTATTCACCCTCGCCCACCCCATCCCTCGCAGTCGGCGCTCGGGCGGGATGCCGTGCTCATGCGGGCGGCTTTTCTGCTGCGCGATCATGACCGGCCCGGTGTTGTCGCCGGGGATTTCAACGCGGTGCCCTGGGAGGACGCCGTGGCGATGATGCAAGACGTTGCTCGACTGGTTGATCCGCGCCATGGCTATGGTTATCTACCCACCTATGACGCCAAATCCTGGTGGATGGCCTGGCCGCTGGATCATGTCTTCTACGAGGCCGGCTTTGCCGCGCTCGAGCTCGAGCGCGGCCGGGCCTTTGGCTCGGATCACTATCCGTATATCGCCACTCTGTGCCGAGTCGATCGCCAGCGCAGCGAGCGCCCCGATGCCGCCGAACGCGAAACACTCGAAAGCGCGCGCGACATCATCTCGCGCGCTCGCGATCAAGCAGAAGAATGGGCCTCGAATTGAGCGGCGCCCGAATCATGCACCCACAATGCCCAGTGGCCAGACAGGCGCGATGGACGTGATGCCGGGATGGGCGACAATGAGCCTTCGAATCAGCGACAAGCCGGCCCGGACAACGGCACGATGACCGCACGGGTATTCGATGCGGGCACGCTAACGCTGTCCGGCCTGCGTCTGATCGAGGCCAGTGCCGGTACGGGCAAGACCTTCAGCCTGGCCGGGCTGTATCTGCGCCTGATCGTCGAACGCCAGGCGTCGGTGCGCGATATTCTGGTCATGACCTTCACCCGCGCGGCCACCCAGGAGCTGCGCGAGCGTATCCGGGCCCGTCTGGTTGACGCGGCCCGTATCGCTCACGAGCCGAGCCTGGCGGATCCGGCCAATGCCGAACACTGTTTCACCCAGGGTGTGCTGGCAGCGGCCGTCGAATCGTCGACCACCGTGGCACGCCGCTTGGCCGATGCCGCCGGGCGTATCGACGAAGCCACCATCGTGACCATCCACGGCTTTGCCCAGCGGGCCGCGACAGAAAACGCGTTCGAATCCGCGCTGGCCTTTGACCGCGGCGAGGCCGTGGACGATTCGACGATCTATCGCGAGGCCACGCACGACTACTGGCGCGAGCAGGTCTTCGCCAACGGGGACGACGGCGAAGCCGTGCTGAATATCTGGGCCAGCCCGGAGGCACTCTATGCCACGCTCGCTCCGGTGTTTTTCCGCCCGCACGTCACGATCGCCGGTATCGATCACGAGCGGATCAGCCAGCGACTGGAATCGCTGGCCCGACACTGGCCGGGCACTGCTTCCCCCCTGGCCGCCACGCTGCAGAACGCGGTCGAGGCAGATGCCCTGCTCAAAAGCCATGCCCTCTATGCCGGGCTGGCCGATGAACCGGATATCCCGGCCAGGGTGGCCGCACTCGATACACAGATCACCGCTGCGCTGGCCGACGGCCGGCTGCCGGCGCTGCCGAGCTGGGTGGCGGCCCTGGCTTCACCGAGCGCGGCCTTCAAGAAGGCTGCCAAGCATCAGGCGCTTGCCGAACCGCTGGAGGCACTCGAGGCGTTACCGATTCTGGCCGAGCTACAGCCACTGGCGCGGCTGGTCATGATCGAGAAAGCCGCCGCACGCATCAGCGCCCGCGCGGCCACCCGCAAGAACGAACGCCGTCAGTACAGCTACGATGACCTGATCGTGGCCCTGCATGACAGCCTGCTGGATCCGCATACCGGGCCGAATCTGGCCGATGCACTGCACGCGCGCTGGCCCTATGCGCTGGTCGACGAGTTCCAGGATACGGACCCGCTCCAGTACGCCAGCCTGCACGAGATCTATCTGGCCCGCCCACGCGAGACCGGCGCGCTGCTGCTCATCGGTGATCCGAAGCAGGCGATCTATGGCTTTCGCGGCGGCGATATCTATGCCTACCTGGCCGCGGCCCGTGCGGCCGGGCCGGCGCGCTATACGCTGACGACCAACTTTCGTTCGACCCAGGGCGTACTCGACAGCATCGCCGCGCTGTACACGCTGCCCGGCGCCGCCCCTTTCGTGATCGAGTCGATCGATTTTCCGAGCGTGGCCGCGGGCCGCACGGCCGGTGATCGTCGACTGGTGACAGGCGACGATACCCCGCTGCCGGCGATGAGCGTCTGGGAACTCATCGGCGGGGTCCACACCCAGAAGAACGGCAAGACACGCAACCCCAACAAACAAGCAGACCGCGCTCGCCTGATCGCTGAAACGGTCAGCCGAATCGCCGATCTGCTGGCCGGCCACGGCACGCACTGGCAATACGCGGATGGCACCGTGCAAGCAGTGGCCGCGCGCGATATCGCGGTGCTGGTCAACAGCCACAGCCAGGCCGAGGCCATGCAGACGGCTCTCGGAGCCGCCGGGGTGCGTGCGGTCTGCCAGCAGCGCCAATCCGTCTATGCGAGCGCCGAGGCCGATGACTTGAAGCGTGTGCTGGCCGCCATGGCCCACCCGGACGATCCGCTGGCCGTACGCGCGGCCCAGCCGACGGGCCTGATCGGTAAGCGCCTGGCTGATCTGATCGAGATGGCCGACGACGATGCAGCCCTGCAGAGCGCCATCGAGCGATTCCACGAGTTGTTCGTGGCCTGGCAGCGTCGCGGCGTCTTGAGCGCACTGGAGTCGTTGTTCATCGCAGCCGCCCCCGGGATTCTCGCGCTCACCGACGGCGAGCGCCGAATGAGCAATTATCTGCAGCTGGCCGAGCTGCTGGCCGAGGCCGAGACCACCTGCTACGGCATGGACAGTCTCGTGCACTGGCTGGCCGCTCAGATCGCGGCCGCCGAGGCCGGCACGCTCGGCAACGAGGACGAAAGCCAGCTGCGCCTGGAAACCGATGCCGATCTCGTGCGTATCAGCACGATTCATGCCGCCAAGGGCCTGCAATACCCGATTGTCTTCCTGCCGTTTGCGCTCTGGCTGGGCCAGAGCCACGGCGACCGGCGCCCGGACGTGCCGCCGTTCGTTTTCCACCCGGAGATCGACGGCGCACGCCCGGCGATGATCGACATGATCGGCAACGGTGACAACGCAGCCCAGGCTCGGCTCGAGGCTCGCTCGGAGACCCTGCGCCTGCTCTACGTTGCCCTGACGCGCGCCGAACAGGCCGTGTTCGTCGGCTGGCGCGAGCCGGATGATTCCAAGGGCGTGGACGGCGCACTGGCCGATCTGCTCTATCGAGATGGCGCCGTAGACGGCCAGGCCCTGGCGCGTCTGACCCGGGCCGCCGGCGGCGCTGTCGTCCATGAAACACTGGATATCGACGCACCGACGCCGATCAGCTCGCTGGATCGCTCGAGCGAGGCCGTGCCGCAGGGCCAGGCACGCCACGATCTCCCCGCGCGCCGGCTGCGCTGGTCGAGCTACAGTTTCTCGCGCCTGGCGCATGCAAAGGCCGAAACCACAGCATACGACCTACCGGCACCCGGCGCCGAGGATGAAGCCCCGGCAGTGGCCGAGACCCCGCATGCCGCGGACACCGAGCGCCAGGCCCTGCTCGCCGACATCGATCCACGCCTGGGCGGCGTGCGCTTTGGCAGTGCCGTGCACGATCTGCTGGAAGATGCGCTCAACAGCGAGACACGCGACATCAACGATCATGAGTCAACGTGGCATCCGCCGGGGGCTGCGCCGCGCGGGTGCGAGATCGAGGCGGTGTATAAAAAGCTGCGTGCCGGCGGCCTGATTCCCGAGGATCGCAGCGATATCCGAATCATCCAGACTGCCGATCTCGTGGCGCGCACTCTGCACACCCCGCTGCCCTCGATCGGCCCGCTGGCCGGCCTGGCGGGCGCGAACATGCTCACCGAAATGGAGTTCATGCTGCGCCTGCGCGGTCAGCGCCTGGGCACGCTCATCGATACCCTGCGTGCCCACGGCTATCTGGGGGCCGCGCTTGGCGGGCACCCGGCACAGACGCTCTATGGCCTCATGCAAGGCTTCATCGATCTGGTGGTCGAGCGCGACGGGCGCTTTTATATTCTTGATTACAAGACCAATCGGCTGGGCGATACCCCGGCCGATTACGATGGCCCGGCCCTGCAACGCGCGATCACCCGCTCTCACTATGACCTGCAATACCTGATCTATACCGTGGCCCTGCATCGCCACCTCGGGCGTTGTCTGCCGGACTATGATCCGGCCCTCCATCTGGGCGGCGTACAGTATCTGTTCGTGCGGGCCTTGGACGGTCGGAGCACGGCCGGTGTGTACCTCGACATGCCCGATATCGTGCTGATCAATGCACTCGATGCGCTGTTCGACGACATCGCGCAGACGCCATGAGCGACGCATCCATGGGCGCTCAATCTACCACGCCGGGCATGAGCCCATCGCTCGAGACCGACACCGCGGCCGGCGACGAGGTCAGCCTGTCCGATCTGGATATCGCACTCGCCCACTGGGCACGACGCCATGGCGCGGACCGGCGGGTCGCACGTGCGTTCGCCCTGGCGAGCTGGGCGGTGGCCCAGGGCCATACCTGTCTCGACCTGCGCCATATCCCCACGGCGCTGATGAGTGCAGACAACCAGGCCGAACTGCGGCCGGCGCTGGCGGCCAGCACGCTGGTGGGCGAGCCGGGCCAGACCTGCCCGCTGATCCTCGACCGGGACCGGCTGTATCTACAGCGCTATCATGCTTACGAAACACGCCTGGCGGCGCGCCTGCGCGAGTTGATGGCCACGGCGCCCGAGCCGGTCGATGTCGCGGCCTTGCTTCCCGGCAACGGCCTGTTCCCCGTCGACCCGGCCAACCCGACGGCCACCAACTGGCAGGCGGTGGCTGCCTTTGCGGCTCTGCGTCATCATTTCACGGTCGTCTCCGGTGGGCCCGGCACCGGCAAGACCTATACCATCGTGCGCCTGTTGCGCGTGCTCATCGAAGCCGCTCTGAGCCGGTGCCATACCCCGCCGCTCATCGCACTGGCCGCTCCCACGGGCAAGGCAGCGGCCCGGATGCTGGATTCCGTTCGCAGCGGTCTGGCCGAGATGGGCGCCGACGGTACGTTCGACGAGACCGCGATCGCCCGGCATATCCCCGAGACTGCGCGTACCCTGCACCGCCTGCTCGGCTTGAACGGGACGAGCACGCACGCACGTTTCGACGCCGACAATCCTCTGCCCTACGACGTGGTCATCGTCGATGAGGCATCGATGGTCGACCTGCCCATGATGGCCAAGCTGGCCGAGGCCGTACGCCACGATGCGCGTCTCATTCTTCTGGGGGATCGCTATCAGCTGGCCTCGGTCGAATCCGGCGCCGTCCTGGCCGAGCTCTGCGGGGCGGCCGGCGTCAATCGCTTTACCGCAGCGCAGCACGCCGCAGCTCCGGGGCTGCTCACCGAGCGTTCGGCGTCGCCCACCCATCCCTTGGCCGATCACGTGATCACCCTGCAGACCAGCCGACGCTTCAACGCCGACAGCACGATCGGCCAGCTCGCGGCCGCGGTCAACGCCGGCGATTTGGAAACGACCGATGCGTTGCTGAACGCCGGCCACGCCGATCTGGTCTATCACGAACATGTCGATGAGCACGGTCTGGCGCCGCTCATGGATGCCGTCGCCGACGATTATGCCCGTTTTCAGACGATCACCGATCCCGCGCTGGCGGTCGCCGAACTCGAGCGACAGATCATCCTTACGGCAGTGCATGAAGGCCCGGCGGGGAGCCGGGTTCTCAACGCCGGCATCACCGAACGCCTGGCCCGGCACTTCGACTTTGCGCCCAGCCAGACGTGGTATCACGGCCGCCCGGTCATGATTCGTCGCAACGACTACCGAACCGGGCTCTACAACGGCGATATCGGCATCGCGCTCGCCGACGGCAACGGCATGATCCGCGTGTGGTTCGCGGGCAACGACGGGCTACGTGCGCTGCTGCCAAGCGCCTTGCCCGCGCATGACACCGTCTACGCGATGACGATTCACAAGAGCCAGGGCTCGGAGTTCGAAACCGTGACGATGGTTCTGCCTGCCCCGGACGTGCCCGTGCTGAGCCGCGAGCTTGTCTACACCGGGCTCACCCGGGCTCGGGCACATCTGTCGATTCACGCCAATCGACAATCCATACGCCAGGCCGTGGCCCACGGTGTGACCCGCACGAGCCACCTGGCCGCCTTGATCGCGACCGACCCCTCTGGCCCGAGCTGAAGACACGCCCGCTGTCCGATCCCTCCGGGCCGGCTCGACGACGATCGTCTCAGAACAACGCCCGTGGCCCGGCGGTCAACGCTCGCGGCGGGCCGGACAATGCCCTGTGATATCGAGCTCGAGACCACGGCTGCGGCCTTTCCGATGGTCTCGGCACAACCGGGCTTGCCAGGGCCTGTTGCCGTGTCATGCAAGTCCACGCCAAGCGCTTTCTTGCGACAAGACGCGGCATAGCCCGGGTATCGTCGATCTCGGCTGGCGGCATGGCCGAGACACGAGAAGCCCCAGAAAGAGCAACGCCATGACGGCCGGCGCACGGGCGCGAATCTTCATTCTGATTGCGATCTCTTGTTGTCGAGCCACGTCCTGTCATCAGCGCAGCTCGTCGTTTTCCCTCGCGGGTCGCTGTCGGCTCGGCCACTCCGCAACCGCGGGAACGACAGCGATGGCGCGATCGGTCTCGATCGACGTTTCGGGCAGCGCATGACGACGCGGGAGGCCGCCGGCGTTCGCGTGCCGAAAAAAAAGCCCCTGGCATGAGCCAGGGGCTTTTTACGATCCTAGGCGTTGATCCGCCCGGGGAACGTCTTAGGTATTGGCGCCACTTCCACCGGGAATATTGGCACCTTTTTTCAGATATACCCGGTTATCTTCCAGACGATCGACGTCGTCCAGATCCAGGTAGTGATGCTGTTCGTCAGAGCTGTCCGTCTTGGTCAGCTTGATCTTCTCGTCCTCGACCTTGTCGACCGTGCCCACGTGCTCGCCGTCGGCATCGGTGACTTCCATATGCTCTTTGATACGAAACTTTTCCAACATGATGAATCCTTGTTGTCTGCAACACGGCTACGATAACTGAACTCGCATTCTCTGTGTGCACTTCACCGTATCGATGCCGTCACCTGCCCCGGGAGCCGACCGTCTCGTGCCGATCCGCGACGACGAGCGCCATGCCGGATCGATTGTTTCGTGATCATGAGTGTCCGCAGATGGTCTCAACCAAAAGCATCACAGCGGGCCAGCCGCTAACCGCGTAGTTTGGATATACATGTCCCAAGGCGAGAGCCGTTATGTCTTCCAATCGTGGTGTGGTGTTTCGTGGCAAGGGCGAGGTGGCTGTAGAGGCCATTGATTTTCCCGAGTTGGCGCTCGGTCGGCGGTCGTGTCAGCACGGCGTGATTCTCAAGGTCGTCACGACCAATATCTGTGGCAGCGATCAGCATATGGTGCGCGGGCGTACCACCGCGCCGACCGGCATGGTGCTGGGCCACGAGATCACCGGCGAGGTGATCGAGTGCGGGCGTGACGTCGAGTTCATCAAGGTCGGCGATATCGTCTCTGTTCCCTTCAACGTGGCCTGCGGGCGGTGTCGCAACTGCAAGCGGGGCGACACGCATATCTGTCTGCACGTCAATGACGACCGGCCGGGCGGTGCCTACGGCTATGTCGACATGGGCGGCTGGGTCGGGGGTCAGGCCGAATATGTGATGGTGCCCTATGCCGACTTCCAGCTCCTTGTCTTTCCCGACAAGGAACAGGCCATGGAGAAGATTCTGGACCTGACCATGCTTTCGGATATCTTTCCGACCGGGTTCCATGGCTGTGTCACCGCTGGCGTCGGGCCGGGCTCAACGGTCTATATCGCCGGGGCCGGCCCGGTGGGCCTGGCCGCGGCCTGTTCGGCGCAGCTGCTCGGCGCGGCCTGCGTGATTGTCGGCGATATGATCCCGCAGCGTCTGGAGCAGGCCAAGAGCTTTGGCTGCGAAACGATCGATCTACGCCAGGACGCCACCATGCCCGAGCTGATCGAGTCCGTTCTGGGCGTGCCGGAAGTCGATTGCGCGGTCGATGCCGTGGGCTTCGAGGCCAACTGCCACGGCCACAATCACGGCCAGGAAGCCCCGGCCACGGTGCTCAATGCAGCGATGGAAGTCGTGCAGGCCGGCGGACGCGTCGGTATTCCCGGCCTGTATGTGACCGAGGACCCGGGGGCCACGTCGGACGACGCCAAACAGGGCAATCTCTCGATGAAATTCGGCCTGGGCTGGGCCAAGGCCATGTCGTTTCATACCGGACAGACCCCGGCAATGCGTTATCACCGCCAACTCATGCAGGCGATTCTTCACGACAAGGTGGCGATCGGCAAGGCGGTCAACGTGCAGACCATCAGCCTGGACGAAGCGCCCGGCGGCTATGCTGCCTTCGATGACGGCGCGGCCAAGAAGTTCGTGATTGATCCGCACGGCGCACTCGCCTGATCGTTGAAAAGCCCGAAGCGCGCAAGGAAAACGCCGGTATCGACTGATGCCGGCGTTTTGGGTTCTGACCACGGTCTATCGGACAAGGTGCAAGGCCATCATGCCCAGCCACATGCCTTGTTCAGTTTCGAAGCGAACCACAGCCGGGCAAGCGCGGCGCGGGATCATTGCGATGGAGGGCCAGCAATGCTTGTGGCGCGGGCAGTGACCGGGGCACTACCGGTCTTTGCCTGCACGGCGACCGCGGCTCGAACATGTCTATCGCGGCCACACTTGTGTGCCGGCCGGTCAGGCGCTGCGGCTTCAACAGAAACCGCTGCCTGAACCCCCGCCGGCTGGACGACAATGGCGCGATCGTCACGAGTACGACCGCGCCATTGTCGTGATCTATTCGATGTCGTGCCCGTTGACGGGCACGACTCCGGATCAGGCCGGCTCCATCGCGAAGCGCAGGATGGCCGCGGCTGTACCGTCGCCCGGCATCTGGCTGGCCGGCAGGTAATGGATATCGCCGTCGGCCCGGATCACGTGGGCCGCGATGGCGTCGAGCACGTCATCGGTATGCGTATCGCCGGCTTCGCCGTACTGCACGGCCCCGTTATCGTCCACCGTGCCCTCGATACGGGCCGTCTCGTCCAACAACAACGACTCGACCTGACCGATCGTCGCGGCATAAGCGATCTGTGCGACGTCGTCTTCGCCCTCGCCGTGGGCCGAGCGTTCGTTATAGCGCTCGACCAGCTGGTTGATGCTGGCTTCGGTGGCTTTCTTGGCAACCGCCCAGGATAAATCGCCCAGCTTGCCTTCACGGATGGCCTCGAAGGGCTCCTGATTCACGCCTTCGGCGACCAGATTCGGATTTTCGCTGATCTCGCGATACAGGCCCTGATACTCGGACACCGCTGCCAGCACCAGCGGACGCGTCGTGCGGCCGTTGTGATGGTCGTTGATGGCCCGATCCACCGCAGTGAAGTAATGCTTGAGATCACCGCTGTCGTTCTTGGCCTGGTCGGATTCCTTGCTGTTGCTGCCGTGCTCGGTCCGCCCCAGGGCATCGCCCATGTCGCTCGGCACGTCGTTGTTCAGATCGACCTCGACCATCGCGTTCTGGTTGCAGTCATACAGCGCGACGCCATGAAGACTCACGCACAGCACCTGGTACTGCATCCAGTTGGAGGTGGCCCGAAGCGCCGGGCGCAGATGGAAGGAATCAGCGACGATACCCATGGCCTCTTGCGGCGCGGTCATCATGCGCCGCACCATGAAACGGCTGCCGGAAACGAAAACCGCCAGGCCATACTGCTGGTGGGTCCAGAACGCCTCAACCGTGCCAACGGTTTCCAGCTGCTCGATGAGCGCATCGCGCTCGTACTTGTCCATCTCGCGCTCGTCGAGAACCGCCTGAATCTTCTTGATTTGATCCTTGTAGGCGATGCGCATCTCTTCGCGATGGCTCGACACCGGCGTGGTCGGCACATAGATGCTCACGCACGGCGTCTCGTCCGCCTGGATGAGCTTGGCGATATCCCGCCATTGCAGCATCGGTGCGTGGGTTTCCTGCGCGGTGTCTTTATCGTTGGCCATAATGCTCTTTGACTGACTGTCGATTGTGTTCGATTTCGAGAGAAGTTTGGCACGAAACGGCTTTTTCAAGAGTTGGCGGCTCAATTTGCGTGTAATTACGGATATGGCCGTTCGGTCTTCACGATCGGCATGCCAAAGAACCCCGCGGCGGTGACCCTTTGTTAGCATCGCGGCATACAACTTTTTGGCAGAGAACGACATGGCACGGGCAGTTCGGTTCGATGAAGAAGGCGGCCCCGAGGTTCTGCGGATCGATACGGTGGATGTGGCGGACCCTGCGCCCGGCGAGGTTCGTATCCGCACGAAAGCGCTGGGGATCAACCGGGCCGAGGTGATGTTCCGGTCCGGACAATATCTGCTGCAGCCCGACTTTCCCCAGGGCCTGGGTTACGAAGCGGCCGGTGAAATCGAGTCCGTGGGACCGGACATCACCGAGTTCGCGCCGGGCGATGCGGTAAGCGTGATCCCCGCATTCCAGTTCGATGAATACGCCCTCTATGGCGATCTCGTGCTGGCCCCGGCCCGGGCCGTGGTCAAACACCCGGCGCATCTGGATTGGATCGAGGCCGCCGGCAGCTGGATGCAGTTCATGACCGCCTGGGGCGCGCTGATCGATATCGCGGGCCTCGGCCGGAACGAAACCGTGTTGATTCCGGCGGCCTCCAGCAGCGTCGGCCTGGCCGCCATTCAGGTCGCCAACGCCGTGGGGGCACGCCCGATCGCCCTGACACGCACTCATGACAAGGCCGATGTCCTGAGAGACGAAGGCGCCTACGCCGTAATCGTTACTGAAACGGATGATCTCGTAGCCGAGGTGATGCAGCTCACCGACAACCAGGGGGCGCGCGTGGTGTTCGACCCGGCCGGTGGGCCACAGTTCGCCGAACTGTCGAAGGCCACCGCCGAGCACGGCATCCTGTTCATCTACGGCGCGCTGAGCGACGAGGCAACGCCCTTGCCCTTGTTCTCGGTGCTGGGCGGGCTACAGACCGTGCGAGGTTATCAACTGTTCGAGATCACGGGCGACGACGCTCGGCTGGCCCGGGGCAAGTCGTTCATCGTGGACGGGCTCGCCTCAGGTACGTTGAAGCCGCGCATCGATCGGATTTTCGATTTTGAGGACATCGTCGGAGCCCATCGCTACATGGAATCCAACCAGCAGATCGGCAAGATCGTGGTTCGGGTCTAGTGCTGAGGTCAGGTGTCGGCGGGCAAGCCGTCGACATCTCCCGGTCGATCGCGTTTTTTTGATTTCAGGCGCTATTTTTCAATCAAACGGCGTTTCAGGGCAACGAAAGAGGCTTTCGCACAGGAAAGCAGTATGCGGATTGTCCGCGCATTGTGCCGGCACGTGCGCTCAGCGCCGGGCGTGCTCATTGTCGCGGGCATAACCCCAGACAAGACGGTGGGGGCATGACGCAGCCGCGCGGGCGCGATCGACCCGGCACAATCGGCGCAATATCCAAGATCGGGATCGTCGATTGGCCGCGCGCGGGTGACGGCGATCCGTTTCAGAGGTTGCTCGGCGCGTTGTCGGGCGTGCCGGCTTATCGCCCGGGCCTGCATGGCATCCATGCAGGCCAAGTGGCCGTGACGAGTCCGGTCGCGCTCCACGGCCATGTCGGCGCCGTGTAAGTCATCGAGACAGGCACGGGCCTCGGCCTTGCATTCGTCGAGCCGTGCGCAAGGTGGCGCGGTATCGGTGAGGCATCGCTCATGGATCGCGTCTGGCGATATCGCACACACGCCTGGTGGACAAGCGCTACGGTCAGCGGACGGTATCTCGTGCGGCCCGGGACAAAACAGCCCCGGACCGATGGATCACGAGGCGATCAGTTCTCGATGAGCAACTGATCGAGCTCGGAAGGCAGCTCCAGCACCACCTGGCCTTTTTCGGAATCAGACATTGCCGTGTTCAAGGTCTGCAGCACGGCCTTGACGAAAGGCTGGGTGTCTTCGTTGCTGAGCTCGGTACGGAACTGGACCTTGCCATAGAAATCCTCGAGCGAGATCGGCACGGCCGATGTATCGCTGCGGGCACTGCCGTTCTCGGCAGCCTCGCCGATCTCTTCGGGCAGCTGGCTGGCCATGCGTCGGGCCTGCTCGGCCGGCAGTTGCTCGCACAGGGCATCAATGACGATGAGCGTGCATTCATGCACGACATCCGGATCCAGTTGCGGGCACTCGTTGTAGATATGGGCGAGAAAACGATCGGTCTGCATGGATTCCATGACGGGGCGTTGAGTGTCCCACCAGCCTGAGGGCACCGGCTATGGCTGGCTATCAGGACAATCCCTGATTCGTGGCCGGCCGGTGCGCGCGATCGAACCAGATGCTTGGGCCGCGCCGGACGAGGGCGCCGCCCCGGTGTTCTATACGCCTTTCTGCTCATTGTGCGCCGGACGTGATACGGCCAGCGTGAAAGATCTCGTTCCGGCGGGCCGCTCGATCGGGACACCCCCGGCAGCCGCCCTGCCTGGCTGCAGTCGAATCAGCGGTGCCGTGGCCCGCGAGGAGCAGATATGTCGCAGACGTTTGATTTCATCGTGGTCGGCGGCGGCTCGGCCGGGGCCATCGTGGCCGCGCGGCTGTCGGAGGACCCCACCTGTCGCGTCGGGCTCGTCGAAGCCGGTAGACAGCCGCCGGCCGAGGAATTGATACCGGCGGCCTGCTCGGCTCTGCAGCTCAACCCGGAGACCGACTGGATGTATACCGCCAGCCCCGGGCGAGCCGGCAAAGGCCTGCGCGATGAGCGCATGATGGTGCCGCGCGGCAAGATGCTCGGCGGCTCGTCGGGGATCAACTACATGGCTTATGTCCGCGGCCACCCCGGTGATTTCGATGCCTGGGCCGACGGCGGGGCCACGGGTTGGAGCTATGACAATGTTCTGCCCTATTTCAAGAAGACCGAGGGGCTCGTTCCAAGCCCCGCGATCCCTCTTGATGAAGCGGCGCACAATACTCAGGGCCCGCTAGGCGTGTCCGTGCGCGCGCCGATCATTCCCGGGGCCGCCGAGTTCGTGGATGCGGCCGAGGCCGCCGGCCTGCCCCGCGGCGACTACAACGGCCGCGAGCGCGGCGGCGCCCGAGGGGTCGTCTCGCTATTTCAGACAACAACGCGCGACGGCAAACGCTCGAGTACGTACCACGCGTTCATCGAAGGCGAAGCCGAGGCACGCGATAACCTGACAATCATCACCGACGCCCATGTCGAACAGATACTGATCGAGCATACCGACGCCGGCCTGCGGGCGACCGGCATCGTTTACACCACGCCCGATGAGCGACGCCACACTCTGACCGCCGCGCGCGAGGTCATCGTCTGTGCCGGCAGCATCGGCTCGCCGCATCTTCTGCTGCTGTCGGGCATCGGACCGAAAGATGAGCTCAGCGCAGCCGGCGTGACCTGTCGCCTGGACTCACCGCACGTGGGCAAGCATCTGAAAGACCATGTCCACGTCGCGCTGTGTTTCCCGGCTCCCGATGTGGGCGTGCCCATGAGCGAGATCGGCCTCTCTTTCGGCGCCGATGCCCTGCGCGCCCCGGCCGGCCCGCTGCCGGCCGACCCCGCCGACGATTCGGACATGGCTGACGAACTCGTGGCCATCAAGGACGAGGCCGATCGGCGTTTCGCGGCCTGGGCCGCCGAGGGCCGAGGCATGATTGCCTCCTCGCTTTACGATGCCGGCGCCTGGTTTTCGACCGGCCTGGGTGATCATCACAGCCATGATGCCCAGATCGGTTTCTTTGCCTCGGGCTATAACCGCGATTTATGGGCCGGCTGCATGCGGGTTGATCCCGAACAGTACTTCGACGATGTAGAACAGCGCCTGGGCGAGGACACAGAAACCGTCATGCTATTGGCCAACCCGGTGCAGCCACATAGCGAGGGCGAGATCACCCTAGCCAGCGCCGATGCGAGCACCCCGCCGACGATCGACATGAATTACTTCGGCGACGACCACGACATGCCGGTGATGATCGCGACCATGCGCCGCGTGCTGGCCATCGCGGCCCACTGGCCGGATCATCGGGCGCTGGGCGCACCGCTGTTTCCGCCGTTTCTGGAAGACAGACACGGCCACGCGCCCGGCGATGAACCCAGTGACGCTCTGCTCGAGGATCTGGCGCTGCACTACGCCTGGACGGTCTATCACCCCACCAGCACCTGCCGCATCGGTGATGTGGTCGACTCACAGCTGCGGGTTTCGGGTGTGGCCGGTCTGCGCGTGGCTGACGCCAGCGTGATGCCCAATATTGTCAGCGGCAACACCAACGCCGCGGCCATGATGATCGGCGAGAAAGCCGCCGAGATGATCGCCGCCGAACACGACGTGCGCCTGGCCCAGTTCGTCGGCGCCTGAGCAAACCTGTCGCGCCGTCTGCTAGACCACGGCGCCCACGGCCCGGCTCACGTCCGCCGGGCCTTCGTATTCGTCCTCGGCAATGAGCTCCAGCGTGTGGCGCACGTCCAGCGGGGCCTCATGCCGGGTGGCAAAATCCAGCAGTGCCTGTTTGGTCGCCGGGTAGGTCATGCCGGCCAGACAGTCCTGAATCTTGGCGGCGCTCGCATGGGTGGGGTTGGACATGAATTCGTTGTCAGCCATGGATGGCTCCGGTGGGTGTTGGTTGAATACGTCAGGCCAGGCGAATCGTGGCGCCCGTGCTGCGATCGCAAGACGGGCCGACGGCGTGGCCTGCGCGCACGTCGCCGCGTGTGCAGGCATCAGGCCCGCACACACGACGTGCACGCTAACGGTCCTGGTGGCTACTGCGCGATCATCAACGACTTGGTGTTGACGAACTCTCGCATGCCGAAGCCCCCGTGCTCGCGGCCATACCCGCTGTCCTTCACGCCGCCGAATGGCAGGTTGGGCTGGGCGATGTAATAGCCATTGATGCTGACCATGCCGGTATCGAACTCGTCGCGTGCCAGACGTACGGCGCGCGCCTCGTCTTCGCTGAAGATACCGCCCCCCAGGCCATACACCGAATCGTTGGCGATACGAAGGGCATCGGCCTCGTCCTTGGCCCGAATGAGCGCCGCGACCGGGCCGAACAGCTCTTCATCGTAGGCCGGCATGCCGGGTTTGACGTTGTCGAGCACGGTCGCCGGGTAGAAATAGCCCGCACGATCCGGCACCTCACCGCCGACCAGGCAGGTCGCCCCCTTTTCGATCGACTGCTGAACCTGTTTGTGCAGGTCATCCCGCAGATCCTCGCGCGCCAGCGGGCCGAGCTGGGTGTTCTCATCGGCCGGGTCACCGAACGCGACCTGTTTCATCTGCTCCAGATAGGCATCACGGAACTGGTCGTAGATATCATCGACCACGATGAAGCGCTTCGCGGCCACGCAGGTCTGGCCGCCGTTGACGATACGCCCCGTCACGCAGGCCTGTACCGCTTTCTTGATATCGGCGTCGGCCAATACGACAAAGGCATCATTGCTGCCCAGCTCGAGGACCGTCTTTTTCAGATGCTGGCCGGCATCGGCGGCGATCTTGCGGCCCGTGGCCGCGCTTCCGGTGAAGGTCACGCCGCGAACCCTTGGATGGGCCGTGACCTGGCTGGCCTGGGCATCCTGAATATAGAGCACGCTGAAGACATCCTGGGGCACGCCCGCCTCGGCCATGATCTCTTCGAGCGCCTCGGCACAGCCCCAGACGTTGGGTGCATGCTTGAGCAGCACGACATTACCGGCGGCCAGATTCGCCACGGCATAGCGCACGACCTGATAGAACGGAAAATTCCAGGGCTGGATCCCGAAGATGATGCCGATCGGCTGGTGGCTGACCACCGCGCGCCCGCCTTCCAGCTCGCGGTCTTCGTCGGCCAGTTCGCTCGGCGCGTTGTCGGCGGTGTAGTGACAGATGGCCTGACACAGATCGATCTCGCCCGGCCCCTGGTTGATGGGCTTGCCCATCTCCTCGGTCATCAGCGCACACAGCCGATCCTTGTGCTCGGCCAGCTTGTCACCCACGCGACGCAGAATATCGCCGCGTTCCTCGATCGGCTTCGTGCGCCACTGCGCGAACGCACGGTGAGCCGCCTGAATCTTGTTTTCCAGCGCCTCGTCGGAAATCGTCTGGAACTCGCGAACGACCTGGCCGTTCGCGGGATTGATGCTTTTGATACTTGTCGACATACGAACTACCTGTTGGGTTGAATGCCATCGGCGGCAACCGTGGTTCCCGCGTGACACGACGTCCCCACAATACATGGAATGCTGTCCTGCCAAGGACATCGTCGGCTTGTTATCGTGTGACGTGCTTCACATGCGCTTTCGACCATGACCGGTTCCTGCCCCTGTCAATCGGGCCTGCCCTACGAGGCCTGTTGCGGGCCGTATCATCGCGGTGCTCGTGCGCCCTCGCCCGAAGCATTGATGCGGGCCCGCTATAGCGCGTATGCGCTCAATGAAACCGCGTTCCTCAAGGCCAGCTGGCATACCGATACCTGTCCGCCGGATCCGAGGCCCGATGGCGACATACGCTGGTGCAACCTCACGATCGTCGCGCATGAGCACGGCCCCGCGGAGGGTGCGGTACGCTTTCGGGCCACCTATCAAGATTCGGCCGGCTTTGCTGTGCTCGATGAAGACTCGCGTTTCGTGCTCGAGGCCGGCCAGTGGCTTTATCTGCACGGCACCACGGACGTGTCTCGTCTGCGCCCCGGTCGCAACGACGCCTGTCCCTGCGGCTCGGGCCGCAAGTTCAAGAAGTGCTGTCCGAGCTGATCGCCCCACCCGGTGCACGCAGCCGATCTCATGCGCGTGCCGGGGTCAGTCGTGATGAAACCGGCCCGGGTCAGAGGGTCTCGTTTTTTTCATCGGCAGCGGCATTGCCACGATCCATGTCGGCGATGGCCGCCTCGCCTTTGCGTGCCATGGAATCAAGCCGGCCGATCTGCTCGGAGAGTTTGGGCAGCGCCTCGCGGCGATAGCGCGAGACTTCGTCGATCGCCCCGAGCACGTCGGCGAAGGCGTTTTCCAGTTGTTCCATATCCAGCATGGCCGAGGCACTGCGGTTCTGGATATCCACGCCTTGCGAACGCAACTGCGAAGCCGTGCCGGCGATCATGTCCGAGGTGGTCTTGTTCAACGATTCGACCCGGTCGAGCACGAGACGCTGATTGGCAAGCGCCAGTGCAACGGTCACGGCCACGTTCAGGGCGGATACCGTCACATTGAGCGCGCGATCCACCCCTCGCATCAGTTCGCGGTTATTGCGGATCACGACTTCCAGCGCCAGCACGCCCTGCTGGCTGACGGCCAGCTGCTGCTGAAGATCGACCACGCGCTGGCGCAGGGGGAATATGAGTTCTTCTTCTATGAAGCGACGTTTGGCGTTGTCGCTGTCCAGAGCCTGCGCGGCCTTGACCAGTCGTTGATCGATGAGCTGGCCCAGTGCGATCTGGCGCTTGAGCTGGGACAAGGTGGCCCGCATGGCGTCCTGGTCGTCGGCCAGGGTGACATTGTCCCGCGCGAGCATGTCCTTGCCGGATTCGAGATCGCGAATGATGGCGTCGATGGCTTCCTGGGCTGTCTCGAACTTCTGGAAATAGCGATGCAGACGATCGCCTACCCCGGGGATGAAGGACAGGCGGCGAGCCAGGCCGGAGTCCCGCAGCTTGTGACGATTGGGGTCGAGCTCGGTCATGCGTCCACGCAGATCCGTCAACGCCTTGGCCACCGGGCCGCCGTCCTCGCCGTGCTGGGCCAGCTGACGGATCGGCGTCTGGAGCATTGCACTGCGATGGGCAGCCTGACGCTGAACCTCGGCCCCCATGCCGTCCACGGCCTCGCGCTTGGCATGTGCGGCCGCGGCCTGCGCATCGTCCATGGCCAACACATCGGCGACGAACGTATCGGCCGTTGCGGCCAGCTCCGGATCTTCCGGCTCGGGCTCGCTCGCCTGCTGTTGCCCGGGATCCGGGGTCTGGGCATCGATATCGCGCTCGATCTCGTCGACGGGCAACGACAGGCTGATCGGGCTGGCGGGCGCCGTGCGATTGTCTGGTTCGGTGGGATCACTCATGGTCAGCTCTTTTGGCCGTAACGCTCGGCCTGGGCGAGAAATCGTTGCAGATCGTTGAGGGCCTGATCGGCCCCCAGGGCAGCCTGTGGGCGATCGGTCTGAACACGGCCCATGACGACGGCCGCGTTGTCCAGTGTGGTCATGGCCGCCTCGTTGCGGGCGGTCAGATCGGCCAGGCGGCGCTCGGTATCGGTGACAAGCGCGAGACGCTGATTCAACGCTTCGCGTTCGTCGGCGTGGCTCGTATGCTTGGTCTGCTCGAGACGGCGCCGGACATACGCAGTGTCGATACCGACCACGCCCGCCGCCAGGCTATGCATCGCGCTCAGATTGTCGGCGGCCGCCATGCAGACCTCGCCGACCATCGAACGCGAACGCCCGTGGGTGAGCTCGCGCGCATCGAACTTGGCCGCCAGCGTGTCGAGTACGCGCGTGTAGCGGGTATACAGCCGGTCCGCCTGGCCGGCAAGATCCGCCCGCTGCACGTCGAGCAGGCGTTTCTTGGCCGCACACAAGGCCTGGACCACGTTATCGGCATCGACCGGCGGATGATCCGGATCCAGCTCGGCGGTGCCGGCTTCGCGTTCGGCGCGCTCGCGCTCGGCCTGCGCGGCCCGAGCTTCGGCTTCGATACGGGCCTGATCAGCCCGCTGCTTGCGACGGGCCAGCCAGCCACGCCAGCGCCGCTCGACCGGCACCTCGATGGCGATCGCCAACAGGCCCAGAACCCAGCCGTTGAAACTCGGGTTGAATCCTCCCCAGAGCGAGGTCAACCACAGCGCAAACGCCAGAAACGGCAGGCCGAAGACATACCGCAGGATCGCGCGCCAGCGCGTCGGCGGCATCGCTGGCACGGCCATGCGAGGATCGATCATGCCAATCAGAAACCAGGGCAGGCACGACAGAAACAGGCCGTAAGAAAATCCTTGCAGAAAACCGAACATGAGCGCGTGGTACAGAGCCGTTGCCGAATCATTCTTGTTATGGGGTGTATGACGTCAAACATCAAATCGCACGTTCAGCCTCAGCCGCCCGAATCCAGCCCGCAGACAGCTCAGGGATAAGCAAACCGCACGGACAGGCTGTTGTGATCCGACACCTCGGTGGCCGCCTCGGCGCCGATGCGGCCAGGCGTGGTGATGGACAGACCACGATAATAAATATGATCGAGCGGCTTGTTGCCGCCGATCACGGCCCGTGTTCGGGCCTGATCGTTGGCGTCGAACACGGCCCTGAGGCCGGCTTGATCGACGATCGTCTCGAGCAGACGGGTACGCCACGCATTGCGGCTGTTCATGTCGCCCGCCAGGACGATCGGTCCCGTGTGTTTTTGCAGAACTGCGCCGATCGCGGCGAGTTGATCGCTGTAATCGTCGAGCGTGAGCCATTCGAAATTCAGCAGGTGGGCATTGATCACGAGCAGGCGCTGCTTACGGTCGGCGATCGGATAGGTTGTGGCCAGGCTGATCTTCGGGGTAAGCCCGAACTCGCGGTGCTGGCTGACCAGGGCCGTGCGCCGAATCGGGGCCACGCGCGATGCGGTAAGCACACCGGTGGCTCGGCCTGAACCGCAGCCCAGAACAGGCGCCGAAAAACTGGCCGCGAACACGCCGCTCAGCTGTGCGGCGGCCAGACGCTCGCGCAATGACCCATCGGCAACCGGTGCACACACTTCCTGGAGCGTGACAAGATCGGCCTCGCGGAACAGTTCCACGACGGTGGCCCGGCCCCGAGAGCCGGTCCATTCCGCGGCCTGTGCTTTCTTGATATTCCAATCCACCACGCGGATGTCGTCGGCCGATAGCGCGGTATCGTTGAAATCCGCTCCGGCCTGCGCCAGACGCTGATCCGGCGGGGCCACACAGGCGACCAGGCCTAGCGCCACCCCCCAGAGCACAGCAAACGCTCGGTAGCGCGCAACCGCGATCCCGATGAACAACCGCCGATCAGTCGCGGGTCGGCGTACTGCGCTCATCTCGCTGGGCCCGCCAGCGCGGCTGGCTCGGATGGTCCGGATCCGCAGGCCAGCCTTCGCGCTGGCGGCTGCGATCGCCTTCCACGGCTTCGGTCTGATCGTGCCAGAGCGTGACCTGGGTCGGGTAAGGCATATCGATATGGGCGTCATCGAGCGCTTTCTTTATCGCGCGGATCACCCTGGATTGCACGCGCACCACGTCGGCCCGACGGCTATCGGTCCACCAGCGTACCCGGATCGTGGTCCAACTCGCGGCCAGATCCCAGGCGAATGCTTCGGCGGCCGGCTCGGCCTGAACCTCATCGATATCGGCCATGGCCCTGCAAATGGCCTGACAGGCCGCATCGATATCATCGCCGTAGCCGATGCCCACGTCGTACTGGCTGCGGCGCTTGGCGTGTGCGGTCTTGACCAGAACCGCGTTGGTATAGACGCTGCTGTTGGGCATGACGACATTCTGGCCGTCATAGGTTCGAATGATCGTGGCGCGTGTCTCGATGCGCTCAACGGTGCCTTCATAGCCGTCGATCTCGATCTGGTCATTGATATTGAATGGCTGGCGCAAAAGGATCAGCAGCCCGGCCAGCCAGTTCTGCAGAATATCCTTGAAGGCGAAACCGATCGCGATCGAGCTGACGCCAAGCCCCGCGATGAGATCGCCCGGGTTGAGGCTCGGCACGACGATGGTCGCGGCGAGAAGAAAACCCAGAATCATCACCGCCCATTTGAGAAAGCCGCCAAGAACCTCACCGAGGTTCTCGCGCGAGCGCCGTGCGCCCTGGCCGACGACCAGGCGCTTGGCCAGTGCGGCCAGGCCGATGAAGATCACGAACACCACGATCGCAACCACGATGTTCGGCAACAGCCGTACAGCCCCATCGACCCAACTGTCCAGGCGTTCGATGATGACCCCGGCATCGAGATCGAGGGTCTGTGGTCGGTCGGCGGTAGAGGATTCGGGGCTCGGCATAGGGACAAGTCATCGTCACGACAATTTGCCGAGCCTACCGCATTAATCGGCGCCCACCACCGCGTGGCCTGTTAAAGGCCGGCGCGGTGGCCATCCAGCCTAGAAGTAATAGCCCATGTTGATATTGAACAGGGTCTGGGTCTTGGGCCGATCGCCGACCAGCGAGCCATTGACGAAAGGCTCGTTCTTGCCCTGAATCAGATCGAAATAGGTGTACAGATTGCCCGCGGCCAGCGCCGCCCCGGTGACGTTCTGCCACGTATTGGGCAATCCACCCGACTTGTTGCCCACGTAGGTGTAATCGTTGTACACCTCCAGGCTGTCGAACGGGCCGAAGTCCAGCTGGAAGGTATAACTGACGTTACCCAGCCAGCTTGTGGCCTCGGTGGAGATCACGTAGTTGCTGTTGAAGAACCCGGTGCCCAGCACGTTCTCGTTGCCATCCAGGTCATACTCATAGCGCGCGGCCTCGAGCATGATCTCCCAAGGGCCGTAGTTGCCGTGCAGGTGCAGCGCGCCGGCCAGGTTGTCGCCGTAGTACTCGGTGGTGGCATCGTTGTAGAGGAAACCGTACTGGCCGGAAACACCGATCTCACTGACGTAGTCCTTGGCGTGTTGCCAGTTGTAAGCCGCACGTAGGTTGGTGGTGTTGGTTTCCTGCACCGACTGGCCATAGCCGTCGACGACGTTGTTACGGGCCAGCCCCCCTGCGGCCTGCGTGGCGGCCACGGCGTTGCCGTCGTCGTCGTTGATCTGCGGCATGATGCCGATCGGATCAACCGAGTAGCGGTCGTTGCCGTTGTTTTCCGAGTTCTTGAAAAACGCGGCCTGGAAATTCCACTGGCCGGGCGTGGCCACGTATTTGACACCGATATCGTAGTCGTCTTCGAAGCCGGTGTAGTAATTGCTGGAAAAATAGAAATTGTTCGAGGCGTACGGCAGGATCCCGAACGGCACACGCGTCAGCCCGATTTCGATATGTTGGTTGTCGTTGAACTCATAGCCCACCCAGCCATGGTGTAGCGCGCGCCAGGTGTTGTAGAACCGATACTCGGCCGAGAACAACAGGCCGTCGATATCGGCGTCCAGATTGATACGAAACGTATCCAGGCCGATATCACCGCCCCGGTCCTTCTGGGCGTCGTTGAACTCGGCGTAGGTGGCGTTATAGCGCAGTGCCCCGCCGACCTGAACGGTCTTGGACTGTTTTTCTTCGTAGACATCGCTGGCGATATCGCGCACATCCTCCTTGCTGCGCGGCGCGCCGGCGCCCGTCTTGAACTGAACGCCGGCAACCGTACCGACCTTGTACCCGGACGGGTTGTCAGCGACATTCGTGGCGCCCGAGGTGTCATCGGGGTTATTGGCGTTGGTCGCCTTTTCATCGTCGCCGCTGGCCCCGCCCCCGCTGGCATCGCCGGCTTCGGCGCTGCCCTGGGCAAGCTGGGTCTGTTGGCTGGTGGCCTCTGTGCCCGACGTGTCGTCGGCCAGACGCGATTCGAGCGCGTCTACCCGCTGACGCAGCGGTTCGAGCTTTTCGAGCTGCGCCTTGAGCGCTTCGAGCTCGGCGCGCATGTTCTTCTGGCTCTCGGCATCCATTGCCTGTACCGGCAACGACAGTGCACTCAGAGCCATCCCCCACAGAATGGCGTTCTTCACGGATCTCCCCTTAAATCGTGGCGCACGCGGCGCCGTCCCTTGCCGAAGGTTAGCATGAACGCTGCGGAATACAACGGCTCGATCAGCGAGGGTTCGTCTTGCTTGCCCGGGTTTTGACGGCGAGGGCTAAAGCCATGCGCCGATGGGCGCGTTGCTGCCCGATCTGTTGCCGATCGATGTGTGCTGCACGGATGCAGCCGATCGCCCATGGCCTGGCTGGCAGCCTCGGAGCGTGGCTGGCCCTCCATGTCGCCGAAGCCCTGCTGTGTGCAGGCGGTGCGGTCTGGGGCGGCGCTCATGTCATGGCCATGGTCGCGATCAGCCTGATCGGCCTTGCGCCGATCGCCGAGACGAAAACATGTGAACTTTGGTGATGCTCGGCCCGGCCTCGGGCATCATGGGCCGGTTATCAACACGGATCGATCCGCAATGTCTCACCGCGCCCCACCCGGCGATAAATCCCGCCGCATGCCCTGGCCCAGCGAGCTCAGCTGGGCCGAATGGCGTGATGTGCTGATCGCCGTGTTTCGCTCGATGGGCGATCAACCGGTCACGGTCAATGCTTCGGCGATCTCGTTCCTGGCGCTGTTTGCAATCTTTTCGGCAGTATCGGCATTCGTGGCTTTCTATGGCCTGTTCGCCGACCCCGGTATCGTCGTGGCCGATATGAAGGCCTTGGCCGGGTTCGTGCCGGCCGACGTCGTCATTTCGATGATCGGCCAGATGCAGGAGATCACCTCGCGCTCCACCTCCACGCTTTGGGCGGCCGGCATCTTCAGCCTGCTGGTCGCGCTCTGGTGTGCTCAGCAGGGGGTGGCCGCGCTGATGATTGCCCTGGACGGCGCTTACAAGACCGGCCGGCCTAAGCGACGCAGCGGCACGCTGCTTCGTTCGCTCGGCCTGGCGCTGGCGGTCATCAGCGGGCTGCTCGTCGTGTCTTTACTGGCCATCGGCCTGCCCGTATGGGCCCAGGTGGCCGGTGCTTCGCTCGCGCTCAGCGAGCTCGCCCGGGCCATCGGCATGACGCTGGGCGGGCTGATGCTGTTCTGCGGCCTGGCGGCTCTGTACCGCTGGGTGCCGGACCGCGCGCCGCCGCCGCGCTGGCGTTGGGTGCGTATCGGCGCCGGTGTGGTGGTCTCGTTCTGGACCGTGGCCTCGATCCTGTTCTCGGTGTTTCTGGCCTACTCGGATTCCTACACCGCGATGTATGGCTCGCTGTCCGGCGTGGTGCTGCTGTTGACGCTGACCTACGTGACCGTGGTTACGGTGATCGTGGGGGCAGAGTTCAATGCCCGCATCGAGCGCGAGGCCCATATGCACTGTGCGCGCTCATAAGAATGTCAGCCCCGCGGCGATGATGATGCCGGTGACAAACAACTGGATCAGGCAGAACCCCATGATATCGGCAGCCTTCAACCCGGCGATGGCCAATACCGGCAGCGCCCAGAACGGTTGCAGCAGGTTCGTCCAGGCATCTCCCCAGGCAATCGCCATGGCGATACGCGGCATGTCTGCGCCCAGCGCCTGGGCCGCGGGAATCATCACCGGCGCCTGAACCGCCCACTGGCCACCACCGGAGGGTACGAACAGATTCACGATCCCGGCACTGATGAACGACCAGAACGCCAGCGTGTCGGCCGTGGCGATCGAAGCAAACCAGCCGGATAACGCCTCCGCCAGGCCCGACTGCGTCATGATCGCCATGATGCCGGCATAAAACGGAAACTGAATCACGATGCCGGCCCCGCCGCGAATCCCGGCCTGCAGGCTGGCCAGCAGACGCGAGGGCGTGCCGTGCAGCACGATCGCCATCATCAGAAACAGGAAATTGACGACATTGAGATTCAGGCCCTGGCCGCGAAGAAAGAAATAATCCGCCAGATAAGCCAGCCCCGCCAGCCCCGCACAGCCGGCCAGCAGACGACTGTGCTCCAGATACTCCGCCGGGCGCGCCGGCGAGACCGGATTCGGCGAGGGCTCGGCAAGCGCCTCGCGCGAGGCAATGACCGATTCATCATCCCGCGGCAGCATCAGTCGGTTGATCAGCGGCATCACCACGAATAGCGCGGCCACGATCGCCAGATTGAAGCCGGCGAACAAAGTCCGGCTCGTATCGATCACGCCGATGCTATCGGCGGTGAAGTGTCCCGGGGTGGCGATAGTCAAGGGGATCGAGCCGGCCAGCCCGCCGTGCCAGACGACGAACCCCGAATAGGCGCTGGCCACCAGGAGTCGGTAATCCACCCGCACGTGCCGAGCCAGCGCCTTCGCGAACAGGGCGCCGACAACCAGGCCAAACCCCCAGTTGAGCCAGCTTGCCGCCAACGAGACCAGGGTGACGCAGATGATCGCCGTCGCAGCGCTGTGAACGCGTTGCGCGGCCGTATCGAGAAGACGAGCCACGGGCGGCGAGTGCGCCAGCATGAAACCGCTGATCAACACCAGCAGCATCTGCATGGAAAAGGCGAGCAGGCTCCAGAAGCCGTCGCCCCAGATTCGCAGCACCGCGTGAGCACTCGTCGGCGTAGCCGCGACCGCTGCCCCGGCTGCCACCAGCGTGAGGATGAGTACGAACACGTACGGGTCGGGCAAGTAACGCTCGACCAGCCGTACCGCCGGGCGAGACAGCCAGCGCAGCATGCAATAGCCTTTCGTGGTTGGTTCTTCCAAGACCATAGCCTAGCCGCGCGTGCGCCCCGGCTGTAGAGGCCGATGGTCGCAATGGGTCTTTCACGACCGGGACTTACACGCGATCAGCGTATTCGGCAAGCTAAAAATCGCGTATCTTTTCAGCGTGCTTGTATTGACGTAATCGCCCTCGTCAGGGTGTCGATACTTTGGCCAAGAATTGACCACGCGTGCTTGAGCTCCCGTGTGGCAGGCGATAGGACGATTCACCCACGGCTTTATCCACAGATTTTGTGAGTTGTTCAGATCGCGTTTCGCGAACGCGATGACGGGTTATCGCGATGTGCCGAGCCAAGAAATACAGCACGGCGGCAACGACAGAGCCCCGGACAGGCGCGAACTGCGCAATTGCAAGGTGACGCGATCTATGCCTTATCTACAACTTGATACGAGCCGGGCATTCTCTTGCGATGAGAAGGCGGCGTTCTCGAGTGCACTGGCCGACTGCTATGCCACGCACATGCAGATGGATCGTCGGCGTATCAGCGTGGCCATCCGCGAACTGGGCCCGGCCGGGCTCTGGCGTATCGTGGATGACCGACCGGTGCCGGCGAACCTGCTCATGTGTGATATCCGCCGTGGCCGTGCGGCGGCACAGCGAGACGCATTGGCCCGGGCCCTGCTCGTCGTGTGCGAAGCCCGGCTCGGATTGCCGGCCGAGCGGGTGAACATCGAATTCACCCAGCACACAGCCGATGAGATGTACCACCCGACACTGGGCGGGTTCGGCCCCGAATGGCACCCTCCGGACGACTGATCATGAAAGCGCGCCGGTCAACGACGCACGCTTGACGATACCAGGCGCCGTTACTCGTGGTTCACATCGCCCATGTCGGCCGGTGGCATACGCGATTGCTCATCCCCATTGCCCTGGCCCCCGAGTTCCTCTTCCTTGCGGATCGCTTGCTCGGCAAGCTCTTTGAACTCGGGCCAGTCGGTTACCGCCGCCACGGCTTCAGCCTGCAGACGCACGGCTTCGACAGCCAGCCGGCTGTCGGCTTGGGCCAGTGCCTTTTGGCGACTCTGGTGATAGGTCGCGCGGCGGTCATCGGTGTTTCGCATCAGTTATTTCTCGATGTCGGGAGCCTGGTCCACACCATATACCGGCCGTGGCGGCCTGGATGCGCCGACGGGGCCGCGGCGTCGCACGCAGCCCGGATGTCATTCAGGCCACACCGTCATCCGCGGCATGCTTGAGCGGCTCGCGGCCGATATAGTCCTCGAAGGCGATCGGCGCCGACAGGCAGCCATCGGGAATCGCGAAAGCCTCGACGTAGCCCAGCGCATCCGGCCGGATTTCATCGAGCAGCTTTATCCGTAGACGTCGTAGTGCCTTGCGTTTAGTGGGCTGAAAATAACCCTGGTCGAGATACCACGCAGAATCGGCATAGATCGTGTCAACGGCGGCCAACTGGCGCATGGTCTCCAGCGCGTCACGGGTGGGCCCCGCCTCGAGCGCGGCCACGCGTTTGGCAAAACACACCGCGATATGGTGCTCCATGTCAGCCTTGGCGTAGGCCATCAGATGATCCTGGATATCCGTGAACGCGATGAACGGCTCCATGCCGTCGGTGATGCGCTTGCGGATACGGCGTGCGGCCGAGACCAGCATGTTGTGCGCCCGCAGTTTGAGCACCTCGAGATGAAAATCGGCATCCCGCAGGTGGTCTTCGTCGGTCTTGCGCTGAATGACCGGGTTGCCCTCGAGCAGTTCGGTGCGGGCCTTGCCGGCCAGCTCCTTGGCGATGGTGGCCACCAGATTCTGTTCAAAGCCCTTGGCATAGCTGGCCAGCTTGTTCTTGGCCAGCAGCTGCATGAGCACCGTGTTGTCGCCCTCGAATGTCGCGAACACATCGATATCGCGGCGCACGGTGGCGATCTGGTTCTCCGAGAGAAACCCCAGACCACCACAACACTCGCGTGCCTGCTGGCAGGCATCGATCGCCTCCCACGAGGCCATTGATTTGAGCCCCGCGGCCAGCGTTTCGATATGCCGCGAGTCGGCCTCGGTCCGATTGCGGAACTGCTCGATCAGATCCTCGATCGCGAAATGCAGGGCATAGGTGTGGGCGATCTTTGGAAACAAACGCATCTGATGCGTTCGATAATCGAGAACCCGCAGCTCCTTGCCATCGTCGCCGCCGAACTGACGCCGCAACGCGCCGTAGCGGGTGGCGATGGTCAAAGCCTTCTTGGCTGCGGTGACACAGGCCGAGGCCACGCTGATGCGCCCGCCCACGAGCGTGCCCAGCATCGTGAAGAACCGTTTATTATCCGAGGCGATCGGGCTTTCGTAGGTGCCGTCGGGTTGTACCACCGCGTAGCGATCGAGCAGGTTCTTGCGTGGAATACGAACCTGGTCGAAGTAGAGCCGGCCGTTATCGACGCCGACCAGGCCCATCTTGGGCCCGCAGTCCTCGATACGCACGCCGGGCGCGGCCTGGCCGTCATCGGTACGAATCGGCACCACAAAGGCATGGACGCCATAGCTTTCGCCGCCGGTGTTGAGCTGGGCGAACACGGTGGCCGCGTGGCCGTCGCGGGCCGCGTTGCCGATCCACTCCTTGCGTGCCGACATGGTGGGCGTATTGAGCACGAACTCTTGCGTGGCCGGATCGTAAGTCGCCGTGGTTTCCAGCTCCTGCACGTTCGAGCCGTGGCCGGATTCGGTCATGGCAAACCCGCCGAGCAGATCCAGCGAAGCGATATCGGGCAGATAGGTCTTGTGGTGCTCGTCGTTGCCCAGAAAGATAATGCTGCCGCCGAACAGACCGAACTGCACGCCGAATTTCACCACCAGCGACAGATCGAACATGGCAAGCGCCATGAAGACATGGATGAAGCCGGCCATATTGCCCTGCCCGCCCACGCTTTCTGGCAGCGCCGAGGCCGCCATATCGCGATGCTCGGCCAAGTGTTGCAGCCAGCGCAGCACCCGCGCACGCGCGGCCTCGCTGGTTTCATCGTAGGCGTAGGCAAAGACATCGTGTTCCAGGATGTCACGAACCTGTTGCCATTCATGGGCATAGTCGCCTTCAAGCACGGCCTGAACACGGGCCGGATTGAACCGCGACGGCTGCTCGTTGAACGACTGGCCGACCGGCTGGCCGGCATCCTGAAAGATCTCGGACGACACGCCCATGCCGCTGATGTTGCGCTCCTTGGCATAGCGCCCGACGGCATCCGTGACCTGTGTGCTGTCGGCGCCGTTCATGGCCGCTGACATGGCGGCCAACGAGGGCTGGCGATGACGCACCTGTTCGCGAATACGCCGGCGCAGCACCGAACATTCGGTGGCCGAAGGCGCAGCCTGTGGCGATAACCACTCGTCAAGCACGCGCGCGTCATCGCTGCCCAACGGGCCGATCGTCCCGGCCAGTTCGCGGATGCGCTGGCCTTCCTCGTTGGCGAGCGTGCCATCGGCCCAGGCGATATAGATCACCGGCAGCAGTGGCCGTAGGTGCTGGCTGTCGATCAGTGCATCAAGACGCTGGCTCATGGCGGTTTTCCGATCCGAAAAGACATCTTGTCTTTTGTACCAGAAATCCGCCGTGATCAATCCTTATCACGGCGCTTTTCATTGATCGGCCGTCGACGATTGAAAACACCGATCGACGGCCGGCGATCACTGCTACGGCGTGCCGCTCAGAAATAGCGCGCTCGCCTTGGTCCCGATGCGCGCGCACAGGCGACGGGCCGTATCGTCATCGGCTTTATCGAGCGTGAAGTGCCGATCCTGGGCACTGGTCAGAATACCCTTCCGGCCGTGGATGAACCCGGCCTCCTGCGAGACAACTTCGCGCCCGCCTTGTGCTTCGATCAGCGCTTCAGCGGTCCTCTGCGTCGCGTTGTCGGCCAGCCCCCGGTCGTTACAGTAATCAAGCACACCGGCGATATTGGCCGGCGCGCCGAGCTCAAACGAGCCGGTCACCAACTGGCTCAGCAAGGCACTTCCGGCCGGGGCCGGGGTCATGTTGTGGTCGGCCGAGGCCCGGGTTTCATTCGGGTAATCGGTTTCGATCTTGTCCTGGGCAAAACTCGTCGTGGTGGCGACAGCCAGTAGAGAAAGCGATGCCAGCACCGCCGCGACCGAAGAATTCAAAGACATGGATGACGTCCTAAAGAAGTTGCCGGACACATTTTTCTAACCGAATCGCACCAGTCGCGACAATCGGCGTATTGCACGGCCGCTCGCAGTCACCGTCAGACGCGGCCGAATCACAACCCGGTATGATTTGACTGATATACGATTTGCCTGCGCCAGTCGCAGCTTTGATTACCATCGTTTCGAAGGATTGCCATGATCATCCCTACCATCCCTCGATTTAGACAGATCTTCACCGACCTGTGGCGGCCGCTGACTGTCATGTTTTTTTGGGACGTGCTGGTAACCATCGTCTACTTTGCACAGCCCGAAGGTTATACCGATTTCCAGTCTTCTGCGCTATCGAAAACCACGCTGACTCTGTTCGGTACGGTCGTTGCGCTGTTTCTGGGCTTTCGATCGAACTCGGCGTACGCGCGCTGGTGGGAAGGCCGTATTCTCTGGGGGTTGATGATCAACGCCTCGCGCAACATCAACCGCTGTGCCCTGTCGTTCATCGGCGCCGCGGACGAGCGCGCGCGGGCACTGCGGGATCGCGTCATTATCAACCAGTGTGCCTATGTCCACGTGCTGCGCTGCCAGCTGCGCGGCACCGATCGGGAAGAGCCGGCACGACGACTGCTCGACAAGGCCGACGCCGATCACGCGTTGAAGTTCACCAACGCCGCCAATGCCCTGATGAACGACTCTGCAATGGCCGTCGAACAAGCCCGCCGGGAAGGCTATATCGACACCATGCAACAGAACCGTATCGAGGCCATATTCATCGATATCCTCGACTCCCAGGGCGGCATGGAGCGGATCAAGAAGACCCCGCTGCCCATGCAGTATCGTCTGTTTCCGCAGCTTTTCGTGCGCGTGTTCTGTGTGTTCCTGCCAATCGGTATGGCCCCGTATCTGGGCATCTGGACACCGATCGGCTCATCACTCGTCGCGCTGATGTTTCTGGCGGCACTGCGCATCGGCGACGACTTGGTCGACCCCTTCGCCAATACCGCGCACGACCTGCCGCTACACGCCATGTGCTGCACCATCGAAGTCGATCTCATGGAAGGTATCGGGCGTAAGCCGCCGAAGATGCCGGAGCCAGTCAACGGCGTCCTCTGGTAGCCCCCGGGCGCGTCCGGCGGGCCGACATCCAGGGATGACGCACGCCGGACGCTGTCATACACTGTGTGTCTCGCGCCCGTAGCTCAGCTGGATAGAGCACCGGCCTTCGAAGCCGGGTGTCGCAGGTTCGAATCCTGCCGGGCGCACCAATATTCAGGCGGGTCTTCAGGCTTTCCGAAGTCGAAACGCCCGGTCGAAGCCCATTCGAACCTGCGACACAATCCATCAGTCAGGTTCGACGGCTTCCCCCGCCCCAGCGCTGTTCATGCGTGGATGAGCCGGCCGTAGCCTCGGCCAACACACGAGACCCGGTGAACATCACCCGGTCATTCAGCGCCGCGCACGCCTCTGGTCGCGCCAGATCTTTGCCACGAGCGTTATCACCAGCGCCGCTCCCAGCACCTCGATGATGGTCGTCACGATATAGCCCGCCATGAGGTTGCCGTCTCGGGCAAGCCAGAAAAGCGGGCTGAGCACGACCGACAGCACAATCGGCGTCCAGATCGTCAGCAGCCAGCGATCCGCCCAGGCAATAAGGCTTGAGCGCGGTTTGGAATCAGACATGATGCCTCGCAGCACGTGTGGGTCGTTTCGATGAGTATACGGGCCCGCCCGAATTGCCTCCAGGCGGCTCGGCCGGCCGTAGAAATCGCCAATCCCTTGTTGGCAAATGGTTTTTGGCGCTCTAGACTGCACGTTTATACAAGATTTGCCGTAGTGGCCAATTTTCGTACGCATATCTCTGTTGCCGCCGGCATCGGCGCGGCCGCGACCAGTTATGGCTTGTATATCGGGCTTTGGCCGTTGGCGCATGCCCCCAGCCTTGTGTTGTTGACTGCGCTGGGCGGCGTGATGCCGGACATCGATGCCGACAAGTCGCGTTCGGTTCGCTTGATTTTCACGGTGCTGGCGATCGTGGCGGCGTTCATCGCGCTGTCGATTGGCCGTGCTTATCTTTCGATGGCTGTGGCGCTGTGCGTGGCACTTGGCCTGTACGTGGGCATTCGCGATGCCGTGAGTGTGATATTTCGGCTCACGACGCGTCACCGGGCAAGCTGGCATTCCCTGCTGGCCAGCGGCGGTATATCGGCAGCCACCGCCGCCTTGAGCTATCACTTTTTCGCCCAGGGACCGCGGCTTGCCTGGATCGACGGCGGGGCCATGTGTCTGGGCATGCTGATTCATCTGGCACTGGACGAGTGTTTTTCGATCGATCTCGAAGGCGCGCGCCTCAAGCGGTCGTTCGGCACGGCACTCAAGTTCTTCGATTATCGGCGCCCGGTCGCAACCACGCTGATGGTCGGCGCCGTCGTCGCGCTGTGGCCGTGGCTGCCGCCTTGGCCCTACGCTGCGGATAGACCCGCAGGGCACTGCACCAGCCCGGTGGCCGCACAATCGACACCAACGGCCGTGGCTGACATCTTGTCGGTCTTTGCCCCGAACAACCTATGATCACGCCGACGCTCGTTGAGGCCGTGCCGGATATCGCCACCTATCGTCGTCTACGCCATGAGGCCGGCATGACCGATCGCCCGCCGTGCGCCGCAGCAGCGGGCCTGGCCGGCAGCCTCTACAGCGTGATTGCATTCGTGGATGAGCGTGCGGTGGGTATGGCCCGGGTGATCGGCGACGGCGGCTGTTTCTTTCAGATCTGCGATGTTGCCGTGGTCGCTCGGCGACAGGGCTGTGGTATCGGCCACGCACTGATGACACGGCTGACGAACTGGCTGGACGAAAATGTCTGTGAAAGCGCATTCGTCAGTCTCATGGCCGACGGTGAGTCGCATCGCCTGTATACGCGCCACGGCTTCGAGTTCAGTGCCCCGAAGGCACAGGGCATGGTCTATCCGCGACGCTTCAGGCGCCGCCAATAACGCTTTTTTGTATCATGCAGAGTTTCGCGGCGATCGCTGCCCGTCGGCTTTCGTTATCATGCGCCGCGCACCGTATTCATGCCTTAGCCGGCCCGCCCGGCCGACCGGAGACGCTCACAGTGGACACGCCTTCCTTCGATATCCGCCCGACGATCACGCCGACGGCCGCGAACGTGCGCGACGAGATCCTCTCAGCCCCCGGGTTCGGACAGTACTTCACCGATCACATGGCCCACGTGCGCTGGACATCCGATGCCGGCTGGCACGGTGCCGAGCTGCGTCCCTATGGGCCATTGACGTTCGACCCGGCTTCGCCGGTCCTGCATTACGCTCAGGAGATCTTCGAAGGCCTGAAAGCCTATCGACACGGCGACGGCTCGGTCTGGTGCTTTCGCCCCGAGCGTAATGCCGCGCGGTTTCGTCAGTCGGCCGACCGGTTGGCCCTGCCGCGTCTGGATGACGCAACGTTTATCGAATCACTTCGAGTGCTGGTCGAAAAAGACACTGCCTGGGTGCCCACACCGCAGGATGCCAGCGAGGAGTGCAGCCTGTATCTGCGCCCGTTCATGATCGCCAACGGTAAGTTTCTGGGCGTGAAACCGGCGACAGAGGTCGACTATTACCTGATCGCCTCGCCGGCGGCGTCTTACTTCAAGGGTGCAGGCAAGCCGGTCTCTATCTGGCTGTCCTCGCACTACAACCGCGCAGCGCCGGGCGGCACGGGCTTCGCCAAGACCGGTGGCAACTATGCCTCATCGCTCGTGGCCCAGCAGGAAGCCATTGATCGCGGCTGTGACCAGGTCGCTTTCCTGGACGCAGCCGAGAACAAATGGGTCGAAGAGCTGGGCGGCATGAACCTGTTCTTTGTCTATCGCGACGGGCGGCTGGTGACGCCGGCGCTGACCGGCACCATTCTCGAGGGTGTAACGCGCGATTCGGTGCTGACGCTGGCCCCGGAACTGGGGCTGACCCCGGAGGAACGCGCCATCAGTATCGACGAATGGCGCGATGGCATCGCCTCGGGCGAGATCGTGGAGGTCTTCGCCTGTGGCACGGCGGCCGTGATCACGAGTATCGGCCAGCTCGTCACCGAGAACGAGACCATCGAAAGCCCGGGCGGCAACGAGATCAGCCAGCGCCTGCGCACCCACCTGCTGGATATCCAGTACGGCCGCGCGGCGGATACCCATGGCTGGCTGACCCAGCTGGCGTGATCACCACCGAGCCGGCCGGCGTTATCGCCCCGCCGGCTCGGCGCCGATCCAGCGGGCAATCAACGCATCATAAGCCGGGCGGCTCCGGAACTCGGCCAGTGCCGCGGCAAACGTTTCGGCAAGCCGGGGTTCGTCTTTTCGCAGCGCGATTCCCATGCCTTGATCGATCGGCTGGGCTGGCGCAAGCGTGCGATAACGCGCTGTCGATGAATTGAACATGTGCTGGCCGACCACACGGGTGACGAACGCCGCATCCAGGCGATGCGCGTCGAGATCGAGCTGGATGTCCATGACCGAGCGATACCGTTTGATATCCGCAATCTCGCCGTAGGTCCGGGTGACATACCGATCATGCACCGTGCCGCGCTGCACGCCGAGGGTGTGGCCGGCAAGCGTTTCCGGCTCGATACGGTCGAGGTCACTGGCGATCGGCACGAACCAGGCCGACGCCAGCTGGAGATATGGCCCCACGATACGAAACCGGCGCAGGCGCTCAGGCGTGATCGCCATTGCCGACAGAATCACGTCGTACTTGCGCGCCATCAGGCCCGCCACGATACCCTCCCAGGCCTGTACGACCCAACGACAATCGAGCTCGGCGATCCGGCACAGCGCATCGCCCAGGGCGATATCGAATCCCGCCAGGCTGCCGTCAGGGCGTTCGAATTCCATCGGGGCATACGGCAGATCCAGGGCAATGCGCACCGTGGGGGTCTCGTCAGCAGCCACGGCCACAGTCGGGTTAAGCAGGCCCATGACGAGAATGAGCCCGCCGGCTCTGAAAATATTTTTTTTCTTCATCCTGACAATGTGGCTCATGCGGCCGCAGGAAATCAATATTACCGTTGGCGCGGCGTGTGGCACCATCGCGTTGTCCGGAGCACTGTATATTCCGCTTATCGCCCGTCGCCGGTAGCGCGCTTATGTCGACTCAGTATTTATCGCTGGCCACGCCGCTCGGAGCGCTACAAGTTCTTGGCAGCGATGCCGATGTGCGTGTTATCACGTTCGATCTCCCCGGCCCGCCGGCCGGCACGGTCGACGCTGCTCCGGGCTCGCCCGTCCACCAGGCCGGCGAACAGCTTCGCGCGTATTTCAACGGGCAGCGCGATGTGTTCGATCTGGCGCTCACGCCGATCGGCACCGCGTTTCAAAAGCGGGTCTGGGCGTTGTTACAGACGATTCCGGCCGGCCAGACCCGAGGTTACGGCGAAATAGCAACGGCACTGGGCCAGCCCGGGGCCGCACGGGCTGTGGGCCTGGCCAACGCGCGCAACCCTATCGCCATCGTGATTCCGTGTCATCGCGTCATCGGTGGCCGCGGCGCCCTGACCGGCTACGCCGGCGGCCTCGATCGCAAGATCTGGCTGCTCCGTCGCGAAGGGCATGCGATCGATGAACGCCGGCAGCATATCGATCCGCACGCACCCCGTGAGCATGCCGCCCGCGCGCGCTATCCCAGCGGCGGCGGGCCGAGTTCGTCCAGCAACTCGGACAGCCGAACATAGGCCCGGTTTCGATAAGCGATCAGCTCCGGGATTTTATCGGCCGGCACATCCGTGAAACCGCCGCCGCTCTTGGTGCCGAGTTTGCCCCGCTCGACCAGTTCGGAGAGCGCGCGCGGCGTGGCGAAACGCTCGGGAAAGTCGGATTGCAACGACTGATAACAGAAGTTATAGACGTCCAGGCCGGCCATATCCGCGATCGCGAACGGGCCGAAGAACGGCAGCCGGAACCCGAAAGTCGTCCGTACGAGCGTATCGATATCCTCGGCCGAGGCCACGCCCTCTTCCAACAGTTGGGTGGCCTCGTGAAATAGCGCATATTGCAGCCGGTTGAGCACAAAGCCGGTCACGTCGGAAACGACAGCTGTCTCCTTGCCCGTCTCGTGGACGATGGCACAGGCAGTATCGACGACGTCTTGACGCGTGCCGGCATGCGGAATGATCTCGACACCCGGCACGAACGGCGACGGATTAGAGAAATGCACACCCAGGAAACGTTCTGGCGCCACGACAGCCTCGGACAGTGTCGCGATCGAGATGGTCGACGTATTGGAAGCGATGATCGCCTGACCTGGAGCCGCTGCACTGATGCGCTGCAAGGCATCGTGCTTGATCTCGATTTTCTCCGGTACGGCTTCTTCGATGAAGTCCGCGTCGCAGACAGCCGTCTCGATATCCCGAGCCGCGCTCACACGGGCATCGATACGCTTGACGGCATCCTTGGGGAATAGGCCATCGGCCGCGAAATCCGCTGCCTCCTCGAGCAGGCGCTTTCGGTTGTCTTGTGTGACCTCGTAGGACACATCAGCGATATGCACCTCGGCCCCGGCCAACGCCATGACCTGAGCGATACCACCGCCCATGTACCCCGAGCCGATGATGGCGATCTTGCGTGTCATAACATGCTCCTTGACGAATATCAGTTCTGACGGACCCGGCTCTTGCCGGGGATGTAATCGGGCGTGCGCGGCAAGATCTGCTCACGTAGATAGCGCTGATTCGACGCCGAGACCGACAGCCCGTCACCGCCGTAGTGCTCGCAGCAGATCACGCCCTGAAAGCCGTTGGCGATCGCGATCTCGAACGCCTTGCGGTAGCTGATCACCCCCGACTCCAGCGGCGCCGGCATGGCGACATACATGTCGCGCGCGACGTCCTCGTCGCGTTGATAATTCTTCACGTGCCAATAGTTGGCATAGGGTGCAGTCTTCTCGATCATCGACTGCCAGCTTTCGATCGGCCGATGCAGGCGCACGAGGTTGCCAATGTCCGGGTTCAGGCCCACGGCCGGATGGTCGATTGCGGTAACCAGGGCCACAGCGGAATCGGCGGTGCCGAGATACGTGTCTTCGTACATCTCCAGCGACAGAATCAAGCCGTTGTCCTCGGCGTGCTTGCCAAGCTCGCGCAGTCGCGCGACGGCCAGCTCCCACGTCTGGCGATCATCCGGGTCGCGATAGCCATCGACCGTCCAGAACCAGAGCTGGCGCTTCTGAGCCTCGGTCAGCGCCTGGTGCAAGCCGACCGAGACCACCCTGGCGCCCAGCGCCGCTGCGGCATCGAGGGTGCGATGGCTGTAAGCCAGGTTGGCCTCGCCGTGCTCGGCATCGATCACGCTGCTGCGAACCACCGAAATCGCCGGCAGGCCGACGCCGATATCGTCGGCCGTCTGGCGTAAATCCTCGATCTGGCCTTCGCTCAGATCGCCCGGTCGAACCCAGCCGTCGAACAGATCGACGTCATCGAAACCGGCATCACGCACTTCGGCGAAAACGCCGGCCCAGTGCTCGACGCCGGCAGCGTTGACGTGACGACCGTCCGCCAGGTGATCGGGAAACTGCAACAGCGCGGCTGTAATCGGCCAGTCTGTAGCGGTATAAGGCATGCTCTACTCCTTTCATGGATACGCGAACACAAAACGCGGCATCGGGTGTCAGACAACAAACAGGTCAAGCAGCATCACCATCGCGATGCCGATGAGCCCGATCAGGGTTTCGACCACGGTCCAGCTCAGGAGCGTCTGTTTTTCGGTCATGCCGAAATACTGCTTGACCAACCAGAAACCGGAGTCGTTGACGTGCGAGAGAACGGTGGCCCCCGAAGCGATGGCGACAGTCATCAACCCCAGCATCGGCCCCTGTAGCTCCAGCGATGTGATCACCGGCGCCATCAGCCCCGCGGCCGTGATCATGGCCACCGTGGCCGAGCCCTGGATGACCCGAACCCCGGCAGCGATCAAGAATGCGAGCAGCAACGGTGAAAGCGAGCTCGTCGCCATGGCATGGCCCACCACGTCGCCCACGCCCGAGGCGATCAGCATCTGCTTGAAGGCGCCCCCTGCGCCGGTCACCAGAATGATCACCCCGGCTGGCTCAAGCGACTTCGTGGCCGTGCTGAGAATCTGTTCACGCGTGAGACCACGACAGGTGCCCAGTGCATAAAACGCCACCAGTGTGGTGATCAGCAGTGCCACGATCGGGTCGCCCAGAAAATCGAGGGTCGAACGCAGCGGATTGTCTTCGGCCAGCAGTACGCCGCTCATCGTGTTGAACAGGATCAGAATCAACGGCAGCAGGATGATCGAGGCGATCAACTTGAAGCTCGGCAGGCCCGCAACATCTTCGCGCGGCGGTGTCACGCTCATGGTCTCCGGCACCCGGACATCGATGCGCCTGGCGATGAACCGCCCGAACAACGGCCCGGCGATGATCGCAGCCGGCATGCCGCAAACCACGCCGAAGATGATCACCCAGCCGAGATCGGCGTGGATCAGGCTGGCCACCGCGATCGGGCCTGGCGTCGGCGGAATGAAGGTATGAGTAACGCCCAGACCGGCCAACAGCGGAATGCCGTAAAACAGCAGCGATCGATTAGCCCGCTGCGATAGTGCATATACCAGCGGCACGAGGATGATGAAGCCCACGTCCAGAAACACCGGGATCGCGACCAGAAACCCCGTGACCGACATCGCCCAGGGCACGCGGTCCGGGCCGAACCGGGCAATCAGGGTATGGGCCAGCCGATCCACGCCGCCGGATATTTCGAGCATGCGCCCGAACATCGCGCCCAGGCCGACCACCGTGGCCACGAAGCCCAGCGTACTGCCCACGCCTTTCTCGAGATTGTCCACGACCTCGGACAACGGCATGCCGGCAACGACGGCCACGACCAGACTGACGAGCAGCAACGAGACAAAGGCATGCAGGCGCAGCCACATCACCAGCACCAGAAGCAACAGAATGCCGGAGGCGGCCGCGGCTAGAAGCCAAATGGCGTCGGTCATGAACCAATATGAAGATCAGGCCAGTGAACATACGCTAATCTTTGTTCAACATTTAAGTCAGGACGACTTTTGTCTTACAGCCCGCGTGAGCGAAGCCGTTCGGTGGCTCGGGCATCACTGCCCATCCGGGGCGTCGGCGCCATCGATCATGACCGTACCCGCGTATCGTGCGGCTCGTGTTCGAACCGGTGTTAAAATGGCCAACATATAAGTGCCTGATCTCACAAAAGCAGGAGTCCGATGCCCCGCCACGCTCACAAATCCGAACACAATCTCAGCGAGCAGCTGGCCTCGGAGATTCTTGCCGGGCACTACCAGCCGGGCGACCTCATCCCGAAAGAGATGGAGATCTGCGCCGCATCCGGCTTGAGCCGGACAGTCGTGCGTCGTCATCTGGGCCAGCTGGTCGACGCCGGCCTGATCGAACGAATATCCGGCTACGGCTCTCGTGTCCGCGAAGTCTCGGAATGGCATATTCTTGATCCAACGGTCACGCGCTGGCTATCGCGCTACGCCGCGCCCAACCAAGAGATACAGCGCGAAATCCTGTCGTTCCGGCTGAGCGTCGAGCCCCAGGTCGCCATGGTGGCGGCACAACACGCAACGGCCCGGGATCTGGTGGCGATCGAAGAAGCGTTCGAGGGCATGGCCCGTCACATGAGCGAACACGGGCTGCCCGAAACCCGACGTCTACACAGCGAATCGGACGTGGCGTTCCATGTCGCTATCTATCGTGCGACCCACAACATCGTCTAGGCCCAGCTGTCCCATATCCTGCGGCCGTCGATCGATCTGCTCGTAGTCGAATCCAACATCAGCGCGACCGATCCAGATCAAAGCCTGGAGCGCCATCGTCAGTTGATGGAAGCGATCCGTCTACGCCAGCCCAGCGCGGCATTTCATGCTGCCTATGCCGTACTTGAGGGCACGAGCTTTGCGCTCGGCCTCAAGCACGATAGTCACGATCTGACGCCCAGCTGATCAATCGCAGCCGGCGTTCGCTCGGCTGCGCTCCTGCCTCGAAAACCGGCCCGTTGCGGATACTTCTTTTCCGCAAATGCGGAGCCGTGCCCGGAACCAACGCACTGAAAGGCTTTGTTCTTTTGCGTTTTTGCCTGTAACGCGCTGCCCATCTCTACGACCAAAGCAGTGTTCCCTTACAAATGTCCAACTTATAAAAACTATTGTTGAACTTATTCGCCGGGCTGGGCATCGCTCGGGCCAGCGCGGCGATACGCACACTACGGGCTGTCGACCGCCGCACGGCAGACGTGTGGATTCAGTCGTCGGCGTGCCACGACGCGCTGGCTATCCGGTTGCCGAACGGCGCCCGGTTTTATCGAACAATACAGCCGCCGGCCCGTCCGGCCCGAATCGAGGAGACACGAATGAGTGATGCAAGCACGGCCGCCGAGGCCAGCCGACGCAATCAGGTTGTCATCGTGACCTGTTGCGTAGCTGCCATCGGCGGTTTTCTTTTTGGTTTCGACAGCGGCGTTATCAACGGCACCGTCGACGGCCTCAAGCAGGACTTCGGCGCCAACAGCGCCGGCACCGGTTTCGCCGTGGCTTCCATGTTGCTCGGCTGTGCACTTGGTGCCTTCTTCGCCGGGCGACTGGCCGACCTGGTCGGCCGCCGCACACTGCTGCTTGTCTCGGCCGTTCTGTTCATCATCAGCGCCTGGGGCTCGGGCGTCGCCGGTACGGCCATGATGTTCGTCGTCTATCGCGTATTGGGTGGGCTGGCGGTCGGCGCGGCGAGCGTCATGTCGCCGGCCTATATCAGCGAAATCGCCCCGGCGGCTGTACGCGGCCGGCTGGCGACCGTCCAGCAGATCGCCATCATCGGCGGGCTGTTCTTCTCTTTTCTCAACAACTATGTCTTGGCGCATATCGCCGGCGCGTCCACCGAAGCGCTGTGGTTCGGCTACGAAGCCTGGCGCTGCATGTTCTGGATGGAACTGCTGCCGGCCATCGTCTTTCTCGTTGCACTGATGTTCATTCCCGAAAGCCCGCGTTATCTCGTGGCCGCCGGCCGACGAGACGATGCCCACAACGTGCTCCGGAAAGTCCACGCCGCCGACGATGCACAGCGTCGTCTGGGAGAGATCGAACAGTCGCTCTCACTGACGCGGCGCCCGCGGCTGCTGGATATCGTCAATACCTCGAACAACAACCTGTATCGCGTGGTCTGGGTCGGTATCGGTCTGGCCGTCTTCCAGCAGCTGGTGGGCATCAACGTAGTGTTCTATTACGGCGCGGTGCTCTGGCAGGCAGTTGGTTTCTCCGAAAACGATGCCTTGCTCATCAATGTAATCAGCGGCGCAGTGAGCATCTTCGCCTGCCTCGCCGCGATCGCGGTGATCGATCGTGTGGGCCGAAAGCCGCTGCTCTGGGTCGGTTCGGCCGGTATGACAGTGACCCTGGGTCTGATGGTCTATGCCTTTGCCAGCGGCGCGCTTGTCGACGGCAGCCTGGCATTGCCCGGCCGCATGGGCCTCTTGGCCCTGATCTCGGCGAATGCCTATGTCTTCTTCTTCAACGCCTCCTGGGGCCCGGTGATGTGGGTCATGCTCGGCGAGATGTTCCCTAACCGCTTACGTGGTTCAGGCCTGGCGATAGCCGGTCTGTGCCAGTGGTTGGCCAACTTCGCCATCACTCTCACCTTCCCGATCATGCTGGCCGGCGTCGGTCTGGCCGGTGCATACGGCTTCTATGCGGTTTGTGCTCTGCTCTCGTTGATCTTCGTCGTGTTCTTCATCCGTGAGACCAAGGGCCGAGAGCTCGAGGAAATGGGTTACGAGTAGCCGGCGCACTCGCGCTCGCTGACGGATATCACTCATCGGCTGCTGCGAACCGAAAGACGGTGACAGCCGGTGGGTATCAACTGCTATCGCAACGAGAATCGTTCATGAGCCAATTCGCTATTTATCCGAGCCTGGCCGGGCGGCCGGTGTTCATCACGGGCGGCGCCAGCGGCATCGGTGCCGGGCTCGTCGCTGCCTTCGCCCGCCAGCAGGCAGTCGTGCACTTCGTCGATATCGACGCTGCGGCCAGCCAAGCGCTGGTAACCCACCTGCATGCCGAATCTTGCGCTTATCGCGTGAGCTTCGATCACTGCGATATCCGCGACGTGGCGGCTCTGCAGCGCAGCATTCACCATTTCGAGGCCAATCAGGGACCGATCCGGGTACTGGTCAACAATGCCGCCAACGACGACCGCCACGACTGGCGCGAAGTCACCCCTGACTACTGGGACGACCGCATGGCCATCAACTTGCGGCCCCAGTTCTTCGCCATTCAGGCAGCCGCACCCGGCATGGCGCGTGCCGGCGGTGGCTCGATTATCAATTTCGGCTCCATCAGCTGGAAGGTCGCGCTGGGCGAGATGCCGGGCTACACGACCGCCAAAGCCGCCGTTCACGGCTTAACCCGCACCATGGCGCGGGATCTCGGCGAATCGGCCATCCGCGTGAACACGGTCATTCCCGGCGCTGTTCTCACCGAGCGCCAGCTCGATAAATGGATCACGCCGGAGGACAAGATGCATCTGGCATCCGTTCAATGTCTCAAGCGGCATCTCGCGCCGGAACACGTCGCACCCACCGTGCTGTTTCTAGCCGCCGACGACAGCGCGCAGTGTACGGCCCATGAATACTTTGTGGATGCCGGTTGGGGCTGAATCCGACGACCGCCGGCGCAACAGCGTGGACGCGGCGCAATCCTGCGCTTAGTGGCCGCCGGAGGTATCGGCGTGCCGGTCGGCGGTGTCGGCATAGCGCGCTTTCTGAGCGTCGGTAGCCGGTTCTTGATATGCCGCCTTGAACTGGTCATAGGGCATGCCATAGACCCGTTCGCGGGCGGTTTCATAGTCGATGGCCACGCCGCGGGCGTCCAGCTCGGCCATATACCATTTGGACAAGCAGTTTCGGCAAAAACCAGCCAGGTTCATCAAGTCGATGTTCTGTACGTCGGTGCGTTGTTGCAGGTGGGCCACTAGATCGCGAAAGGCTGCGGCCTCGGCTTCGATACGGGTTGGGTCGTCCATAAGAGTTTCCTTGTCACAGGGTGCATGCGCCGCACCCGTTTATACGTCACACACGAAAAACCCCGTGACTCGCACGAGCCACGGGGTCGGTTCAACACGGGCACGACCAATGATCGTGCCCGGTGACCGGCGGCTTACAACGCAGCGCTGTTCTTGTCAGCGACGTCGAAGCGATCGTGCATCATGACCTTGTTCCAGGCCGCCACGAAGTCACGGACCAGTTTCTCCTGGCCGCCCTTCTGGGCATAGAACTCGGACAGCTGACGCAGCTGCGAGTTGGCACCGAAGATCAGGTCGCACCGGGTGGCCTTGAACTTGGTCTCGCCCGACTTGCGGTCATTGAGCGTGAACTCCATGCCTTCTTCATCGACCTTCTTCCACTCGAAATCGGGCGAAGTCAGGTTCAGGAAGAAGTCGTTGGACAGCACGCCCGGCTTGTCGGTGAACACGCCGTGCTGCTTGTAGTGGCCCTCGGTGTTGACGTCCAACACGCGCAGGCCGCCGACGATGGCCGTCCATTCCGGAGCCGACAGACCCAACAGCGCCGCGCGATCCAGAAAGATACGCTCCGGGGCGATGTTGTAGTTGATGTCCGAGCGATGGAAGTTGCGGAAACCATCGGAGACCGGCTCCAGCCAGCGGAAAGCCTGGTTGTCGGTCTGCTCGTCCGTGGCGTCGTTACGCCCCGGGGTGAACGGCACGTGGATATCCACGCCGGCGTCCTTGGCGGCCTTCTCGACCGCGGCACAGCCGGCCAGCACGATCAGATCGGCCTGCGAGATCTTCTTGCCCGACTGCGCGCCATCAAAGTCGTTCTTGATGCCGGCCAGCGTGGTCAACACCTTGTCCAGCGTGGACGGGTTGTTGACCGGCCAGTTCTTCTGCGGATCCAGACGGATACGCGCGCCGTCGGCACCACCACGCTTGTCCGACGTACGGAACGTGGAGGCCGATGCCCATGCTGTGCCGGCCAGCTCGGAAACCGTCAGGCCCGAGTCCAGAATCTTGGCCTTCAGATGCTTGACGTCTTCGGCATTGACCAGCTCGAAATCCACGGCCGGAATCGGATCCTGCCACATGAATTCTTTTTCCGGCACTTCCGGGCCGAGATACCGGGCACGCGGGCCCATGTCACGGTGCGTGAGCTTGTACCAGGCCTTGGAGAAGGCTTCGGTGAAGTAATCGAAGTCTTCCAGGAAACGCTCGCAGATCTTGCGATAGGACGGATCGACCTTCAGCGCGATGTCCGAGGTCATCATCATCAACGGATGATCAACGCCTTCCAGATGCGCGTCCGGCGTACGCCGTGCGTTCGGATCAGTCGGCTGCCACTGGAGAGCGCCGGCCGGGCTGCGGGTCTGTTCCCATTCGTACTTGAACAGGTTCTCGAGATACTCGCTGTCCCACAACGTGGGGTTGGAGATCCACGAGCCTTCGATGCCGTTGGTCATCGTGTCTTCGGCATTGCCCTTGCCACGCGGGTTATGCCACCCCAGGCCCTGGGATTCCATCGGCGCGCCTTCCGGGGCATAGCCGATTTCGTCCGGGGGCGTCATGCCGTGGGACTTGCCGAAGGCATGACCGCCGGCAATCAGCGCGACCGTTTCTTCGTCGTTCATGGCCATGCGGCCGAACGTGATACGGATATCGCGCGCCGAATCTTCCGGGATGCCCTTCTTGGCCGAGCCTTCCGGATCGACATAGATCAGGTTGGAGTTCGAGGCCGCCAGCGGCGCTTCCAGATCGTAGTCGTCTTCGCCGTTGGTACCCGACCAGCGCAGGTCACGGTTGACCATCTGATCCGGGTGGCCCTCGAACGGGCCGCGCGGGGCGTCCTCGATCTTCTTGCCATACCAGGATTCCGGGCCCCAATAGGTCAGGCTGTCCGGCTCCCAGGCGTCGATGCGACCACCGGCAAAGCCGTAGGTCGGGAAATTCATGATTTCCAGCGAGCAGTTACCCGTGAGCACGATCAGGTCGGCCCAGGAGATGGCATCGCCGTATTTCTGCTTGATGGGCCACAGCAGACGACGCGACTTATCGACGTTGCCGTTGTCCCACCAGCTGTTGATCGGCGCGAAACGCTGCATGGCTTCGCCTGCACCGCCGCGACCGTCGGCGATCCGATAGGTGCCGGCCGAGTGCCAGGCCATGCGGATCATCTGCGGGCCGTAGTTGCCGTAATCCGACGGCCACCAGTCCACCGAGCTGACCAGCAGCTCCTTGATGTCTTTCTTGAGTGCTTCCAGATCCAGCTTCTTGAACGCCTCGGCGTAATCGAAGTCCGGATCCTGGGGGTTGGCTTCACGCGGGTTCTGGTGCAGCAGCTCGACCTCGAGGCGGTTCGGCCACCAATGATCGTTCTGTGGTTCGGAGCCGGCGGCGCCGCCAACGGTGTCGCCGGCGAACGGGCACTTGCCGCCAACCTTGACTTCTTCGAACGCTGCGTCCGAGCTTTGCTTGTCATCCATATGCTTGCTTCCTGTTTGAGTCGACGCGATGCGTCAAGGCGCTTTGATCGATGTGTCTTGCCGGTCCGGCACGCCGGCCGTATGCGGAATCGGCGATTCGTGATTCTCGTGCTGGCAACTGGCACACAGCCCCCAGAACACGATCTCTGCCTCATCGACAATGAATCCGTGACCGTCACCCGGGCTCAGACACGGGGCCTGCCCGGTATCGCAATCCAGATCCACGATACGGCTGCATTGACGACATACCAGGTGATGATGATTATCACCGGTACGACGCTCAAACCGTGCCGGATGACCGGCCGGCTTGATCTGACGCACAAGTTCCACATCCACACAGGCAGATAAGACGTCGTAGACCGCCTGTTTCGAGATCGCGCCGAGCGTGTCGGCCACACCGCGATGCACGTCGTCCACCGTGGCATGCGGACGCCCGCTCAGCCATTCCAGAATGGCGCGCCGCGGTGCCGTGACTCGAAGGCCACGATCCCGCAAAGCAACGCGAATGTCGGTATCGATCTCTTTCATCGCAAGGCCGATGATTGGGCATTAACTTGAATCAGTCAAGATTAGCTCACAACTGATAACCGATGGCTTCGATAGGCTCTGCCAATAACCTCGAAACAGCCCCAGCGGCCCATCGACACCGCAACCTGACAGCCTGATATGACCCTGCGATGACGCCGGGCGCTAGCCTCGGGCTTGCCGGGCAACGACTCGTTCGGCCAACGCGTGCACCGAGCGCGGCGCGCTGCCCTCGGCCTTGTTGTTGATGGTCACGAATACCGGCTGCCCGGCCTGTGCCGTGCCCGCGGCGACCCGCGCGATCTGCTCGCGGGTCGCCGGGTCAGCATCCACCAGCCGGTCGAACGGGGCATAGTCGGCGCGGGCTTGCTCATAGCCGTGCACGCCGTGCTTGATGTTCAGATTCCAGCGGCAGACGAACGGCCCGGGCCATAGACGACGCAGGATCGGCAACTGCTCGTCGATCGGTGGCAGGCGCGGATGCAGCCCCAGACAATACGTCGCGCCTGCATCGGCCAGGGCAGCGATGAACCGCGGGCCCAGCCATTCGCGGTCACGCACCTCGACCGCCAGCACCGCATCCGGTACGTGCTCGCGCACACGCGCAACCGCGGTCAACAAGGCATGCAGGCGATCGATCGTCGCATCAATCCGGGCGATCGCATCACGCACGAGCGGGCTGAACTGAAAGACCAGTGCGCCCAGGCGTGTGCCCAGACCTGCAGCCGCCGGCTCTGCGCACAGGCTCGATGCCTTGTCCGGGCTCAGAAAATCGGGGTTGATCGCCCGGCCCTTGCCGCCCGTGCCCCGAATCAGGCTGTCCGTTACCTGTGCCGGGGCCTTGACCACGTACCGAAAATCCGCCGGTACGGCCTCGGCGTAGGCGCGATACTGGTCGGTCGTTAACGGTTGATAAAACGCACGATCCAGGCTGACCGCCCGAAACAGTGGGTGCCGGGCATATGCAGAAATGCCTTTTTGCGAGAGCATCTTGTCTGTGTAGCGTGCGTCCCAGACCAGACCCTGCCAACCCGGAAAGTTCCAGGAAGAGGTACCCAGCCGCACGCTGGCCGGCAGGCGCGCTGCCAGTGCATGGGTGGTTTCGTCCTGGTGTGCAGCGCCCACGGTTTCCGGCGGCGGCGCAGGTTCGGTATCGGGAAATAACGAGCCGCTGGCCGGCGCGGGGCCTGTTTCGGCGGCCACTGCGTCAGTCGCTGTCGTCGGTCGGGCCGTCGGCGGGGCCGTCGCCGCCGGTATAGCGCTCGAAGTGCTTCATGCACTCATCCAGATGATCCTCGAACATCTTGCGGTATTGCGAAGTGAAATAGTTCACTGCGTTTTCGCGTTCCGCGGCCAGCTGTTCGCGGTCTTCGACGGTGGCGACGACCTGAAAGGCATTGAAACGCGCCGTGGCATACATGGCCGAAGCACTGACCTGCCCGGTGGGCACCTCATTGGCCTGGCGGTTCAGTACATCGATGAGCGTATCGGCCCGGGCCCGAAACGCCGGTGTGAGTCGGTTATCACTCATAGAAAACGAGGCGTGATGGAAAAAGGACGCGACAGGTTAGCGAATTCTGCGGCATGGGTCGCCGGCCTCTGTCGCAAAGACCCGGCGATGATCAGACGTATCGGGCACGCAGCGTATCGAAGAAATCGCCGGCCGCGCCTTCGACGGTGGCCCGCGTCCCCAACAGCACCCATTGATGCTGGCGTTCCAGAGCGCGATACGCGGCATGCGAGACATGCCCGTGAATACGCAGGGTATCTCCACGCGGCCCGCGTACGAGCCCCAGATCGCCACCGGCACCGAACGACATGAGCACGCCCTTGTCCCGGAACACGAACGCTGCCGGCGTATCGCCGTCGAGGTAGGCCATGATCTGGGCCGACAGATGCTCGGCCTGCTGGCTGGCGACTTGAGCCGTGGCCGGCCAGGGCGAATCCTCGAGCGCACAACAATCGCCCAGCGCGAAGATATCGGCGTGCGCCACGCTCTGCAGCGTCTTGCCGACCCGCCACTGCTGCTTGTCGTTCGCGGGCAGCCGTTCGTCGTGCACGGCCAGCGGCGGGCCGACGCGCCCGGTAGCCCATACCGTCATATCGCTGTCCAGACGCGTGCCCTGCTCGGTGACCACACCGTCGGCCTCGACCCGGGCAATGGTCTGGCCGGTATGAACGGTGACACCCAGCGCCTCCAGCCGCGTACGCACGCCGCGCCGGGTGGGCGCATCGTCGAAGCCGGGCATGAACGTGGCACTGGCCTCGACCAGATGGATCGCCAGCGTCTGGGCGTGCGTTGTATCGGCTCTGGCCACCACATGCGCGTGGCTGGCCAGATAGCTGGCCAGCTCGACGCCGGTCAGCCCGGTGCCGACAATCACGACACGTGCCGGGCGGGGCGGCGTCTGGACGGCCGCCTCGTCCAATGCCTGGGTGAATCGCTTGTACAACGCCTCGGCGTCCGGCGCACGATCGAGCATGAACGCGTGCTCGGTCACGCCGTCCACGCCCAGATCGGGCGTTGTGCCGCCGAGCGCCAGCACGAGCACGCGGTAGGCACGCTGCTGCTGGGCGTCGCCGGCGGCGAGCGTGATGGTTTTTTCCTGCGGATCGATCGCACCAAGGGCGGCCTGTTCGAAGACGAACCCCCAGCGCTCGGCGAGATCGCGATAACGGATCTCGCCCAGCTCACCGCGGGCCGCCCCGGCGGCCAACTCGTGCAGGCGCGGCTTCCAGACATGCGTGGCCGCCTGGTCGATCAGCCGTACGCGGGCACAGCCGGCACGCGCCAGGCGCACGGCCAGTTCAGCCCCGCCGGCCCCGCCGCCGACAATGATCACATCGCTGTCTTGTTCACGCATGGCTTACCTTTTCGACTCTGCTCGACGACCGAGATATGGCGCCAGACTAGCGCCTGCGCGGCTCGATCACATGATCCAGGCACAGGTGCTCGATCATGGGGTCGTCGGCATTGGCGATGAGCGTGGTCTCGGCGATGACATACGCCCGCCCGGTGATCGTGTTCTTGACCACCTGACGTGTGCCCATCGTTTCCCGGGCCACGAACTCGCCGATGAAGCGCGTATGGCGCAGGGATTCGGTCTCCAGACGATCGCCCGGCTCGATCAGTCCCTGATGATTCATGAGCGCCAGACGCGCGGAGGTGCCGGTGCCCGTGGTACTGCGACAGATCACGCCCGGATGCACATAGGTCGCCGAGCGGGCGCGATGATAGCCGGGCGCCAGCGTTTCCACCGGCCCCATGAAGTGCAGGAATGGCAGAGGGCCGACATCACCCAGCGTGTCGTGCACGAACGCGTGTGTCCGTCGAATCGCCTCCACAATGGCATGGGCTGTCTCGGCAAGCTGTCGCTCCTCGGCGGCCACGAGCGAAAAACCCAGCGCCTGGGCATCGACCAGCGCATAAAAACCACCGCTGTAGGCCACGTGATACATCACCCGGCCCACGCCGGGGACATCGACGCAGGCATCCACGGTATCGATATAGCTGGGCAGCCCTTCGCAGGTCACCGAGCGCACGACATCGTCTTCGACGACGGCACTGACCTCGACCCGGCCGGCCGGGGCCTCGAGCACGAAACGTTGCTCGCCCTCCCGCTTGTCCACCAGGCCGGCTTCGAGCACCGCGGTGGCGGTACACAGCGTGTTCGAGCCCGAATAGATGGGATACCCCATCACCTCCATGATCACATAGCCGGCCACGGCCTCCGGCTGGCTGGCCGGCACGATCAGATCGACCGACATTTCGGGAATACCGTTGGGCTCTTCGAGCAGCAGCCGGCGCAGGCCGTCGGCATGATCGCGCAGATACACCATCTGCTCGCGTACATTGGCGCCGGGCAAGGCTTTGACGCCGCCCAGAACGATGCGCGAGACATCACCCCCGGCATGGGTATCCATCACGCGCAAGGCGTATTGTCGGGTCATGGGGTGGCCCCTGTGGTGTCTGAGGCGGACAATCCATCCGGAATATCGATTGCAAAAGGCGCGCCGTGCGCAGCCCACTGGCGGTCCGGCACCACCACGATCTTGCCCAGATATGCGCTGCCACGGCTGACGAAATATCGCTCGCAGGCGTGCAGCTCGGACAGACGAAACGCCCCGTGGAGTACTGGCTTGAGCCGACCGTCACGAATCCAGGTCACGAGCTGGCGGGCCTCATTCGGCGTGCCGTGCGACACACCGAATATCTGTACCTGATAGAGATAGATCACAGTCCAGAGCAGCTCGGAGACATTGTTTTCCGAAGCCCCGGCGATCGACAGGCGTGGATAGGTCGCACGCTGTGACATATCGAAGGTCATGGCTTCGATGAAGCGCGGTGTGGACGCCCCGCCGACCAGATCCATCACCGCATCGATCGGCGCGCCGCCGGTGGCCTGGCGCACCTGTGAAACGAAATCCGTGGTGTCGTGGCGATCAAAGACATGGGCCGCACCCAGTGCCAACAGCGCCTCGGCCTTGTCGGCCGTCGACAAGGCATACGGCACGGCCCCGACGATCCGACAGAGCTGGATGAGGGCGGTGCCGACACCGCCGCTGGCCCCGGTCACCAGCACCCGCTCACCGGCGACGATATTGGCACTCGTCATCATGTGATAGGCCGTCTGGTACGAGCACATGCCAAGCGCCGCGAGCTCGGCATCGGCCAGATCGGTGTTGGCAATCTCGTGAAACTGGGCCGCCGGGACGACCACATACTCGGCAAAGCCACCGTCCGCCCCGTGGCCGTAGTAATCCGGCAAGAGATTGATATCGTCGCGCTCACCGGCATAGATATTGAAATCCACCAGACCGCGCTCACCGACCCGCTCGGGTGCAACCCCCTGGCCACAGGCCACGATACGACCCACGATGTCCGCGCCCTGTATTCGCGGAAACGTGAGGCTCGGCGTGCCGCCGATGGCAAACGAGGTGGTATCCGTCTTGTCCTTGGTGGGATACAGCCCTTCGCGGGCCTTGCGATCGGTGTTGTTTTTCGCGGTCGCGCTCACTTCCACGAGCACCTGCCCCGTGCCCGGTGTCGGCACCGGCACATCGTCGCGATAGACCAGCTGATCGAGCCCGCCGTGTCCCATCAACTGAACGGCCGACATGGTTTTTGCAGGTTGTACGGTCATGGAGGCATGGCTGTGCGGGTAACCCGGGTATGGTAGGGCCTTGCGCGCGCCGACACGAACGAAGTGCGCATTTTTTTCGTATCCGCCAGGCCCGGCTCGTCGGCGGGAGCCTTCGTTGCCCCGGTCGGCCCCGCATGCCGCCCACCGCTTCGACAGCGTGAAGCCGTGACGGGGCGCTGCAGGGGTGGGCTTCATGGGCTCGCCGGGCAATCGGCCCGAAGATCAAACGCGTATCGCGCGGCCGCCCTGAGGCCACACACCCTGATGAAACGACGGCAGCGACACGCTGCCAAGCACCGCCGGCCGTCACCGGCCTGTGGCTCGCTGGCCCGGAGCCACGCCGGCGGCGGCATAGCCCCGGAGCATCGGCTGGCAGTGCAAAGCGTCATGGCGCCACCGTGCCTGCCCGGCGCTTGCGTGGCCTGGCCCGGCTTGCGGCATCAGCGCTGCGACGCGCCGCGCGGCCTGCCCATCGGGCCCCGGCCGCGGCACGAGCACTGCGTGGCCCACGCGATACAGACGATCAGCGCCAGCTGCAACGGCAGACGCAACACCAGCGCCCAGTACGGAATGCCCGGAAAGGTCTGGGCGTGCAGCAGCATATCGATATTGGCCGGCGTGACAGCCACGGTGAGTGCGATCAATCCCCAGCCGGCCCAGCCCCGTGTACGGCGCCACAGCAGCCCGGCCGCGCCGAGCAGCTCGAACGCGCCACTGGCCAGCACCAGCGCACGATGCGCCGGCAGCCAGTCGGGCATGATCGTCATCTCGAGCTCGGTGGCCACGAAATGCGCGATACCGCCCAAGAAGAACCACGCGAACACGAACGCCAGCGCCAGGCGCTGCGTCGATGTCATGGCCGAGCCGTCACGATCACACGTGGACGATATCAAGCCGGGAGAAGGCGCCGAGGGCGTGGTCTGCCTGAAACAGGGCGTGGTCGCGCCGCACACGGGCGCCCGCTTCTTCGGCAAACTCGACCATGTCGGCGATGAAAAGCTCGGGCGGGCCCATCGCCTGGACAATATCGGGCTCGATATCGCGGGTGATGTTGCCGGATTCATCGGACAGGGCATGCACACGCGCCAGCACGCGGCCACAGATGCCGGCATAGGTCTTCCACTGGCTCTTGGACAGATCGTCCAGATCGATATCGTCGCGATAGGGGGCACGCTCGCGCGTCATGTAACTCAGGCCCTCGAAATCGATATGGCCATAGAACCGATCGCCGCGCACCAGATGGACGGCCTGTGCATGGCTGATGCGTGCCCCGCGCGTGTTCTTTTCATAGGATGACGGCGGCACCAGGCCCGACAGCGCGGAATGACGCGCCTGCTTGTATTCAAGAATCAGATCATCGCTACCGTCGGCCTGTGGGCCTTCGATGAGCACGTAATAGCGGTTCAGCCCCAGCGAGGCCGTGCCCTGCCCACGCCGCAGCGCCACATCCTTGACCCGCATGCCCTTGGCACGCGCCGGCACGGTGATGTCGTTGTCCTTGATCAGCCGGTCGGTGATGGCCTGAAACTCATCGCGCCGGGCAGTGATCGGCACCAGTTCGTCGGTGGCTCGGAAACCGGTCTTCGATTCGTTGAGATAATCCTCGACCAGCCACTCGGCCCGGCTTTCCCGGGCGCCCTCGATCAGCTTGCGAATCAGCTTTGGGGCATTGTCCAGGCGCATTTCCTCATCCCGCTCGGTGCCCTCGCGCGCCAGACGCTTCATGTCCTCGACGTAGCCTTTCACGAAGTGCTTGACCACCTTGCGCTGGTGCTTGGCCGAGAGCTCGCCTTCGGTGGCGGCCGCGATCATGAACCCGGTGGCCCCGCGCTTGATGTCCCAGGTGAACGGAGCATAGTAGGCTTCGTCGAAGTCGTTCACGCTGAAGATCGGCACATTGTTCATATTCGGCATCACGCCGAAGTTTTCCGGGTGTACATCGCCCAGTGCCAACACCGTGGGCATCCATGCATCGTCGCCGGCCATATCCCGATAGAACAGCAAAGCCGTGCCGCGGAAGAACGAAAACAGCGAATCCGCCAACGTATTGAACTTTACCGTGGCATCGTCGGCATCGGCAGCGATCCGCGTCGTGTGATCCTCTCGCAGACATTGGCGGACATGCTGTCGCCGATCGTAGCCGGTCAGTACACGGGGCCGCAGCACGAACTCGCCGCGAGCGACCTGCTCGGCCAGATGCCGAAACGCCGCCACGCGCGAGCCGACCCGGGGCACCGAATCGTCGGGCGGATCCGGCTCGCCAGCGCGGCCGGCCAGAACAGCCACGAGTTCGTCCTTGCTCATGGCCGAACGTCCGGGCACATCCAGCGCCTGTGCCCGCTCGTAAAGCGCTTGGCGCGTCTGCGCCTTCAAATCGGTCATCGACGACCCCTCCTGGGTCAGCGCCGCGATGAGCGCTGAGAATACCTAGGGCATCAATATGCCGTATTCGGTCAGCGCCCGGCGATGACGATCACAACATGCCGATAGGCCACCGGCCCGACTCAAACCTCGCGAGCATGCCGCGCCCATCACAGCCACAGGCCGTGAAAAGCATCGACACCGCCCTCTGACACGCCCGGCGGGCAAAGCGTCAGGCCACTGGCATCGGCGGCCGGCCGACCGGTGAACTGCCCCGCGGCCTGCCATTCGGTACGACGAGCACATGATCGAATGCCGGCACTGTCCGGCACGGCGCATCTCGGACAAGCGATGCCGCTCGCCAGGCCCGGGCGCGATCAGTCAGCCGAAACAAGCCGTAGCGTGACCGGCACCACGCCGGCGCGCTTCATGCGCAATCGACGAGCGGCCGTGCTCGACAGATCGATGATTCGCCCATCGACATACGGCCCGCGGTCGTTGATACGCACCGTCACCGAACGCCCGTTGTTGCGGTTCGTCACGCGAACCCGACTGCCGAAGGGCAACGCTCGGTGGGCGGCCGTCAATTGCGACGGCCGATAACGCTCGCCGCTGGCTGTTCGACGCCCCCGAAACTTGTCCGCGTAATACGTGGCTTGGCCGGTCTGATAGATCGCACCGGCACCGCCGGAGCGCGGCCCGGCCGCGCAACCGGCAATCACCAGCATCGCGCATAAGACCGCCGCCAGGCCCAACGTCTGTTTCCGCACCGTCACCCTCGTGAACCATCAGCCCGCTCACGATACGACAACACCGATTGCGCCCGTTAGCCCCGAACGCGGCCGCGCTGTCTCTCGGCGGCCATAGACCGAAAGCCGCACACCCGACAGACCGTCGTGTGCGTGTTGCTCTGCCCGAAACAACACATCCACACCCCCGGCCCGGCCGCCGAAAGAAATCGTGATGCAAGCGATCAATCCGAGAATCAGCGACTTGCAAAGCCCTGTCGATCACGGTCTGATGCGGGCTGGGGATGCTTCAAGGGGAAACGATGTTTCGGATTCTAGCCACAGTTCTGGCCGTGTTGATCACGGCATTCGCCCTGTGGTGGCTCAGCCGCGGCATCATTCCACCTTCCAGCGTGCGCTTTGCTGCCGGTATTCAAGACGGCGGCTACTGGCAGATCGCCGAGCAGTATCGCGATATTCTCGCCGAGGACGACATTGATCTGAAGCTCATCCCCACTGCCGGCTCGGCCGAAAACGCGCGCCTGCTCGCCAACGGCCGGGCCGATGCCGGGCTACTGCAAGGCGGCATCACGCTGGATCGCGATATCGAAACACTCGGCGCGGTATTCACCGAGCCGTTTCTCATCTTTGCCCATCAGACAGAAGGCGCCGGCGTGGCCGCCAATCCGGCGCGCTGGTCGGGTCTGCGTATCGCGGCCGGGGAGCCCGGCTCGGGGACGCGGGCCGCGGCAACCTCTTTCTTCAAAGCCGCCGGTTTGGGCGACAAGAGCAACACACTGCTACCGCTGGGCGATGCCGAAGCGGCCCGGGCTCTGGCCGATGGCCGCGTGGATATCGCGCTGTTCGTGGCGCCACTGGCCGCCCCCTATCTATCGACCGTGCTCGCCGATCCCGACACCGCCCTGCTCCAGCTCGACCATACCGTGGCTCTGTCACGGCGCATGCCGCAATCCATACGCGTGGATATCCCGTCCGGCGCTTTCGGACTCAACCCCCCGCTACCGCCGAAGCCAGTCACCCTGCTCGGCCTTGTCGCCCGCATTGTCGGCCAGCCCGATCTTCACCCGGCCATCGTCGATCGTCTGGTCGAAGCCGCGCGCCGCGTCCACGCAGCCGGTGACATCATCACCCCGAAAGACAAGTTTCCCACGATGGACAACACCTCGCTGCCTCAGAACGCCTACGCTCGCGACCTGATTGCCGAGGGGCCAAGCCCATTGAACGGTTTCGTGCCGTATTGGGTCACCGCACAAATCAGCCGCTTCGCGATACTGCTGCTGCCGATCGTCTTTCTCGTGCTGCCGCTCCTGCGCGCGTTGCCGGGCCTGTATCAATGGAGTATCCGCAACCGCGTGTTCCGCCACTACGCGCGGATTCGGGAAATCGACAACGAAGCCGATGCCACCGACGATCCGGACACGCTCCGAAAGCTCAAGGCCGAGCTCGTCGAACTGGATCGACACATTGCCGCACTGAAACTGCCACTCCCCTACCGCGGCTATGCCTACAACGCCCGCATGCATATCGATCTGCTGCGTAAACGTATCGCCCTACACGAGTCGGAGGTCCATGCCGCGACAACGGGCTGACGCAACAAGCGCAACGAACAGCCGGCACACAGAAGCGCCGGCTCGCTCAGCCCGAGTGGGCGGCGAGCACGCGGGGCACGTCCTGAGACCGGCCCACCGCAGCCCTGGGCTCGGTATTGCTGCCGATACCTTGATAAGGCCTTGCCATACGGGCACTTGCCGAATGCGGCACCGATGAGGTTTCCGCGCGCCCGGCAGGAAGCCGCAACCGACCCCGAACGCCCGGCTCCATATCGGCCGGTTGCGCAAGCAACTCGTCGATCATTCGGGCTGAGTCACCGCGTATTCACGGCGACGGCTTATCGCGCACCGCGGGGCAATGGCAAACACCAGCCATGCCGCATCGCCATGTAGCGAACAAAAAAACAAGATAGCGCGCCACAGACGGTGGTCGGCACAAACGGCCAACCGAATGTCACGCCGATCACGGCGATCGTGGAACCCAGCAATGCCGGCGTCGCATAAAGCTCAGTCGGCGCCAGAACCATCGGCATGCGCGCGATCAGCACATCGCGCATGATACCGCCACCGATACCGGTGATCATGCCCATCACCGCGGCCATCACGGGTGAAATACCGTATTCCAGCGCACGGATCGAACCGCCCNCCGCGAACAACGACAAGCCCGCGGCATCAAAAATCGCCACCGGCCGGGTAACGTGCTCGACCAGCCGATGGGCGAAAAACACCAGACCGGCGGCGACCATTGTCGTCACGCCATAGCGCATATCCGCGATCGCGAGCGGCGGCGTGGCGCCGATCAGTAAATCGCGGGTAATCCCACCCACCGTACCGGTCGCAAATGCCAGTACAGCCAGCCCGAATATATCCAGGCGCTTCTGTACGGCCGCCATTGCCCCGCTGATCGCGAATACAAAAGTGCCCGCCAGCTCCAGCCCGGGAAGTAATAAGTGCATAACGATCGAAGGTGGAATCCGGGGGCTGTGCGTTCATTTCAGATCACCCAGCCGGGCGATCCGAGATCGACGCTGCCACAGTCTGGTACAACGCCTTTCACTCGTGCCGCATGAAGCGCAACAAGCGTCACCAGCAGACAGGCCGCAAGTCATATCGAAAACAGCCTTCGATACACCAGCGGCCCGCTCATTCATTCGCCTGGCTGATCAGCCACCGAATTTTTCGTTCTCGCCGATATCCGGCGTCTTGTCGCTTTTGACATTCGCCTTGGCGATTTCATAGAGCTGGAAGACCTTGCTTTCTTTCGAGGCCCAGTGTTCACCCATCTGGATATCGATCTCCAGCATGACGACTTCCGGATCCTCTTTCTCCGGCAGCCAGGCCGCCACTTCCGAACTCCAGTACTTATCGATCACGGCCTGGTCATCGGTCAGGCGGGCAGTGCCCGACATCGACACATAGATGCCCTCATCCGGGTCGGAGAACGTCAGGCACACCTCGCTACCGCCCTTGGCTTCGATCACCTTCTCGGCGCTGCGCTGGGTATAGAACCAGATCGTGCCATCGTATTCATCCTGCACCANATGCATCGGGCGCGCGCGCGGCACGTTATCGTCCTTGGTGACGAGCATCCCGACCTTGATGTCCTTGATCAGGTTCCAGATCTTCTGCTTGTGTTCCGGGCTGGACATGGTCTTTCAATCCTTCAGTCAATGATGGCCTATAGCTTGGACGTCAGGCTTGGCTTCGTCTAGAACAAACCCACGCACGAACCGCTGGCTCGACCGTATATCAGAAGACGACGCGCGTTCGCGGCGCAGGCCTAGCCCATTACCGACATCGCCATCGGCCGACCGAGACCGGATCCAGATAGGGCATCGCTTGAGTAGCCCCGGCCTCTTTTCAAGTAAAACCGTAGTCTGTCGTCTCTGAGGATTTTCTAACCTGCAAAAACGTGGTCTGTCCCTGAGGGTTCGGTGTCTGTCAGCAATGACGATTGCGCCGCCTAATATGCCCTCGGTCGCCTTTTCCGCTCAAAAGCCGATATCAGCGGCCAATATCCTTACTTACGAACCGTCAATGAGAGACGAGCCGCAGCCGCTCGCGAAATCGGCAGATAGGACTACTGTCACTCGGTCGCACTTAACCTGAAAAAACGTGGTCTGTCCCCGATTATTTTCGCTCTCTAGGTGGATTCAGGTTCCAATCGCAACATTTCCGAAAAGGCGAGACATCGCAAGGCGTTGCGTTAAGTTGAGGTTGTCGAGACCATCAACAAAACAGGCCCTGCGATGTCNCATACCCATCTTAGCGCACGCGAGCGCTGCGTCATTCTCACGCTCTCGCAGTTCGGATTAAATCAGGCAGAGATCGCGCGACGCCTTTGTCGTCATCGAAGCACGATTAGTCGAGAGATCAAACGAAATCAATCGCCATTCTGGCCTCACTACAGCGATCGGTATGCTCAGTACGAGGCCGAGAGACGACGCCGGACCGCACGACATCGCCGGCGTCGCGATCATCGTCCGCTTGTCGATTTCGTCGATGCCAAGCTACGGGCGTTCTGGCCACCGGAAGCGATTGCGGGTCGCTTGATCGCCCGCTTTCCGGGTTCATCGGCCATGCGGATCAGCACCGAGCAGATCTACGCCTGGATAGAAACGGACGCCCGAACGCACGGCACCCTTTATCGTCATTTACGCCAACAACACAAAACGCGGCGCCGGCGTCGTTCTCGAGGCGCGAATCGCGCGCGGCGAGAGGCACGGCTGGATATCATGCAGCGGCCAGCAATTGTCGATCGGCGAGCCCGATTCGGCGATTGGGAAGGCGATACCGTAATGGGTTCCGGGCAAGCCGCATTCGTCACCCACGTCGAACGTCGCAGCGGTTACATCGTGGCATTCAAGCAACCGAGCCGGGCGTCGGTGCCGCTGGCCGAAGCCACCATCAAAGCATTCCAACGTGTTCCGCGGCGCTGGAAACAGACGCTGACCTATGACAACGGCACCGAGTTCAGTGCTTATGATCGGATCGAGAATGGCACCGGTTTCCGGGTCTTCTTCGCACGGCCTCATTCGCCTTGGCAGCGCGGTTGTAACGAGAACGCAAATGGTCTTTTACGACAATTCTTCCCGAAACGTCGCTCGCTCGACCCGGTTCATCAATCTGAACTCGACAAAGCCGTCGAATTACTCAATCATCGACCTAGAAAACGGCTCAGCTATCGAACGCCCCACGAAGTGCTCACGCAGAATGGCCGCGTTGCGATTGGAACCTGAATCCACCCTAAAAATGCCAAGTCACCGCTATAGAATAGATAAATGTGGAGAAAACCCTCAAGGTCTGTCCACTATTGCTGTGCGGCTAGCTCACCGCAACCCTCAATTTTATAACGAGCTAGATCAGTCAACCGCCAGAAAATTAGGGTAAAAACGAAGCAATCCCTCATAGCGGTCAAGATAGGCGGCGGCATCTTCAATACCCATATCGGGAAACAACGAAAATTTAAGGCCTTTAAGAAGTGTAAGCGCGGGAACTGTTGGGAGATTAAAGTCTAGGTGCGCTCTTTCACGACTGGTTAGTGTCGCAATCCGAAGGTCGTGAATTTCGTCCCATCGTCTTGATGCGAGCGGCCAATACTGAAGCTTGGCTTTCTGATGAGGCTCGCCAACGCTTGACTCGCCTGAAACCACCACCATGGTTGCCGCGACCATACGGTGCCCATCGGCGTAGGTAACAATCGATACCGGGACCACTCGAAGATTCGCCGCCACCGCACTACTTAGAGCATTACGCAATATTCGAACGAGCAACTTAGGATAAAATTTGTCTGATATATGCGAGCGCTCCACATCTTCAGGAAGATAGTCGCCAAGCTCGCGCCGTAAAGTGGCTAACCTGGCATCTTGCTTAGCTTTCTTGGGCAAATCATGTTGTGCGCCGCGGATGGCCGAAGGGTTTGCATTGAGAGTCACACGAAGTATGTCCCCTTCATCAGACGCCCTAATAAGGGAAACGACATCGTCGAGATGCTGCCGTAGGTTCGACGGCTTGGTGTAATCCAACCAAACAATATGATTGGGGCAATCTCTTATTCCAGCGGCCGAGTACGCGGCACGAGGGTTAGATACAAGATCGCTCGACGCCATCTCTATACATCGACAATCTTTATTTGGCTTATTAAACGCTTGTCGAGGAACTACTGCTCCATCCTCGTCGAAACTAAGCATGTTTCGAAGCCCTAGGACGCGATACACGCGGTGGTGATCCGCCATAGGATAACCACCCATCGAGACATAAACGTGATGGTCGAGCGGGATCCAACGTTCCAACCTTCGAAGCAAATCTATAAAGAGTCTTCGGTCAGCCGCTTTTGCAGTTCGCAAATGATAAGGAATTTCACCACCCGCTCCACTCATTTTGCATACCCAGCTTCATATAGAGCTTCGTCAAACGCCAGGCGCCCGACCTCACTGTTACTGAGCTCCTCATCTTCAAAATAATCTCTAAGCGCTGCAATCTCTTCTTTTTCGGCCGCGAACGATACACGTGGCCGCCGTTTCTCCTGCGGAGGAGTCGGAAGTTCCGGTTTGTAAGTGTAAAGGCCCTTAAGCTTTCCGTTTTTGACTTTAGTCACGCCATCGAAGGCCCGGAGTTCGGAAAGGCTTTTTTGCTTTGTGTCGCCCAAAGGTTCTCTACGAGCTTCTTTTGTTTTCCACTTGTTAGTGAAAGATGTCAGCGATTTAGTAGCCTCTCTCATTACATCGAGAAGACGCGCATAAACTATCGATGAAGCATCAAGGCCGCGTTTTGTTGTAGTTAATGGCAGCTCCTGGACATGGTCAGCCCAAAGCAGCGCGATTCCCGCAATTACACTGTATTGGCCGTGATATGAGGGAACTCCGGCGGTACCCCAGCCGGTCAAATACGTCCGGTCTCGCGATACAACGACACGATCATTACAGGCGATCGTCCAACCTGCCGGCGAACGACCATCCTGTTCGCCATGACGTTCAGAGATCTGATCCTCGTCCAAGGGCTGTGATAGTAGCCCCGCATAAACTTCAACCTCCACCCCTTCTATATTCCCGCGGTATATGAGCGGTTGCACGCCGTCCCCACCAAGCTCTCCTGCCGCAGCAAGTACGAAAGGGGCCGGCGTGATCGGTTTCGACGTCACACCATGCGCTTCGATCTTGACCGAAAAACCCTTTGCAATTATCAAAGCATAGTGATCTGAAATATACTGACGAAGTTTCTCAATCCACGATACATCAGCTAGTTTCGCAGCTACGCCAGGGTATAATTCGTGAACCGTAATACGGGTGCCTAGCCGGGCCCCGTCCGGAGGTCTGTAAGGTTCGAGCGCCAGCGGCGTCCACTCATCCGAATCGAGCCATTCGGAATTTATATTAACTGTAAAGGGTTGATCACTTATCGACTTAACGGTTGAGTTGCGGCCTAATTTAAATATTGCGCGTTTCATACCAATACCGTAAACACCGACAGTTCGCTCGTCTTGGTCTACGATATCGCCAGTCTGTCGACCTAAGCGAAATGCGCGGCTACGGGCAATACCGATCGGAATACCACCGCAGTTATCTTCGAGCTCAAAATAATCTTCCGAGATGCGCACGATTGCTTCGAAACCCTCGTAAGGCATCTCATCCTGACCGGAATGACTTCGAACTACACCATCAATACAGTTATCAAGAAGGTCTAAAATTGCATCGTCGAGCTCAATGTCTCTTGTAAGCATTGATACAAAAAAGGTCTTCGCCGGCAATGTCGTAGCCGTCCCATAATCAACTGCATCACCACTACTATCAGACATACCCCCCCCATAATCTTCAGGCGGCACAATCCAAAAAGGACTGTAAACCCAAATATAAACCGCTTGTTTCAAGCATTATAAAAGTGAAATTTTTAGGTTCACTTGCATGAATTAAGCGCGCACTATTTCACATATCGCGAAAACTATTTGCAAACCATTATTTCCGTTGTCGGCAGATTTCTGCCTCGCGTTAGGCGCAAATGAATTCGAAGTTAACTCTCGCCATAGCGTTTACATACCAAAAATTTCGTCTAGCCGTTCGGAAAGATATTGCGGATGTTTTGTTTGGCATTCCCATATCACTTCCACCCGCCATCCTTGCTTTAGTAACGCAGCGCAATTTTGACGGTCACGTTCGACATTACGATCAAACTTGCGCTGCCAAAAATCGACGTGGCTTTTAGGTGCAGTGGCTTTTTGGCATCCGGGATGGCGATGCCAAAAACAACCGTGTACAAATACTAGCAAGTTCCATTTCGGAAATATTATATCCGGCGTGCCTGGCAGATCTCGCCGGTGTAGCCGAAAACGCAAGCCCCGCCGGTGCGCTGCAGAGCGTACGCGTAATTCTGTGGACGTGTTCTTGGACGAGACACGCGACATTAGCCATGATCTACGGCCGCTCGAAATTCGATCAACCATTTATACTTACGGTTATCTTTCAAACAAAGCACGTTGAGTCGTATTGGCACAGCAGTTCTCGAATAGACCTGAATGCCTAAAATGTGTGGCGATTGCCTTGAAAAGAGCCTCGGCCATGATTGGAGATACGCTATTCCCTATCATCCTAAAGCTGTGCCAAACAGTAGGATGGAATACGTGGTTGTCAGGAAACCCTTGAAGACGGGCAGCCTCTCTCACCGTAATTACGCGATTTTCCGACGGGTGTATGGGGCGTACCGCTTGGTAAGAGCCTTTGTCCGAACCAGTACCTGCCCGTAACGTTGGGCAGACTCCCTCCCACTGCAACCGTGTGTGCCGGCCGATCAGGTCTGTATTACCAGGCTTCACATTCGCGAAACGTGCTGCGACCGCCGGCGTGTGAGAAGTCGGCTTATGACTCGTGAATATTCCGTCGATTGACCTCAAAGCCCGCGCATAATTCGAGGGGCGTCCACGTCGTCGGATCTTCCATAGATCGAATCTTGCGAAAAATTCTCGTCCGACTTGTTCGTGCGCGTCTCCCAAATCAGCTATAGCCGCTTTGACGTTAGCGGCCGGGCGCTTAAAGCGATCTATTGTCGAGAGTGGAATGGGAGCTGATACATTCTTATGGATTCCGATAATGAACAGCCGCCGGCGCTTAGTTGCAGCGCCAAACTCCGACGCGTCTAAAATGTGCGGCCCTAGAATATCGTACGAGGGAGAAACTAAAGACAAGGCCTTTTCCAGTACCGGTAAAGCCCCTTGGTAAGCGAGGCCTCGAACGTTCTCCATGACAAAGAATAAGGGCTTAACCTCCGACACGATTCTAAAAAAGTGGCCTAAGAGATCACGACGGGGATCATCAGTTGAGCGACGGCCGATGTCGCTAAAACCCTGGCACGGTGGCCCACCTATAATCCCGTCAATGTTGCCGTCCACGCCCGCGCCGACTTCTTCGCCAGTGAGCGTGGCGATATCTCGATGAAAAAGATTCGTATCTGGAAAATTTTTTCGGAAGGACGAGGTTAACACTTCATCAAAGTCGTAGGCCGATACGACATCAAAGCCTGCGTTATGCGCCCCAAGCGAAAATCCGCCGCACCCGCAAAATAAATCTACGATATTCATTTTAATGAATCAGACCACTAACTATAAGAGTGATAGAGCCTTGCATCTTGAACTTGGCCAGCATCATAGCTAGCGTATTTTTTTCCCATAAATTTATGGCCGCTGTTTAGCGCATTATCTTATGTTGATCATCGCGAGTTAGCCTTCCGCACCGCTTTTGCGTCAAACCGAAAAACTCACTCCCACTCAATCGTCCCCGGCGGCTTGCCCGTCACGTCATAGACGACCCGAGAAATCCCGTCCACTTCATTGACGATCCGGGTCGACACACGCCCCAGCAGTTCGTACGGCAATTCGGCCCACTTCGCCGTCATGAAGTCGATCGTCTCGACGGCGCGAAGTGCGACGACATGTTCGTAGCGGCGGCCGTCCCCGGTCACGCCGACGCTAGAGACCGGGAGGTAGACGGCGAAGGCCTGGCTGACTTTGTCGTACCAGCCGGAGTCGCGCAGTTCCTGGATGAAGATGGCGTCGGCGGCGCGGAGTTTGTCGGCGTATTCCTTTTTCACTTCGCCGAGGATGCGCACGCCCAGGCCCGGGCCGGGGAACGGGTGGCGCATGAGCATGTCGCGTGGCAGGCCGAGAGCCAGGCCGAGTTCGCGGACTTCGTCCTTGAACAGTTCGCGCAGCGGTTCGACGAGGCCGAGCTTCATGTCTTCCGGCAGGCCGCCGACGTTGTGGTGGCTCTTGATGACGTGGGCCTTGCCGGTGGCCGAGCCGGCGGATTCGATGACGTCCGGGTAGATGGTGCCCTGGGCGAGCCAATCGATGTTAGTGAGTTCGGCGGCGTGGGCGTCGAAGACTTCGATGAAGGTGTTGCCGATGATCTTGCGCTTGGCTTCCGGGTCGGCCACGCCTTCGAGCTTGGCCATGAACTGGTCTTCCGCGTCCGCACGGATGACGTTTAGGCCCTTGTGCTCGGCGAAGGTGGCCATGACTTCGTCGCCCTCGTGCAGGCGCAGCAGGCCGTTATCGACGAACACGCAGATGAGGTTTTCGCCGATCGCTTCGTGAATGAGCGCGGCGGTCACGGAACTATCCACCCCGCCGGACAAGCCGAGCAGTACGCGCTGGTCGCCGACCTGCTCGCGGATGCGGGCAACCAGATCCTCGATGATGTGTTCGGATGTCCACAGTTCGCCGCAGCCGCAGATCTCGTGCACGAAGCGCGCGAGGATGCGCTTGCCTTGCGGCGTATGGGTGACTTCCGGGTGGAACTGGATGCCGTAGTAACCGCGTTCTTCGTCGGCCATGCCGGCAAGCGGTGCGCTGTCGGTATTGGCGATGCGTTTGAAGCCGTCGGGCATGGCCTTGACGCGGTCGCCGTGGCTCATCCACACGTCGAGCAGGCCGTGGCCTTCGTCGTTGACGTGATCCTGGATATCGGCGAACAGTTTGGAATGGCCGCGGGCGCGCACGCGGGCGTAGCCGAATTCCTTGTGCGTGGAGGTTTCCACTTCGCCGCCGAGCTGGGCGGCCATGGTCTGCATGCCGTAGCAGATGCCGAGCACCGGCACGCCGAGTTCCCAGACGGCCGCCGGGGCGCGTGGGCCCTCGTCTACCGTGACCGATTCCGGGCCGCCGGAGAGGATGACGCCGTGGGGGGCGAAATCCCGAACGTAGTGGTCGGCCACGTCCCAGGCATAGATCTCGCAGTAGACGTTGGCCTCGCGCACGCGGCGCGCGATGAGCTGGGTGTACTGGCTGCCGAAATCCAGAATAAGGATCTTTTCGGCGTGGATGTCCTGGGTCATCGTGGTTTCCAAGCTCGGTGGTGATTCTTTAAAACGTTTGTCTGCGGATCTTGTCGATGCGGGTTGGGCGTTGAATCCGCAGATGGCCGCAGGCAGACGCAGATAGCGCTCGGGCTGTGGTGCCGATGCGGGTTGCGTGGCGCCTTGCGTGACGGGCGGCGCTTTGGCTGTTTGAAAAACAGTGTCTCTTCTACTGCCCGATTCTGTCCTGTCTTCAGTCTGCGGCCATCGGCGTTCATCGGCGGATGAAAAACGCGTCCCCAAACCAGAAAAAGCGCAGAACGAGAGCCGAGCTGCGCTTTTTTCCGGTTCGCAAACAACAGCGCGGCTCAGTCCACGCGGTAGTTCGGGGCTTCCTTGGTGATGTTCACGTCGTGAACATGGGATTCCTTCATGCCGGCGGAGGTAATCTGCACGAAGGTGGGCTGGGTGCGCATCTCGGTGATGTCGTGACAGCCGGTATACCCCATGGCTGCGCGCAGACCACCGATAAGCTGGTGCACGATGCCACCGAGCGGCCCCTTGTAGGGCACGCGGCCCTCGATACCTTCGGGCACCAGCTTCTGAATTTCCTCCGACGGGTCCTGGAAATAACGATCCGCACTGCCCTGATTGCCGCTCATGGCGCCCAGCGAGCCCATACCGCGATAGGCCTTGAACGAGCGCCCCTGGTAAAGCTCAATCTCGCCGGGCGCCTCTTCGGTGCCTGCAAACATGCCGCCGATCATCACTGCATGCGCCCCGGCGACGAGCGCCTTGGCCAGATCGCCCGAAAAACGGATACCGCCGTCGGCAATGACCGGCACGTCGCTATCGGCGAGCGCGGCGGTGACATTGGCCACCGCCGATATCTGGGGCACGCCCACACCGGCCACGACACGCGTGGTGCAGATCGAGCCCGGGCCGATGCCGACCTTCACGCCGTCCACGCCGGCTTCGACCAGCGCCTTTGCGCCTTCGGCCGTGCCCACGTTGCCGCCGATGAGCTGCAGCTGTGGGTGCGTCTTCTTGAGTTCGCCGATCGTGTCGAGCACGCCGGAGGAGTGCCCGTGGGCGGTATCGACCACGACCACGTCCACGCCGGCCTCGACGAGTGCGGCCACCCGCTCGAAGGCATCCGGGCCGGGGCCGACGGCCGCCCCCACGCGAAGCGAGCCGTTACCGTCCTTGCAGGCGTTGGGGAAATCGCTGGATTTCTGGATGTCCTTGACCGTGATCATCCCCCGCAGCTCGAACGCTTCGTTGACCACCAGCACCTTTTCGATGCGATGGGTATGGAACAACGACAGGATCTCGTCGCGGTCTGCGCCTTCGCGCACGGTGACCAGCTTGTCACGCGGGGTCATCACCTGCGTGACCTCGGCGTCGAAGCGGGTCTCGAAGCGCAGATCCCGGCTGGTGACGATGCCGATCGGCTGGCCATTGTCGACCACGGGCACCCCGGAGATGCCGTGCGAGCGGGTCAGCTCGAGCACGTCGCGGATGGTGGCAGTCGAGCGCACGGTGATCGGGTCGGAGATCACGCCGGATTCATACTTCTTGACCATGCGCACATGGCGGGCCTGGGCTTCGGCCGACATCGATTTATGAATGATGCCGATCCCGCCTTCCTGAGCGATGGCGATGGCCAGGCTGGCTTCGGTGACCGTATCCATGGCCGCCGAAATGAGCGGTATGTTCAGCGTGATGCCACGCGTCAGCCGGGTCGACAGATCGACCTGGCGCGGCAAGACATCGGAATACGCGGGCTGGAGCAGAACGTCGTCGAACGTCAGGGCTTGCTCGTTGATTCTCAGGGTCATAGGCTCACGCAGTGTGCGCGGTGACCGAGGGCATTGACCTGCCCGTGCCGCCGCAAAGACCACGGATTATACAGGCAAGATCGCGCGCGATCACGCCCGGCCGTTTCCCACCAGCGAGAGCCCATGCGCCCAGGCGATCCGTCCACCGTCTTTACCGTCAGCGAGCTCAATAACGCCGCGCGTGATCTGCTGGAACACAGTTTCGGCCTGCTCTGGGTCGAGGGCGAGATCTCCAACCTGGCCCGCCCGCGCTCGGGGCACGTGTATTTTTCACTCAAGGACGGCACGGCCCAGATTCGCTGCGCGCTTTTCAAATCCAAGGCGCGACTGCTGCGTGTGGCCCTGGCCGACGGCGTGCAGGTGCGTTTGCGCGCACGGGTGAGCCTGTACCCGGCGCGGGGGGATTTCCAGCTCATCGTCGAACACGCCGAAGACGCCGGTGCGGGCGCGTTGCAGCGTGCATTCGAGCAGCTGCGCGACCGACTGGACGCCGAAGGCCTGTTCGCCGCCGCTCGCAAGCAGGCCCTGCCCGTCTCGCCCAAGCGTATCGGCGTGATCACGTCGGCCACCGGGGCCGCCATTCGCGATGTGCTGTCGGTGGCCGCGCGGCGTTATCCGCTCGGGGCGATACGTGTCTATCCCGTACCTGTGCAAGGCCCCACGGCCCCGGCGGCCATCGTCAGGGCGATTGCCCTGGCCAATACCCGGGCCGACTGCGACGTGCTGCTCGTGGTGCGCGGCGGGGGCGCACTGGAAGATCTCATGGGCTTCAACGATGAGGCCGTGGCACGGGCTATCGTGGCCTCGGCGCTTCCGGTGGTCTCCGGCGTGGGTCACGAAGTCGATGTGACCATTGCCGACCTGGCCGCCGACGTACGCGCGGCCACGCCGTCAGCAGCCGCCGAGCTGGTCTGTCCGGATCTGAGTGCGGCCATCGAGCGTCTGCCGGAGCTGGAAACCCGTCTTCGCCAACGGGTGATCGGCCGTCTGGTTGCCGAGCAGCGCGGCCTGATGCGCCTCAATGCCCGGCTGGAACGCCAGGCGCCGCGCCGCCGCGTGCAGATTGCCGCCCAACGCCTGGACGAAGTCGAGCAGCGCCTTGCGCGGGTCATCCAGCGTCGGCTGCGCACGAGTCGCCAGACTCTACAATTGGTCGAAGATCGGTTGGCGCGAACCCGCCCGCAACAGCGCATTGCAGCGGCCCGCGGGCGTGTGGCGGATCTGCGGCAACGTCTTGATCGCGCAGGTGTTTCAAGGCTCGACGCGGCCCAGCGCCGGTGGGCCGTGGCCATGCGTGCCTTGAACGGTGTCTCCCCTTTGCAAACACTGGCGCGCGGGTATGCTATAGCTCGTGACGCCAACGATCAGGTGATTCGCGATGCCCACCGGGCATTACCGGGTGATCGGATCGCCATCGACCTGGCCCGAGGGCGGCTGGATTGCACGGTCGAGGCCAGCCGATCGGATAGGACGACACCGCAACAAACCGAATACCAATAATCGCACCACGCTGCGGGTGCGGCGCATCCAAGTTCAAGGGGTTCAAACGTCAAATCATGACCACTTCGCTACAAGTTCTCACGACGCGCCGGGCTCTGGCGGCCTGTGCTATCGCGCTATCTCTGGGTCTGGCCGGCTGTGCAACCGGTCCGCGACTGGTGACGCCGGAGCCGCCGCCGATTCCCGAAGCTGGCCCGGCCGTACCGGCCGCGAACACCGCGATACTCGAGGCCGGCCAACAGGTGGTGGCCCGTACCGCCGCCGGCCCGATGAAGATCGAGGCCGGGCCCGGCCTGCGCCGCGTGTTCTCCTGGGACGGCCTGCGCCGCGGGGCGATCGTCAACGCCCGCAGCGAGGGCTTTGCCAATGCACAGACCCCGGGGCTGACCTTCGACGGCACGCCGAAAGTCTGGGAAGCCGCCAACGGCGTGACGAAGCTGCGTTATGAAGAAGGCGTTCGTAACTACGACAATATCGACGACGCCACAATCTGGATGCAGATTCGCCGCCTGTACTTCGTCTACAACAACGACGGCCTGGTACTGGGCTGGCGGCGTGATGGCGATGCCCTGCACGTTGAGCTGTGGCAGTTCCTGATCGACGGCGAAAAGCCCACCCGCATGCCGGATTCGAACAGCGATCGGATCACCCGCGGCCCGTTGGTCGTCGAACCCCAGAAGATGTACCCGCATCTTGTCTTCGACGACGGGCATACCGAAGAATACGATGCCGCAGCCCGTGAGAAGTACAACCCGGCCAGCGGTGCCAGGGCCAGCAGCTGTAACGGTTTCCAGCAGACGCTCAACAACTGGTTCGGCTGGTTCAAGCAATGCGAAACGCCGGATGAAACCGACACAGCCGAGGACACGGCTGACACGGCGCCTGCACCGGCCCCGGTTGAATCCACGCCGGCTCCCGAGCCCGAGCCGGAACCGCAGGACGAGCGTGCCCGCATCAAGGGCAACGTGGTCAATATTCGTAGCGGCGCCAGCACGAATAACGACGTGAAGTTCCAGGCCAGGCAAGGCGACAGCGTCGAGATTCTCAAGACGCAGGACGACTGGAGCAACGTGAAGTTCAACGACGGCCGCACCGGTTGGGTCGCGAACTTCCTTCTCACTCAATAGCCCACAAGACGATGCCGCACCGGCTGGGCCGGGCGCGGCGTCGGCCACGACTTCGCACAAAAAAGCGGCGCTCTCTGAGCGCCGCTTTTTATTGTCGGTCAGGCCAGGCGTGTGCTCAGCGCCGCGGCTTGCTTCGGTCGCGGTCCTTGCCGCGGTTGTTCGAGCGACCGGCATACGGGTTGTCGCTGTTCTTGAAGACCAGCTGGATCGGAACGCCGTAAAGATCGAAGGCTTTTCGGAATTGATGCGTCAGGTAGCGCTTGTACTCGGCCGACAGACGTTGCGTCTGGTTACCATGGATGACGATTGTCGGCGGGTTCTGCCCCCCCTGATGCGCAAAGCGCAGCTTGATGCGCCGGCCATGGATAGCCGGCGGTGCATGGCCTTCGACCGCGGCCTCGAGTGCACGCGAGAGCCGCGGCGTGGACAGTTCGGCAAACAGCGCACGATGCGAATCCCCCACCGCGCCCAGCAGATCATCCAGGCCGGTGCCATGCAGGGCCGAAATGAACACCAGCGGCAGGAAATCGAACGAGCCCATGCGTTCGACCAGTTCGGCGTGGAGGCGCAGCCGCTCTTTCTCGCTCAAGCCGTCCCATTTGTTGACCGCAATGACCGCGGCCCGACCGCGCTCGACGGCCAGGTTCAGCAGACGGATATCCTGGGCCGACAGGCCGTTCACGCCGTCGATGATCAGCAGTACGATCTGAGCCTGCTCGGCGGCCTGCATGGCCTTGACCACGCTGATCTTCTCGATGTGATCGTCCACGCGCGCGCGCCGACGTACGCCGGCGGTATCAACGATCACATAGGGCTTGTTCTTGAACATGAACTCGCTGGCCACGGCATCGCGCGTCGTGCCGGGCGCGTCCTGAGTCAGCATGCGATCGTTGCCGATCAGCCGATTGACCAGCGTCGACTTGCCGGCGTTGGGCCGGCCGAGAACGGCCAGGCGAATGGCATCGGCGCGATGGGCGGTGATGGCGGCCCGCGGGGCGGGCAGATCGGTGAAGACCTGCTCGAGCAGCAGACGGATCCGATCGCCGTGCTCGGCCGATATCGCCCACGGATCGCCCAGGCCCAGCGCATGGAACTCCGCCGCCGCCGAAACGCTGGTCTGGCCCTCGCTCTTGTTCACGGCGACAAAGACATGCGCCCCGCGTCGGCGCAGCTGTTCGGCGATCGCTTCATCGCCGGCCATGATCCCCTGGCGGAAATCCACCACCAGCAGCACGACATCAGCCTCGGCCAGTGCGGCTTCGGTCTGGGCCAGCGCACGGGCATCGATATCTTCATCGTCCTGGCCGATGCCGCCGGTATCGACCACGATGAAACGCTGCCCGGCATGGGCGCCGTAGCCATACTGGCGATCGCGGGTCACGCCCGGCTGATCGGCCACCAGGGCATCGCGCGAGCGCGTGAGTCGGTTGAACAACGTGGATTTGCCGACGTTCGGCCGGCCGACGAGGGCCACCACGGGCAGTGCTGCCCCGGTTTCGGACATAAGAGAACTCTTGGATTGGCCGGGCTATGAACGAATACACCCGGCAGACGCGACCGCGCCTGCCGGGTGTATATTATCGACGAGCTGTCGCGCGGCGTCACGCCGCGCACTGGCCGCGCTATGCGTTGTTGGGCACGAAGCGTACCAGTGCCAGCTCGCCCTCGGCGCCCAGAACAAGCGCGCGGTTGTCGTCGAGGACCACCGGTTGTGCGTTGATGGCCTCGCCGATCGGATGCCCGCGGGCGATCTCGTCGCCGTCATCGGCCGACAGCCAGTGCACATAGCCCTGGTAATCGCCCACGACGACATTGCCACCCATGACTGCCGGGGCCGATACCGAGCGATACCCCAAGACATCGGTCTTCCATTCGGTATCACCGGAGTCACGAAACAGCGACCACACGCCGCCGTTGAGATCCGTGGCATAGACGTGACGCGCATCGATGGCCAGATTGCCCTCGGAGGCAATGTCCTCTTTCCAGAGCACCTGTCCGCTTTCGCGCTGCAGGGCCACGAGTGCGTCGCCGGCGCTCGCGACATAGATCGTGTCGTCCGCGATCAGTGCGTTGCTATCGACATCCACGATGCGCTCGAGCTCCGAGCGCCCACTGGGCAGCGCGACCGTCTGAACCCAGCGCTGTTCGCCGGTCGCCAGATCCAGGGCCAACAATTTGCCGCCATCGGTGCCGACATAGACGGTCTGGTCCACGATGACCGGCGTGGCCGTGCCGCGCAGCGTCAGGTTCGGCACGTTGGATTCGATCGTCCACAGCCGCTCCCCCGTGGTCAGGTCCAGCGCAGCCACACGCCCGTCCACGGTGCGTGCGACTGCGATATCACCGGCCGCCGCCGGTGCCGAAAGCACCTCGCTTGCCAGGTTGGTCTGCCACAGCGTTTTGCCGTTGGCTGCCGACACGGCCACGACGTCGCCGTTGCGCGTGCCCATCAACAGCGTCTCGCCCGCCAGGCCGGGCCCGGCCACGAACTGGTTGTCCGTGTTTTCGTGCCAGACACGCTGGCCGTTCTCCAGACGGAATGCGGCCACTTCACCGTCACGACTGGCCGTGTAGACCAGACCGCCCCCGGTCGCCGGCACGAACCCACTGTCGAACTGGCCGCTGCCCGCGCCCGAGTTCCGGTGCCAGAGGACCTGCATCTGATAGGCGGGCGTATTGAGCTCGACCAGTGGCTTGGGCTGAGCGATGCTCGAGCCCCCGCCGCAGCCGGTGAGGAACAACGCGCTTGCGGCCACGGCCAGCGCGGCCGGCCAGACGGCTTTAGACAAATACTTCATGACGGGGTCTTGTCCGACGGAGTCGAGGTTTGCGTATCGGCACTATCAAGCGATGCCGTGGCGCTGGCTTTTTCGACCAGCGGCTGGCGCGCCATATTCTGTGGCAGCGTGTCCAGCGCCCGCTGGTACGCCTTGTGGGCCGCCTTGCGATCGCCCTGGGCCAGGTGGATATCCCCGGCCAGCTCGTTATACAGCGCATCAAACGAGGCCGGGTGGTCATCCCCCAGAAGCGCAAGCGCCGCCTTCGGGTTGTTCTGTGCCCATTCCACGCGGGCGGCGCGAACGCCGGCGATTGCGCGGATGCCGGCATCGTTGGCGTTCTCATGCGCCCAGCCCAGCCGTTCACGGGCCTTGTCCAGCTTGTCTTGTTGCACGTAATGACGCGCCAGGGACATCGCCCCGGCCGCGGCATAGGGCGTGCCATCGTAATCGTTCTGCAGCCGATTGACTTCGTTGATCAGACCGCCGGTGACGTTGTCGGCCTGAATGCCGGTGGCCACCTGGGCATACAGCTTGGCTGCCTCGGTGCTTTGACGTGTTTGATACCAGTCATAGCCGTACCAGCCCCCGATCAGCACAATGCCGACGATGACACCGACAATGGCCGGGCCGGCGTTGTTCTGCCACCAGCGTCTGGCGGTGGCCAGCTCTGCGTTGTCGTAATCGGCCATGCAATCCCCTTGTTGGATTCGGGTCGGCGCGTGCTACGCGCTATTCCTTGTTTCAAGCGTCGAGTAACGACGCGATTCGCTCGGCCACGCGATCCAGTGCGACGACTTCCTGATCGCGATCATCCTGGAGCGGCTTGATCTGAATGGTATCGCCTTCGGCTTCGTCGTCGGCGAACACCAGCGCCAGGCGCGCGCCACTACGATCAGCTTTCTTGAACTGCGACTTGAAGCTTCCGCCCCCGGCGTGAACCCGCAATCGCAGCCACGGCAGACCGTCGCGCAGCGACTCGGCCAGTGCCGGTACCGCAGCACTCGCGCGCGCGCCCTGATAGACCAGATACGCGTGCGGGGCGATATCGTCGACCGGCACATCCTGGGCTTCCATGAGCGCGACCACGCGTTCGATGCCCAGTGCAAAGCCGGTGGCCGGCGTGTCGCTGCCCCCCAGCTGCGCGACCAGACCATCGAAACGTCCCCCCGAGCAGACCGCATTCTGGGCGCCCAGGTCATCGGTCACCCACTCGAAGACCGTGCGTGTGTAGTAATCCAGCCCGCGCACGAGCCGCGGGTTGATGGTGTAGTCGATACCCAGCGCCGCGATACCTTCGCAGAGTCCCTTGAAGTGGGCACTGGATTCATCGCCCAGATAATCGGTCAGCGTCGGCGCATCGGCGATCAGATCCGCCAGATCCGGATTCTTGCTGTCGAGTATCCGTAGCGGATTGCGATCGAGCCGGCGCTGGCTGTCGGCATCCAGTCTTTCGAGGTGCGCAGAGAAATAAGCGTGCAGCGCATCACGATAGATCTGGCGCTCGGCCGGCGTGCCCAGCGTATTGATCTCGAGCCGCAGGCCGCTGATACCCAGTTTTCTGAACAGACGCGCCGAAATCGCGATCTGTTCGATATCGACATCCGGACCGGTCTGACCGAAGGCCTCGACGCCGAATTGATGAAACTGACGCTGACGACCCTTCTGGGGGCGCTCGTAGCGAAACATCGGGCCGGCGTACCACAGGCGTTGTGTCGCGTTATGCAACAAGCCGTGCTGGATCCCCGCACGCACCGCACTGGCCGTGCCCTCCGGGCGCAGCGACATACGCTCACCGCCGCGATCCTCGAACGTATACAGCTCTTTTTCCACGATATCGGTGGTATCGCCTACGCCGCGTTCGAACAGGCCCGTGTGTTCCATGATCGGCAGACGGATCTGTTCGTAGCCGTAGGCCGCGAACGTCTCGGCGGCGATACGCTCCAGCGTCTGCCATCGTGCGTTTTCGGCCGGCAATACATCGTGCATGCCGCGGATCGACTGGATACGCTGACTCATCTCGTGAGTGGTCCTTGAACTATTGGTCGGCTGGGCCGCCGTCGTCTTGCGCGGCGACCGTGATATTGGCGACGCTCGAGCCGTTGGTCCGGGCCGCGACGTCGACCGGCGTACCGCCGATCGACACATTCACGCCGGGGGCAAAGCCCAGGCGGATCTGATACGGCGCGGTGCCCTCGTAGGTTCTGGTCTGGCCGGCTTCGATGATGCCGGATGCCAGACGGTTACCGTCGGCGTCAGTCACACGAACCCAGGAGCGCTTGTCGAAGGACAGCTCGAGCCGGTTGGCGGGCACGCTCGGCGTGTCGTTGCCCCCCGAAGTCTGACCCTGGCCGTTCTCGCCCGCCTGGTTCGGCGCCTGGATGCCGAGCGACTGGTTGACGTTGCGTCCGCTGCTGGTTTCTCCGGTACGTGCCACCGGGCGCTCCGTGCCCTGGCCGGCCGCGCCGGCCGTGTTCGAGGCCGACTCACCGGTCACGGGGGGCGTCTGAGCGACAGCACCGGTTGGCGATTCGCCGGACTCGCCCGGGGCCGGCGCTGCAGTGCTGGCTGTGGCGACCGGCGGGTCCTCGTCGTCGTTGGCCGAGTCGCTGCCGGAGGAGACGAGCAAGAGCACCGTCACCGCGGCCACGACGATGATCAACAAGAGCCACAGCCAGCCAAAGCGCGAGCCGCCCGGCGTGACATCCGAGGTGATGATGTTGACGTTGCTGACCGACCCGGGCGCGGTCTTTTCCGGCTCACCCGCCAAGGCCGAATAGGCCTGGGAAATCCGGTCGGGGTCGATATCCAGCACCTTGGCACACTGGCGATAATAGCCACGCGCGAAGACCGGCTGCGACAACGCCTGGAAATCGTTGTCTTCCAGCGCGTTGATGCTCTGGGGCCCGAGCTTGGTCTGGGCACAGAGATCTTCCACGCTGTAATCGTGAGCCAGCCGCGCCTCGCGCAACATCTCGCCCGGCGAGACCGAGCTGGCCTTGTTTTCCGACAAGCCCGTGGCGGCCGGTGTGTCCGGGCCCATGGGCTGGCTCTGTTCGTCTTCGGATGCCGTCATGGGCGCGCTTGCTCCAGTTCGCTGATCGATCGCGGGGCCGCAGGCGCTGCTTTGTTGTAGCGCGTCATGTAAGCGCTGGCAGCCGCCGGATCATCAAGCGCCTTTTCGATACGTGCCGCCAACCTTAGCTCATCGGGCGCCAGAGGCGTGGCACTGTCGGCGCGTTCGATAAAGGCCCGCGCTCTCATGTAATCGCGCTCATGGTATGCGATCTTGGCCATCTGCGTCAGGGCCGTGGGCTGATCGGCATCGAGCTCGAGCGCGCGCCTGAAATAGTCGACGGCTCGCTCGGGTTCGTTGGCGCGTGCCAGACAGAGCCCGGCGTTGGCTGACGTAGCCGCCCGATCCACCGGGTTGTCGGACTCCAGGGCAGCTCGAAACATCTCGACGCCGCGTTCGGGCTGGTCGTGCCGACACAAGAACGCGGCATAGCTGTTATAGACCGCAGGCACGTCGCGGATGGCCAATGCGTGCTCGAAATACCGCCGGGCCGATTGTACGGCGTTGGTCCGGTCACTGATGACCGCCATGCCCCAATTGGCAGTGAAATTATCGGCGTCATAGGACAACGCCCGCTTGAAGGCGACTCGGGCGCGGTCGTTATCACCACGTCGCAGGTGCTCGGCACCGATATTGGCCGTCGCCTCTGCGGCATTGGCGCGATCCACCGGAGGCTCGGTCGCACAGCCGGCCAGTCCGGCGCCTGCAACGAGAACCGCGACGAGCGCTAGCGCGACAAGCAGACCGGCCGATCGGCTCATGCACGCTCGGCCGGCTTGCCCTCGACGCGAATCGGCACGTCACGGAAATGACGCTTCTGCCGGCTCTTGACACGCCCGACCAGCTGGCCACAGGCCGCATCGATATCATCGCCACGCGTACGGCGCACCGTGGTGCGCAGGCCACCCGCGTGCAGGCGATCCTGGAATGCCTTGATATCCGCCTCGGCCGGGCGCTCGTAACCGGAGCCGTCGAACGGATTGAACGGAATGAGATTGATCTTGGCGCGTCGGTTGGACAACAGCTTGACCAGTGCCCTGGCATGCTCGGGCCGGTCGTTCACACCGGCCAGCAACACGTATTCGTAGACCACGTGGGCACGGCGTTCCTTGTTCTCCACGTAGCGATCACAGGCGCCCATCAGCGCCTCGAGCGGATACTTGCGATTGATCGGCACCAGCTCATCGCGCAGCGCATCGGTCGGTGCGTGCAAGGACACGGCAAGCGCCACATCGACCTCTTCGCGAAGCCGGTCCATGAACGGCACCATTCCGCTAGTCGAGACCGTCACCCGTCGCTTGGACAGGCCGAAGCCGTAATCATCCAGCAGGATACGAATCGCCGGAATTACCTCTCGGTAATTGGCCAACGGCTCGCCCATCCCCATGAACACGATGTTCGACAACGCCCGGCTGCCGTGCACCTCGCCCTGGGCCCGCAGATCATGCTCGGCCATCCATACCTGGCCGATGATTTCGGCCGTGGTCAGGTTGCGGTTGAGCCCCTGCTTGCCGGTGGCACAGAACGAGCAATCCAGCGCACAGCCGATCTGCGACGAGATACACAGCGTGGCCCGGTCAGCCTCGGGAATATAGACCGCCTCGATCGCGTTGTCGGGATCGAGATCTTCGGTGACCGCCAGCAACCACTTGCGGGTGCCGTCGCGGCTGGCCTGCTCACGGATACGCGTGGGCGGCTGGATGGTGGCGATTTCAGGCAGACGCTCGCGAAGCGCCTTCGACAGGTCGGTCATCTGATCGAACTGCGTCACACCGCGGGCATAGATCCACTGCATGACCTGCTTGGCCCGGAATGCGGATTCGCCGTGTGCCTTGAAGAAGGACGACATGGCATCGCGATCCAGCCCGAACAGATTCGTGCGTGTGCCCGCTCGGGGCTCGACGTGCTGTCGGGTGTCCGGTTCTACGACATCACTCATGACGTCCTCCTGGGTTGGCGCACCGAAACTGGCGCGCCTTTCACTCTTCTAGCGCGGGCAGACGCCGTCGTCGCCGAAGAAGAATTCGATTTCATTGGCCGCGGTATCGGCACCGTCCGAGCCGTGCACGGCGTTGGCGTCGATGGATTCGGCGAAATCGGCACGGATGGTGCCGGCTTTGGCTTCCTTGGGGTTGGTCGCGCCCATCAGGTCACGGTTCTTGGCGATCGCGTTCTCGCCTTCGAGCACCTGAACCATCACCGGGCCGGAGATCATGAACGAAACCAGCTCGTTGAAGAAACCACGCTCGGAATGCACGGCATAGAACTGCTCGGCCTGCTCGCGCGACAGATGCATCATGCGGGCACCGACGATCTGCAGGCCGGCATCCTCGAAACGACGATAGATCTCGCCGATCTTGTTCTTGGCGACAGCATCGGGCTTGATGATGGAAAGAGTGCGCTCGGCCATGGTTACTCCAGACAGTGATAGATGGATGGCCACGTCGATCGTGACCAAACCCCTATTGTATCTTGACCGGCAACCCCGTGGGTAGCCTGGAGTGGCCGCATGCGATCAGACCGTGAACGATTCGCCGCAGCCGCAGGCGTTCTTCGCCTTGGGGTTGTCGAAACGAAACATGCGGTTCAGCCCTTCCGAACGGAAATCCACGGTGGTGCCGGCCAGCACGTCCATATGTTTTCGAGCCACGATCACCTTGGCGCCGTGGCCCTCGTAGACGTCGTCTTCGTCATGGACCTCGTCGGCGTAATCCATCGTGTACATATAGCCCGAACAGCCGGACTTGCGCACGCCGACCCGCAGGCCCAGCCCGTGGCCGCGTTTTTCCAGCTGATACTTGATCCGCTCGGCCGCTGCCTCGGTCACCGATAGCATGGGCGTGTCGCTCATCGCGGTTTCGCTTGTCTGACTCATAACACTATCGTCCCAGATTCGACGCGGCCGTGGCCAACGCATCGATTACGAGTATGCCGATATGACGCTCGCTGGCCGCCAGATCAAGCGCTACGCCGACGTCGGCCGGCTTGATCCGGGCTGCCGCGTCGATGCCGTCTCGTTCGATCCGCTCGCACAGCCAGTCGGCGGCTGCAATCACGGCCGGTGGCCCGTAGGCCAGAAATCGTGCCCTGTAACTGTGGGCGTACACGGGCTGCACAAGGAGCCAACACCAGACGCCATTGCCAGACGTGTACTGCCCGGCCTCAATATGCCATTGATCGATGTCACTATCAGCCGCTGCATGGGCCGGCGTCAAGAATCGATCGATGACGACAGAGCCGGTACTCATGCGGGCCTGCCGGCCAGGGCACGCAGGCGCGTCGTTTCCTCGGCCACCCGAGCCACCACACGATCGACGGCGGCGGCATCGATACCCGGCCCGAGCGTCAACCGCAGACTGGCCGCGGCCGCCTCGACGCTGCGCCCCATGGCGCGCAGCACATAGGATGAAGCACCACGGGCTGCGCTACAGGCCGAGCCGCCGGATAGCGCGATATTCGGCTGCCCATAGGCCAGGCCGGTGCGTAAGGCCTCGCCGTGAACACCGGCCACGCTGACGTTGACGAACGGGGCTGCGCCGATGGCAGCCGGCGGATGATTGCGCGTCACCCCATTGATACACGACAGCCCATGCCAGAGCCGCTCGCCCAGGCGACGATAGCGGGTCTGAGAAGCCTCGCGCTCGGCTTCTGCGGCGGCAGCCGCAGCGCCGAAGGCAGCGATCTGGTGGGTCGGCAGGGTTCCGGCGCGCCGACCCTGCTGCTGCCCGCCACCGATGATCTGCGGCGTCAGGCCTATGCGGGGGCGCCGACGAACATACAACGCGCCGATACCGGGCGGCCCCCCGATCTTGTGTGCCGACATCGACATCAAGGCAATCGGCGTGGTCGATACATCAAGGGCGAGCCGCGTCAGCGACTGCGCCGCATCAACATGCAGCGCCACGCCATGGGTCTGGCACACCTCGGCGATCCGCACCAGGTCATGCACCAGCCCGGTCTCGTTATTGACGTGCATCAACGAGACCAGATCACAGGGTCGGGCCAACGCCGCCTCGAGCGCCTCCATATCGATACGGCCCTGTGCATCGACCGCCAGCCAGACCACCTCGACGCCCTGCTTTTCCAATGCCTTGAGCGTATCGCGTGTCGCCGAATGCTCGGTGACACAGCTGATGATCCGGACCGGCCGGTTCCGATCACCGCGCTCGGCGAAGGCCGCCACGCCGCGCAGTGCGAGGTTGCTGGCCTCGGTGGCCCCGGATGTCCAGACGATCTCGTCGGCCTGCGCGCCGATCACGTAAGAGAGCTGTCCGGCCGCGGTGGCAATCCGCGCGGCAGCCGCCTGCCCCGGCCCGTGCGGTGATGACGGATTGCCGAGCGGCGCCGTCAGACACGCCTGCAGACAGTCGCGCGCCTCGACGCACAGGGGCGTGGTCGCTGCATGGTCGAGATAGATGGGCGTCGTATCCGGCGGCATCAAGCGTCTTCGGTCTCGTGTGCGGCCTCCGGCTCGATGCCAGCTGCCCGCACCAAACGCTCCAGCTCATCCTGACGGCGCTCGAGCGTATCGATATGGTCGAGCATGGCATCGATACCGCGTGCGACCGGATCGGGCATGTTCTCGGCCACGCCGTAGGTGGCAAAGCCGATACGATCCGCGGTTTCGCGTCGACGATCCTCCGGCTTGCCGTCCTTGCATTTGACCAGCTTGGCCGGCACGCCAACGGCCGTACAGCCGGCCGGCACTTCCTTGACCACGACGGCATTCGAGCCGACGCGGGCCCCCTGGCCCACGGTGAACGGGCCCAGCACCTTGGCACCTGCGCCAACGACCACATCATCAGCCAGCGTGGGATGACGCTTGCCGGGATTCCAGCTGGTGCCGCCGAGTGTCACGCCCTGGTAGATGGTGCAGTCGTCGCCGATGACCGTGGTCTCGCCGATGGTCACGCCGAAACCGTGATCGATGAAAAATCGCCGTCCGATGCACGCCCCGGGATGGATCTCGATCCCGGTGACCCAGCGCGAGAAATGCGAAATCACACGGGCCAGCCATTTCAGGCGGCTGTTCCAGCACCAATGCGCCAGGCGATGCCACCAGATAGCGTGCAACCCGGGATAGGTGAATATGACCTCCCAAACGCTCCGCGCAGCCGGATCGCGTTCGAAGATGGCGTGCAGGTCTTCCTTGAGCCGAGCGAACATGCAGGTCCCCAGCGCACCGTCTTGCAGTGCCGTAGCGGCCGGGCCGTGGCCGGGCCGAAGATGAAACGTTGGCCGTCTATGTCAGGTCGAAAACACCACGATCAAGATACCAGTGCCGAAACGACCGGCGCGCGTGCATGCCCGGCCTCAATCACCCGGCGTATCACCGCCGCGCCGATTGGTGCTCCCCCGAGGATCCAGCGAGCGTAGCGCGCCGCGCAGGATATTGGTCTCGATACGATCCGGTGCCGCCCGGTAGAACAGCCGGCGCAGGCGTGTCATCAGCAGCATGGGCTCTTTCGGGTCCAGAAAACCCGAGGCCTCGAGCACGCCCTGGAGCTGGCCGAACAGGCCTTCCATATCCGCCCCGGTGACCGGCTCATGGCTCGGTGCCGGCACGATTTCGGCGCCGGCCGCCACGCGCAGCTCGTAGGCGACCACCTGGACCGCGGCGGCCAGGTTCAACGAGCTGTAATCCGGATTGGCCGGGATCTGCAGGTGCAGCTGGCACCGCTCGAGCTCGGTATTGTTCAAACCGGCGCGCTCACGGCCGAACACGATCGCCGCCGGGCCATCGACACTGGCGGCGACGGCCCGCGTGGCCGCGGCACGCACATCGACCAGCGGCCACTCGGTACGCCGCGAACGCGCGCTGGTGGCAATGGCCAGTGCCGTATCGGCCAGCGCTTCCTCGAGTGTCGACACCACACGGGCCTCGCTCAGAATATCCTCTGCGCCCGAGGCCCGCGACGTAGCTTCCGGATCGGGATAGCGCTCGGGGGCGACCAGCACCAGATCGTCAAGCCCCATGACCTTCATCGCCCGGGCGGCTGCCCCGATATTGCCAGGATGTTGCGCACCGACCAGCACGATGCGCAGGCGGGCCAGTCGATCGGGATCGGGCAAATGAGACGAATCGGCCATGACGAAAACGTATGGATTCGGGAACACGGCCGGCAATGGTAAACTAGCCGTCTTTTAGGCGCTGCCCTGCATGCAACCACTGACCAATATCGCGGTGACCGCCGCGCGCCGTGCCGGCGACGTGATCCTGTCTTATTATCGTCGTGGCGAGACCGGCGACATTGCGCGCAAGGGCGATAACGATTTCGTCACCGAGGCCGATCACAAGGCCGAAGCCGTCATCATGGACGTGATCGAGCGCAACTACCCCGATCATGCGTTTCTGGCCGAGGAATCCGGCACGATCGGCGAGTCGGATACCGTCTGGATCATCGACCCCATCGACGGCACCACGAACTTCATCCGTGGCATACCGCACTTCTGTGTCTCGATCGCCTGTCAGGTCAAGGGCGTGGTCGAGCACGCGGTGATCTATGACCCGGTCAAGGACGAGCTGTTCACGGCCGATCGCGGCGCGGGGGCAACGCTGGATGGCCGCCGGCTGCGGGTATCCAAGACCACACGCCTGCGCGATGCCACGCTCTCCAGTGGTTTCGCCTATCGCCGACACCAGGACATCGCGCGTCATATGCCGCTGTACAACCGCCTGGTCTCGGCCTCGGGCGCGATGCGTGGCATGGGCTCGGCGGCACTGGACCTGGCCTATGTCGCCAGCGGTCGCCTGGACGGCTTCTGGGAGTTCGGCCTCGGGCCGTGGGACATCGCCGCCGGCACGCTGATGGTACGCGCGGCCGGCGGAATCGCCAGCGACGCGCGCGATAACGACATCAACCCGCTGGAGACCGGCAACATCGTGGCCGCCAACCCCAAGATCTATCCGCAGCTTCTGGACAAGATCGCCAAGACGCCGAACGGCGGCTGATAACAAGACCGCTTTCGCCAGCCGCTCGAGGCCGGCACGCGGAATCGGCCCGATGTATACCGCAGCGATCATGCCCGTCGGATTTCTTGCGCTCGAGGGGCTGGACGCGCTCGATCTGCTTGAGCCGTTCGGCACCGGAGCGCTCACAACCACGGCCGGGCCGGCGGCGTCATGGGCCGGCCCCTATCCACGAAACCCGCGCGGCTGACTGAAGCCGCCCCGGCACGGCCGATCGGCTATCGATAACCGCGATGGCTTTTCGGCCCGGCAGGCGTACTGCGCAAGCCTCTGGCGCTCATCACGCCGATATGAAGATACGGCCCCGGTTGGCCGGGCACAGATTCGAGCAGGCCACCAACAGGCTGCACTCGGGTCGGGATAGACATGAAACGGCCGGCGCTGCCTGATGCCTGATCGAGTGCGTGCTCGCCAGGCGCGAGCGTGATTGGCCCAGCCGACGACTACCTGACCGCTGCGCCTCGCCCGGCGAGAGGCACCGCCATGGCAGGCCGATACGCCTGCCGACTCGTCGATGCCGGCCCGGACACGCCCCCGGCGTATCCGGATGCAGGCCGCGCGATCAGCGCGTAACGCGGGCTGCTTTTTCGGCGTCTTCTTCCTTGGGCGGAAAGAGATCGTGGGCATTGATATCCAGCAGCAATGCCAGCGCGCTTGCCACGAAGATGGAAGAGTAGGTGCCGGTGACGATCCCCACGAGCAGCGCGGCGGCAAAGCCGTGGATCACCGGCCCGCCAAGGAAGAACAGCGCCAACAGCGTGAGAATCGTGGTGCCCGAGGTCATCAGGGTACGTGACAGCGTCTGGTTGACGGCCGCGTTGACCACTTCCTTGGGCGTGGCCTTGCGCATGCGTCGGAAGTTCTCGCGGATACGGTCATAGACCACGATCGTGTCGTTGAGCGAGTAGCCCAGCACAGCCAGCAGTGCGGCCAACACGGTCAGATCGAAATCCATGTGCGTGAACGAGAACACGCCCAGGGTGATGACGATATCGTGCACGAGCGCGGCCACCGCCCCGGCCGAAAGCTTCCAGTGGAAACGCACGATCACGTAGATCAGAATCGCGATCACCGTATAGAGCAGCGCCAGCCCCCCCTTGTTGACGAGGTTCTGGCCAACCTGGGGGCCGACGAACTCCACGCTTTGTAACGAGGCGCCCGGCGGGCCGGCGTCGAGTGCTGCCATGACGTTGTCGCCGATGGCTGCACTTTCTTTCTTGCCGTCGGCGGCCGGCAGTCGAATCAGCGCGGTGTCGGCACTGCCGAAATGCTGGACGGTACGCTCGGTATAGCCCCCGTCATCCAGCGCGCTGCGCACTTCATTGAGCTCGACTTCCTGCGGGTAGGCCACGTGCACGACTACACCGCCGGTGAAATCGATGCCGAACGTGAGCTTGCCGACCAGCAACGAGCCGATGCTGGCCAGGAGCACCACGGCCGAGACGATCACCGCATAACGCCCCAGGGCGACGAAATCGATCGCGGTATTGGACTTGATCAGACGCATAGTCGGATATTCCTTAGATCGAGATCTTCTTGAGCCGGGCTTTGCGGCCATAGATCAGGTTGGCTATGGCGCGGGTGCCCATGATGGCGGTGAACATCGAGGTCAGGATGCCCAGCGATAGCGTGATCGCAAAGCCCTTGATCGGCCCGCTGCCGAAGCCGAAGAGCATGAGAGCGGCGATCAGGGTGGTGATGTTGGCATCGAAGATCGAGGTGAAGGCCTTGTCGTAGCCTTGCTTGATGGCCGACTGGGGCGCGCTTCCGGCATCCAGCTCTTCACGGATACGCTCGAAGATGAGCACGTTGGCATCCACCGCCATACCGATGGTCAGCACGATACCGGCAATCCCGGGCAGCGTGAGCGTGGCCTGAAGCAACGACAGCGCCGCGACCAGCAGCACCAGATTCATCAGCAGTGCCGCATCGGCGATGATGCCGAACACGCGGTAATAGATCGCCATGAACAGCACGACGACCAGAAAGCCGACGATCACGGCATTCCGGCCCTGGGCGATGTTATCTGCCCCGAGGCTCGGCCCGATCGTGCGCTCCTGCACGATATTGACCGGCGCGGCCAGTGCGCCCGCCCGCAAGAGCAGCGCCAGGTCATGCGCCTCACCCTGCGCCAGGCCCGTGGTCTGGAACCGCTTGCCGAACGCGCTCTGAATATTGGCGATACTGATCACGCGCTGATCGGTCGTCGGGCGGCTGATCTTCTCGCCGTCCTCGTAATGGGTCTCGTAGCGGGTCTCGGTATAGAGCACCGCCATCGGGTCGCCGACGTGCGACGACGTCACGTCATACATGTTGCTGGCGGCCTGGCCATCCAGCGTAACGAACACCGCCGGCTGATTGCTCTGCTGGTCGAAACCGGCCGAGGCATCCACCAGTTGATCGCCCGAGGCGATGACATCGGCTTTCAGGAGTATCGGCCGGCCTTCATCGGTCTTGAACAGCTCGCTGCCGCTGGGCACGTTGCCCGTGCGCTCGGCCTGCTGAGCGTCGTGAACCTGATCGACCAGACGGTATTCCAGCGTGGCTGTCTTGCCCAGCAGGCGCTTGGCCTGGGCCGTGTCCTGCACGCCGGGCAGCTCGACCACGATCTGATCCTGGCCCTGGCGCTGCACCAACGGCTCGGCCACGCCCAACTCGTTGACCCGGTTGCGCAGCGTGGTGAGGTTCTGCTCGAGCGCAAAGGCACGGATTTCCTGGGCGCGGGCTTCGTTGAGCGTGGCCACCAGCGTATCCGGCTCGGCGCCCGGCTTGAATTCGAGATTGGCGAACTGCTTCGGTAACGCATCCAGAGCCGCCGAACGCGCGGCCTCGGACGGAAAGATCACGCGCACGCTATCGCCGTCCTGATAGGCCCGGCTGTAGCGGATGTCGTTGTTACGCAGATAGGCCGGCACGTCGCGGGCATAGCGCTCGTAGGTATTGTCGAACACCGCGTCCATGTCGACCTGGAGCAGGAAGTGCACCCCGCCTCGCAGATCAAGGCCCAGCGACATCGGCTCGGCCCCGATGGCCCTCAGCCAATCCGGCGTGGACGGCGCCAGATTCAAGGCCACCGTGTAATCGTCACCCAGCTTGCGTTTGAGCTCGCCGGCTGCGGCCAGTTGTGCCTCGGTGCCGGAAAAACGCGCCAGCAACCGATCGTCCTCCAGGCGCACGCTCGTCGGCGAGACATCATTGTCGCTGAGAATCGTTTTGACCCGGTCGACGAGTGCAGGGCTCGTGGCCTGATTGTCCGCCGCCGAAACCTGAACGGCCGGCTGTTCACCGAAGACGTTGGGCAAGGCATACAACAGCCCGACGGCCAGCACGACGAGCAATAACAGATACTTCCACAGCGGATAACGGTTCATGACGCCCCGTTGGGATAACGATGAAACAATGACTCAGACACGACGCGCCCGGCGGCCGCTTACAGCGCTTCGAGCGTGCCCTTGGGTACGACGCTGGTGACCGAGGATTTCTGGACGCGAACTTCCGTGCCCTGGGCGATCTCGACCACCAGGAAATTCTCGCCGACCTCGCGGATGCGTCCGGCCAGCCCACCGGCGGTGACGATCTCGCTGCCCTTGTCCAGCGACTCCAGCAGTTTCTTGTGCTCTTTCTGACGCTTCATCTGTGGCCGGATGATCATGAAATACATGAACACGAAGAACACAGCGACCATCAGAACGGTCGGGATGATGCTGCCACCCTGTGCGCCGCCACCCTGTGCGTAGGCGTTGGAAATCAGAAAATCCATCTTGTCTGCCCTTCAGAATAGATCGTGGCGGGATCCACGAGATTGATCGAAAATAGACCGCATCGGATGCCCGGCAATCGCCATGCGGCCGACGGTGCGGCCACGAGCCCCGAATCAAGCGCCACAGTATGCCACAGGCCCCAAGCCGGCCCCGCTACGTCCAGCCGCCGTGGGCGGCCTGGGCCGTGCCCGAGCCCTCGGGGCCGGTAAAGAAGGCCCGCTGAAAGCCTTCGTAGTCACCGGCCTCGATCGCCGCGCGAATCCGCGCCATGAGACGCTGGTAATAAGCCAGGTTATGCCACGTGTTGAGCCGTGCCCCCAGAATCTCGCCGCAGCGATGCAGGTGATGCAGATAGGCCCGACTGTAATGGGTACAGGTATAGCAATCACAGGCCGGGTCCAGTGGGCCGGTATCGTACTTGTGTACCGCGTTCTTGATCTTGAGGATCCCGGCGTGGGTGAACAGATAGCCGTTGCGTGCATTACGCGTGGGCATCACGCAATCAAACATGTCGATGCCATAGCCGACCGCAGCCACCAGATCAGCCGGCGTGCCCACGCCCATGAGGTATCGCGGCGCATCGTGCGGGGTCAGAGGCAGGATGTTGTCGAGCACCGCGGCCTTGTCGTCCCAGCCTTCGCCGACCGACACGCCGCCGATGGCATAGCCGTCGAAGCCGATATCCACCAGGGCGGCCATCGATTCGGCCCGCAGATCCGGATAGATGCTGCCCTGGTTGATACCGAACAGCTTGTTGGCCGAGTCGCCGTGGGCCGCGCGACAGCGCGCGGCCCAGCGCATCGATAGCTGCATGGAAGCAGCCGCCTTGTCCTTGGCAACCGGGAAATCGGTGCACTCGTCCAGGCACATCACGATGTCCGAGTTCAACGAATGCTGCACCGCGATCGAACGCTCGGGGGTGAGAAACCACTTGGCGCCGTCGAGTGGCGAAGCGAACGCCACCCCCTCTTCGGTGAGCTTTCGCATCTCGGCCAGGCTCCAGACCTGAAACCCACCGGAGTCGGTGAGGATCGGGCCCTGCCACTGCATGAAATCGTGCAGTCCGCCATGCGCGTCGATGATATCGGTGCCCGGGCGCAGCATCAGGTGATAGGTATTGCCCAGCACGATCTCCGCGCCCAGACCGGCGACCTCCTCGGGCGTCATGCCCTTGACCGTGCCGTATGTTCCCACGGGCATGAAAGCCGGCGTCTCGACGGTGCCGTGCGGCAGATGCACCCGGCCGCGGCGTGCGTTGCCCGATGCGCGAATGGATTCATAGATCATGGGCGCGGAGTGTAGAGCGTGGCCCGAGCGGCGTCGATGCAGACTCGCCCGGCGTACTCGTACGCTAGACTGAGTCCGTTTGCCTATTCGCTGACCAGAGTGGCCTTGTCAATGCTCGATCGTGTCGTGTTCGTCTTATCGCGCTATTTGATGTTGTCCGGTGTGACGCGCGTCGCCGGCCTTGTGTTGTGTCTGGGGGCCGGTGGTAGCGCAGTGGCTGCGCCGATGACTCTTTCCAATCTGGCCTCATTGAATCGCCATGCGCAGGTCAGCGCGTTCGTGATGAACCTCTCGGATCGGTCGGTGATCGCTGAGTTGAACGCCGATCAGCGGCTGCGCCCGGCCTCGGCCAGCAAGCTCTATGCCGCATCGGCCGCGCTGCAGCAATTCGGCTCGGATCATCGCTTTACCTCGCGCTTCACCAGTCAGGCGCCTGTCGCCGGCACCACGCTCAAGGGGGATCTGGTGTTCGTCGGCGGCGGTGACCCGGCGCTGGATACACCGGCGCTGCGCACGCTGGTCGCGCGCCTGGCCGGGCGTGGCATCAGTACGATCACCGGCGATCTGGTCATCGATGACGGCCTGTTCGGCCCGGTGCCCTGTCTGACCACGGATCGATGCTCGGCCCGGCAGCGTTCCTCGCATGCCTACAGCGCACCGTTGTCGGCGGCCGGGGTGAACTTCGGCACCGTGAACGTCACGCTCTATCCCGGCGAGTCGCCCGGCCGGAAAAGCCGTGTCGTTTTGCAGCCGGCCGAATTGCCGGGTTATCGCATCGACAACCGCGTGACGACCGTGGCCCGTGGCGGCCGTGCCGCCGTGTCGGCGTGGCGCACCTACGAATCCGGGGTATCCACCCTGCACACGCGCGGCAAACTGCCGGTCGGCTACGGCGCCTACGATTTCCAGCGCGGGGTGGCCAATCCGGCACGCGAGACCGCCAACATGCTGGCCACGCTGTTGCGCGAGGCGGATATCCGCGTGCAGGGAAGCGTGCGGACCCAGAGCACGGATTACGACAGCCATGGCGCACTGCTGGCCGAGGTCAAAAGCGAAACGCTGGCCGAACAGCTCATTCCGATGCTGGCCTACTCCAACAACTACATGGCCGACACTCTGACCCTCGACGTCGCCGCGGACAGTGGCTATAACCTGCCATTGACCCTGCCACGCGCTTCCCAGGCGCTTGAGGCGCTGGCCGATCGAGCCGACGCCTTGGCTTACGGATCGGCCGGTAACGGCTCGGACGCGGCGTTCACGAGCGGCAGCGGTCTGTCGCTGGGCAACAACATCTCGGCCCGCGATCTCGTGGCCCTACTGGATTACATGTATCACCAGGACGCCTTGTTTCCGGCCTTCTACGGCGCAATTCCGGTGCCGCTATCCGCGCCGTCGCGCACGCTCAAACGCGGCAATTTCGATTTCCAGACCCGTATCGTCGCCAAGACCGGGACACTCTCCGAGCCGGTGACGGTGCGCGCGCTGGCCGGCTACCTGCGCCTGTCCAACGGCGGTTTCGCCGCGTTCGCGGTCCTGATCAACGGCACGAAAGATAATCCTGCCTTGACCTATCAACAGACCGTGACCGCCTATCAACACGATCTGGAGGCCATTCTGGCCGCTTACTGATCGTCACGGGCAAGCCTTGCGACAACGCGCACGATGGGTATACTGCGCGCTGTCGCGCCCGGGTGGCGGAACTGGTAGACGCGTCGGATTCAAAATCCGATTCTGGTGACAGAGTGCGAGTTCGAGTCTCGCCCCGGGCACCATCAACACCTCCAAGGACGTCCATAATCGTCCAAAATCAAGCCCGAATCCAAGCGATTACGGGCTTTTTTAATGCGCCAAGTTCCAGAGGAGTCTATTGCCATCCGGGGGTATCTGGGGGTATTTTTGGGGGTACCAGATTGAAGACCGCTTAGAGATACCCCCAGCCATGGTCCTCACCGCCGTCCAGGTTAAACAAGCCAAGCCCCGCAAGAAGCAATACAAGCTTTCGGATAGCGGCGGGCTTTATCTGCTCGTCAGACCCAATGGCGGCAGATACTGGCGATTGAAATATCGCTTTCACGGAAGAGAAAAAACACTCGCTTTCGGCACCGCGGAGGACCTCTCGTTAGCCGACGCCCGCTCGAAACGAGACGAGGCGCGCAAGCAGCTCATCGATGGCAACGATCCAATGGAGCTTAAGCGGCGGGCCCAGGAAACAGCCAAGGCCCGTCAGGCAAATGCATTCGAAACGATTGCCCGCGAATGGCACGAGCACAAACGTCCAAGATGGAGTGAAAAACACGCCACGAAGGTTATACGCTCGATCGAGAATGATGTTTTCCCGGCGCTTGGCAGCCGACCTGTGGCCGAGATCACTCCGCCAGANGTACTGCGGGTAATCCGCANAATCGAGGAACGCGATGCTCTGGATTACTCCCATCGCGTTCTGCAGCGCATCGGCATGGTGTTCCGATATGCCATTGTCACGGGCAAGGCGACCTATAATCCCGCTTCGGATCTCAAGGGTGCATTGAAAACCCGTAAGGCGCGACACCATGCCGCGCTATCTCGCGATGAANTACCTGCATTTCTGCAGGGCCTCGATACCTATGATGGGCATGTAATCACACGNTACGGCCTACAGCTCATNGCTTTGACCTTCCTACGTACCGGCGAGCTACGCGCTGCTNGGTGGACNGAGATCGATATCGAGCGCGCTGAATGGCGCATACCGGCCGAACGCATGAAGCTCGGCGATGAACATATCGTGCCGCTGTCCGAGCAGGCCATANAANTATTCGAAACGTTAAGCGAAATCACCGGCCGNTATGAGTATNTCTTTACCGGCCGGAACAGTACGTTGCGCCCCATGAGCGAGAANACGCTGCTCTACGCACTATATCGCATGGGCTATAAGCGCCAAACGACGGTTCACGGCTTTAGAGCGACCGCNTCGACCATTCTTAATGAGAGCGGATTCAACCGAGACGCGATAGAACGCCAACTCGCACATGCGGAGGGCAATAAAGTCCGCGCCGCATACCATAGATCCGAATATCTGGAGGAGCGCCGTCAGATGATGCAGTGGTGGGCTGATTACCTCGACGATTTGAAACAACGCTCCAAGGTCACGCGGCTTCGCGCTTAGCGCATGCTGAGCTAACGCAACAACAGGTCCCTTGGTTAGGAGGATTAGATCAGCCATGACGCCACCATAACGATATTTGAACCGTTCAGCCTGACAGGCAAGCTCGAGCTATTCTCAAAATCCGGATAGGGGGCGCCATAGCGCCCCCTATCCGGATTTGGCGTTGGACTAATATTGACGCCGTTCGATGCCCATCCTTTTATCCGCTCAGCCAAGTCCACAGGTTTGATTTACCTGTCCGGGGAAGCTGAGCTAGCTGTGTAAACCCACCAGATTGTTCACAGACAGCCCGAGTCGGCTAATCGGTGGCTGGTGATCCAAGCTGGCATGCGGTCGGTGCCAGTTGTAGTCGTGCAGCCAGTAGGGCAGAACCGCCGCGCGTTGCGCGGCGTTTTTGTAGGTATGCGCATACGCCCATTCGTGCAGCGCCGTCTGGATCAATCGCTCGGCCTTGCCGTTGGTACGCGGCCGATAGGCACGCGTGCGCCGGTGCTTGAGCCCGAGGCGCCGACAGACTTTGGCAAATCGGCGTGAGTGATAGCAGGCGCCATTGTCGGTCAGCACAGCCGAGAAGCGCACGCCCAAGCCTCGGTAATAGCGCAGCGCGGCGATCAACGCTTGCCTGGCGCTGGTCGCTTTTTCGTTGGGCCAGATCGTGGCGTGTGCGACCCGGCTGTGGTCGTCGATGGCGACGTGGACATAATCCCAGCCCGCATGGCGTGAACGACCGGCCTGCCGGTCGCCGGTGACGCGATGTCCGGGCCGATCAAAGCGTCCGAGTTTCTTGATGTCCAAATGCAACAGGTCGCCCGGCGCGTCGTGCTCGTAGCGGGCAGCCGGCTGGCGGGGCTCGAGCGCCGCCAGGCGGTTGAGTCCGACCGAACGCAGCACGCGTGAAATCGTGCTGACCGGCACGCTGGTGGCCCGGCTGATCTGCGGGTAGATGTGCCGTTGACGCCGCAGCGCGATGATCTGTTCACGCCGATGTGCCGATAACTGATGGGGACAGCGCCGGGGGCGGCAGCTGCGATCAAACAGAGCGGCCTCACCGTCCAAGCGATAGCGGCGCAGCCACTTGTAGGCGGTGCGGGCACTCACGCCCATAGCCTGGGCAGCGTCGATCGGGTGCATGCCCTGATCGAGTACGCGCTCGACAAGCAGCACTCGACCTCGAAACGTGAGTCGCGCATTATTGTGCGTGTTCATCCGGGTCGCTCCTTTGGCTTCAGGATTTGAGCACCCATCAGCTTCAGGGACAGTGGCTCGGATGAACAATCTACTGAGAGGTCACAGCTAGCTGCGGATGTTCCATTCGTATCAACGCACTTCATAGTCCCATTGGGCATGAAACGAGACTGCTCGGGTCTTTATCCGGCCAGCAGGCTAGATCAATACTGCTGAATTATCGTTTCAAGTTATAGCCGAGCGGTCTTATGCGGGCTGGACTTCTTCACTAACCGGCAAACAAGGCTTTTTCATGACAAATGGCGTACAGCTCCATTTGCCCCTCCGATGTCCTTGCTCACATCTCGCTTCTTTAAGTAGATATGGGCTCAACGACATCGACTTCCGCCGCACTGTACGGAGCACAAAACCACTAAGACCCGTCGGCATGGGGAAGATGAGTCATGCCCACGACACCCGAAGAGCCAAGCACCGGACACAAGGTGTTTTACCGTCCAATCGAAGCCGCGCTCCGGTGGAGCGGACTACTGCAATACGAGCAACGGATTCTCGAGCGCATCGGCACGCGGCATCGACCGAAACCCGAGGACTTTCCCGAATGGCCGACCTTGCACCTGAACGCCGAACGCATCGTCGACGCCCTCGCCAACGGTGATCTAGCCTATGGGAAAAACGGCATCACGTACCACGATCCGACGCTGCTCGACTCGCCCGACCTGACCGTTCGCCACGTGGATCTGAAGGCCTGGATGGCCCATTTCTATCCGGCCGAGAAACCCAGCTTTCTGTTCAACGCCGTTGAACGTCGTTTGTGCCCCACCGTCAGCAAAGACACGGTGCAAACCTTACTCGCCGATCGGGAGGCTTTGAAAATCCGCTTGGCCGACCAAGCGAAAGTCTCGGAACGGCTCCAGATCCAGCTCGATACGCTTCGCCAAGCACATGAAGCCGACGCAAGACAAGCCAAACAGGCTCAGGAGCCCAGCCCGCGTAGTGAGTCGGCCTACCTGAATATCATCGCCGGCTTTCTCACCTTATTACTCGGGAATTCACCGGCCGGCCGACCCTACTCGAGCTTTAACACGCAAGAGGCTGTGATCAGCGCCATGATCGCGCACCACGGCGACCAACTCGGCATATCCCAAAGCACGCTAGAGAACAAATTCGCCCAGGCAAAGCGGCATTTGCGGGCTGATTGAAGCGCACTTACCCCATTTGGGGTCGGCGACACCCCATTTACGGTTTTCTTTGCCGCCGAGATCTATTGAATAGGGATCACGTCCTAACAAGGCCAAGNCGCCTCAAGGAGTGATCTCCATGTCNGAATCAACTGCNNCTACCGCTTCNGCCGAGCGTCGCATCCTGCGGCGTCCCGAGGTCGAGGCCAAAACCGGCTTCAAGCGGGCCCATATCTACAACCTCATCAAACAAGGCCGATTTCCCAAGCCCATGCGCCTTGGCGTGCGCGCCGTCGGCTGGGATTCGCTCGAAATCGAGGCGTGGATCGCCGAACGGCTTAACGAGCGCGTCTGATATTGCTCCGTCCGAGAGCTTCGAGAGGCACCGCTATGCATATGATCGCCATCGCCTCCAGCAAAGGCGGGGTCGGCAAGACGACCTTGACCGCCAATCTGGGCGGATTTCTAGCGCTTGCAGGTTATCGCGTCCTCATGGTCGATGCGGATATCCAGCCCACGCTGAGTTCGTATTACCCGTTCGATTATCATGCGGCCAGCGGGCTCTACGATGTCGTCACCGCGGGGACGATAGAGACGGCGATCAGCCGCACGAGCCTACCCAACCTGGATATCGTTATCTCGGACGATCCGGAGGGACGGCTTGAAAACTGGATCCTGCACACCCCCGATGGCCGAATCCGGCTGCGCCGTGCGCTCGCCAATGTCGATTACGACTTTGTCCTGATCGATACGCAAGGCGCGATCGGTCCGTTGCAGGATATCGGTGTACTCGCCGGCGATCTCCTGCTCNCGCCGATTCCGCCGGAAATCCTGAGTGCGCGGGAGTTCGCCCGCGGCACCCTGTCCATGCTGGAGCGTTTGCGGCCCATGCACATGCTGGGTGCGCCCGTCGGGCCCCTGTACGGGCTGTGCTATCGCATGGACCGNACGGTCGATGCCCGCCTGGTNGCNGANACGCTGCGGCAATCNACGTTTGCGGAAAGTCGGGGTGGTATCTCGATCCTCGATACCGTGGTACCGGCGACGGTGGCCTATCGCGAAGCCGCCAGCGCCCGAGTCCCGGTCCATGTCTGGGAGCCTCGCCGTCGCGCGGGCACCGCGCCGGCCGGACTGGAGACCATGACGGCGCTCGTTCGCGAGCTGCTACCGCGAGTCGACACGGCATCGGCGGGAGGTCGGCCATGAGTCGCAAGCGCCCCACCGCGGACCAGATGGACCAATTATTGTCACAGCCTCATTTTCGGCGCGACGACCCGAAAGCCAGCACCGATCCGTCCCATGCGCCGGTCACGACGACGCCGATGTTGGTCGACGTCGACCAGATCGTGCCGTACGACCGTAATCCGCGCCGCAGCCCGAACGATAAGCGCGAGAAGCTCAAGGCTTACATCCGAGAAACCGGATTCAACCAGGTTCTGACGATTACGCAACGTCCCGACACCGACCAACCCGGGTTGTACATGATCGGCGTCGGCGGCAACANGCGGTTGCTCATTATCCAGGAACTTTGGCACGAGACGGGCGACGCGCGTTTCGAGCAGGTGTGGTGTCAATTCCAGCCCTGGACCGGCGAGACCCAGACGCTGGTGGCCCATATCCAGGACAACGATCTCCGCGGTGACCTGACCTTCATCGATCGCGCGATCGCGGTCCAGGAATTAAGAGCGATGCTCAAGGCCGAGTCTGGCGAGTCATTGTCGCAGCGGGCCCTACGCGATCGACTCAATGCGCTGGGCTATCAGATCGGCCGGACCATGATCGGCTGGTACGACTATACGGTCGACACCCTGTATCCGCTGATTCCGACCGTACTGCAAGCCGGTATGGGGCGGACGACGATCGCCAAGATCCACGAACTGCAGCGGGCCTTTGCCAAGGCCTGGGCGTCGTTAGAACTCGGCGACGCCGACGAAGCCCATAGTCTGTTCGAGCAAACGCTACAGCGTCATGACGGCGACATGCTGGATCTCGACGCCCTGCGGCGGGATCTCGAGGAAGAACTGTCCATCAGTGCGGACTGCGACATGCAACGCGCCAGTCTCGAGTTTGGGGGCGCCTTGTATGGGCGTTCGGATTCCAAAGTTGAGGCGGCGCCGACGTCGAATGCGACCGATCAACCGACCGAAGGCGAGTCATCGAACGGATCCACGACAGCGCCCGCCAACGAGACTGAGTCAACACCGTCGACAGACACCGGGTCGTCGCCAAATCAAACCGCATCGGCGACGACCCAGTCCACGGATCCCACCGACGCGAACGATCACAAGCGCTCTGCCCCGCCGGCGTCGACAGGGGGTACGGCGGAAAAAAAGCCGGCCGAGGACGCCGCTTCACAGAGCGGCAACGCCGCGACACGTTCGGTGGAAGGGTCATCCGGTACGGATGCTCTGCCCCACGATCTCAAGTCGCTACGCGCCCGGACATGGACGCTGGCCAGCCGTATTGCGCAGGGCTCGCGGCTCGGGGACGTGGTGCAGCCGCTCCAAACGGGTCTCGGATTCCTGGTGGGCCCGATTCCCGTCGAGGTTCAGCAATCCTGGCATCCCGACATCGGTCGCAGCGCCATGTGCGTCTGGTGGCACCTGGCCACATTGGCCGAGCAATTCGCCCGTCACGGGCGGGCCTGCGAGGTCATGCCGACGGGTTGGACCAATCGGCCCATCGGCCAAGCCATGCGCCAGGCCCGTGACGGACAGCAACCATTTTCACGCTGGCAGTGGGAACAAGCCGATCGCGATCTGTTCGCGGACGTGCCGCCGCTTGAGCCCAACGATATGGGCCCGGTGCTCTATCAAAGCTGGCCCGACCAACGTTGGGCCGATTGGATCCAACTCGTCGACACCTATCGGGAGATTTATCGCGCCACCGACGAGACGCCTTGGGGGGAACAGTAATGCAGACCAACGAATCGAATCTCACGCTCGCCACACTGATCTATGCCACCCATTGCCTGGAACAAGGCGATTGGGCGGTGTTGCGCGACCTGAATTTTGGTGAGCAGGAAGTCAAGGCACTCAAGGCGCTGCAGTTTTCCGACTTCCTGTCGGTGGCCGGGCGCATGGACGGCCATGTGCTGGATATCCGCCTTGACCGCGAGCGTTTCTGGCTCGTGTTGCAAGAAATGAAAGCCGAACGCGCCGCCGAAAAGCTCAAGACAGAGCTCGTCTGTCGCGAGGCACCGGTCGACATGATGCGGCAATTGTTCGGCATGACCGATGGCCAGTACACCGCCCTGCGCCGGCGCTGTCGCCGCGGACGGCGCGGCGCCGGGCGTCCGGCCGAGCCCGACACCGACACCATGAACACGATCTGGCGCGCCTGGCATCACCGGATGAACGGCAAAGCGCCCGCCTCGGCCGACGAATGGCTGAGGCTGTCCGATGACACCGGCACGGATTGTCGCACACTCTGGCGCTTCATCCGCGGTGCGAATGTATTAGAGCGCACATCATGAGCGGCGACCGGCCCCACCGGAACGACACGCTCGATTCCTATCTCAAACAGGCCGCACACGATCTGGCGCAATCGAACAAGGCCCTGGGCGATGACGCCGAGGGCCTTTTGTTTTTGGGGGTGTGGCACCAGAGCTACCCCGCCATCCTCGTGCGGGATCCGTTTCTCAGTGACAGCGCGAAGGTTCAGTTTTTGCTTCTAATGCAAGAATCGAGCCAGAAACCGCACGACGCGATCGCCATGCCGTCTCTGACGCATACCGCCCAGGTGCTGGGTCACGGTCGACGAACCGTGCATCGCGATCGCACTCTGCTGCGGATCTGTCGCTGGATCAGCCAACACAAGCGCGTACGCGATCGCCGGGGGCGCTACTGCGGCAGTATCAACGCGATTCACAGCGAGCCCTGCGCGCTGGCCGATGCCAACCGACTCGACGCCACGTATTTGCAGCTGCTCGATCGCAGCAAGGGCGACGACGACCCGTATATCCGCAACGCCGCGCTCGCCGCGCTGGCGAGCATCGATCAGGCTCTGAATGCCGGGCACGATCCGCTGGAACCACCGGACCCAATGAATCGACGCATCGAGGCCGCGAAAGCCGTGCAGAGCGGTGGGGGGACGTTCTTCGATCTGCTGATGCCGGAAGGCGGCCGCATCGCCAAGCAACATGATCCCAATAGCGCTGGCCACACTGTGGCCACCTCACCGAGAACGCCAAAATCTGCACTTGGGCAGCCCGAGCCCACTCATCCAAGTGCAAATTTTGTCGACAAATCCGCTCGCCACACTGTGGCCACCCCGTCTGCTGGTGCAAATTCTGCACCTGGATACCCAAGTGTAAATTCTGCACCTGGAGCGTCACAGCCAAGTGCAGATTTTGCACTTGGATCACAAGTTGTTGAAAATAAAAACGATCGGTTGAATTATCCACAAAATACAAAATTTGCACTTGGACCTACTTGTAGTAGTAATACAACTACTACTAACAAGAATGAACCAGAGTCTGCGCGCGCGAGTCGATCGAGCAGCCGGGCGATCGATTCTGGCAAAAGCAGTCCGCCGAACTCAGCGACGCAAGCCGCCGATGCCCTTCGATGGCCCGAGGCATTGCCCGCGAACGAGCGAACGCTGATCGAACGATCATTCGCGTCGATGCAGCTGACCGGCACGCAATGCCAGGAAGTGCTGGATGCCCTGGCACGCAAGCTCCAGGATCCGGACAACCCGATGCGCAGCCCGGTGGGCTATGCCGTCGCGCTCTGCAAGCGTGTCCGATCGGGTACTTTCCAGCCCGTCGGCGCGCCGCCCCGCCCATCCGGCACGGGTGGCAGCGGCGATGACAGCGGACCGCGTGGACCGCGGGGCGAATTGACCGAACTCAGGCGCCAGATCCACAACCTGCAGAGCGAGATCAAGGGATTCGACGACAACCTCATCCCGTTCGCCCATCCCGAGAGTCAGCCGCATCTGGAAGCCCAGCGGGACCGGCTCTGTCAGGAACGCGACGCGCTCAAACAGCGTTACCAGGCCTTGCGGGGCGAGGATGGGGCGTCATGTCGCAAGCAAGCCTGAGTGCTGGCCACAGTGTGGCCAGCCGGCGAACGGCCCCTGCGACCCGCGTTGCGTCGGGTGGCGCTGAACCGATCGCGATGCGAGATCGAACGCCCGTAGTGGATTCGATCGCAAATCGGTGGACACGTGATCGGCGGATTGATCGAACCCGAGTCGCCACGGCCGGGCAGACGCCGCACCGCGACGAGTAGACCGAACAGCCCATTTTCGCCGCCATCGTGCTGGCCACAGTGTGGTCAGCCCATATGCAAAAAATCCGTCGCCCCGCAGCCGGCGTTTTCTGCTGCGATACCGGCCATGCCGGATTTACTGTTGGTGGGGAACGCCCTATTCGCGACAGGCCGTCGCCTAAGCTCGGAGTCACCCATGAGCGAACCTTCCCAAACCACCGGGCCGGCGATCGTGCCCGGACGGCTGCGCAATTTTGTCGAGATGACCATCCAGACCCGTCAGGCACAACGGCTGGTGCAGGGCCGACGCGGTACCGACGGCAAACCGCCGATCATCGGTTTGTATCGCTATGGCGCCATGGTGCGCACGATCTGGTCGGGTGCAACCCGCGACGATCCCTACGCCGACTGGGTTCTGCTGCAGGTCGAGCAGGCACTACATGAATCCAAGGACGAGATCGCGACCTTGAAGCAGACCATCGAAGCCGACATGGCCCGGGTGGCGGCGATGAAGGTGGGCCTGGCGCATTCGCTTGAGCCCGCGAGGGTCGAGCTCACCTTTTCCAACCCCTACGGCTACATGGGCGCTTGGCTACTCGCTGATTTCGATGAGCTCGTGCTGGCGGTGCTGACGGCGCGCCATGTCGGGCTGATCAATCGGGATGCGTCCGAGCGCATGCTCGGCGAGGGCGGTCGCGCCGTTCGCCGGGCCTATGCCACAGCCCAGGGGTACCGGGCGACCGCGGTCAAGCGCGAAGATCTGCGCGGCGGCACGCGGCGCGCCGAGCGCGCCCAACAAGCCATGGGGGAACTGCCACAGGCCGTGCTGGACGGTGACCTCCGGCCCGAGCACGCACCGGTAATCGAGGGCGTGCAGCCGTCGAACAGCCACAGCGACGATGCTGGCCACACTGTGGCCAGCCACGATGACGCGGCGACGGATGAAGCGACTGACACAGATCCCACGACCGACGAGCGTGGTAACGACGATGCGTCGTAGGCAAGCAATCGGCTCAGTTGAATCTGACGAAGCCGTGGCCGGCCGATTTGACGTAGCCCCTTTAAAGGGCCCTTTAAGGGTAAGGGAGGCGCGCCAGCGTCTGGCGGCCCTCGAGCAGGTGATACGGGACGGCGAAGCCGAGGGAACCCGGCTATGTGAATCATTCGGCAAACAGTTTCCGACGGCCCCGGCCAAGATCGTGCGATACAACGATCGGAGCCTGACGTTTTACCGCTGGCGCCAATCCAGTGCCCGGCGGTGGGGCAACCCAAGCACGACGGCGATCAGTCTGACGGGCCAGGCCGGTCGGGCGTTGCTGGCACGCGTTCCGATCTCGGCACGTGGTCACTGGCTCAATTACGAGCGTCGGCGCATCTATCTCAATATGCGCCTGTCGACGGCGTCCTATGAACTCTATCGCCTGCAGGACTGGCTCGACGGTCTGGATGCGATCAAGGCGATCGAACGCGACGGCCTGTCGGTCGATGCGCCTGACAACCAGAACGAGCGCGGATAACCCATCACGCCATCCAAGACCGGACCCATCCGTTCGGCCTAACGATCTGAACGAACATCGACGGGTATTCCGAGGGTGGCCACACTGTGGCCACCCATGATTCGAGCGATGACCGGGCGCGACAACGGAGCGGACGATGCCGCGACTGAACATGCCTGATGAATGGGACCGCGCCGAACTCACAGGACGTATGTATGAAGCCATCGACCTTGAGACGGCCATTCGGGACGGGCGCTTCGCCTCCTTGGGCGAGCTCGCGGATTGTCTCACCGATCAATCCGAACTCATGAACCAAGCGCTTCGATGCCGGACTTGGATCATGCACGCGGACAAGCCCGGTTGCCCCGATCTGCATCGGACGATTGCCCGAACGCGACCGCGCGCGCGTTCGCCGATCTAAATTCCGCGCGCCATCCGCGTGATTCATTGTTGTACCGCAACGCGCTCAGGACGAGGCTGATGCTGTCGAATAGCGACACTCACCCTGACTAACGGAGCGAACCGATGTCGAACTTATTTACCGCTCGGGGCAATCTCGCTGCGGCCCCCGAACTCAAGACGGTCACCGTCAACGGCGAAGACCGCCAGGTCGCCGAAATGCGCCTGTATTGCGATCGTGCCGTGCCGGACGGCGACGGCGGTTTCAAGGACAAGGGCGGATTTTGGCTCAATGTATCGCGCTGGGGCATCGCCGGTACGCATGCCGCTCGCGTGCTCGATAAGGGCGATCGCATCAAGGTCGAAGGCACGCTGGTACAGAACAGTTGGGAGAAGGATGGCGACAAGTTTTCCCGGCTCGAACTGACGGCCGATGATGTCACCCTGGATTTGTCACGCGTCGAATCGATCGCGCGCAAGCCGCGAAACCGACCGACGAACGGAACCGATGACAGTGCTGGCCACACTGTGACCACCCCGGAAGACGGCGCCCAACACGCCGCACCCGTCGGTTGATTCGTCCCATAGCCCGAGAGCTGATGCGCTGGCCACAGTGTGGCCAGCCTGATTTTCGGCCCGTTGGATACCGGAGGACACCACTATGACCCCTGGAAACGCTGCGCCCCACGCCCGATCGTGTCGCGCGTGCGGCTGCACCGACGCGGACTGTACCGGCTGCGTCGAACGCTCCGAGCAACCGTGCTATTGGGTGGGACCCGACTTGTGCTCGGCCTGTGACGATTGGGCTGGCCACACTGTGGCCAGCCGAGCCAACGCCAACCGGCAAGAACAACCCTTTAATCATCATGCAATTCACGATGCGCGGAATCATCTCGAAAATTTTTAAGGCGCATCGCAGCGCGCCGCCTGGCGTGGTCATCAGCGAGACTGATATCGACGCTGTACTTAATCATTTGCGGCGTCTGCCTTATCGGACGGCAACGCCCGCGAGTTGGGACAGACAGCGCCTTTTGCTCCTGATTCGCGAATGCATCGGAAAGAAACCCGTTATCGGGCAATTCAATGAGATCGCACCGGGTGTGTTCGCTGTTATCAAGCCGATGGGCGTGGATCTGACGAATTACCACGATTCCCACGGTCGGTACCAAGTCTGGCTCATGATTCGATCGTGGGGAACGGACCTGGCTCGGATTACCGATCTTTAAGGCAAATGGCAGGCTGGCCACAGTGTGGCCAGCCTGCTCGCCGGACGGCGCTTGCCCCTTACAGAAGCACCCAAGATCGGCGAATATGTGCCTATATTAAGCAAAATTGAGTCGAAAAGTCGATTTCTATCCGGTATCAGGTGTGGGAAGCGAAATTACACGCTAGGCTGCACCCATTTTTCCGCTCGCAGTGCAGTCGGGCTGCGATGCTGTCGGCGTCACTCATTCCCGACAGACCCATGGCTGGCGACACCGTCTATCTCTGCGAAAAGCCGTCCCAGGCCCGCGACATCGCCCGGATCCTCGGCGCGACCCACAAGACCAAGCACTATCTCGCCGGTTCCGGCGTGACCGTGACCTGGTGTTTCGGCCATCTACTGGAAATGGCCGCGCCTGATTGCTACGGCGACGAGTACAAACGCTGGTCGCTAGATACGCTGCCGATCATCCCGGACCCGTGGCGCCTCGATGTCCGGCCCAAGGTCAAGGCGCAGTACAACGCCATCGAACAATTGCTAGGCAAGGCTCGGCATGTCGTAGTCGCGACCGACGCCGACCGCGAGGGCGAAACGATCGCCCGCGAGCTCTTGGATCGCTGCGCGTACCGGGGCCGCATATCGCGGCTGTGGCTGTCCGCGCTCGATGACGCCAGTATCCGCAAGGCCCTGGGCCGCCTGAAAGACGGCGCCGAGACCGAAGCGCTCTATCACGCCGGCCTCGGCCGGGCCCGCGCGGATTGGCTGGTCGGCATGAACCTCCCCCGCGCCTATACCGCCATGGCGCGCTCCCAGGGCCACGATCGGCTACTACCCGTGGGCCGGGTCCAGACACCGACGCTGCGGCTTGTCGTCGATCGCGATCGTGCGATCGAATCATTCAAGCCGGTTCCGTATTGGGATCTGGTGGCGACACTGGCGACCGATGCAGGCGAGACGTTCGACGCCCAGTGGCAGCCGCCGGCGGACATGACCGACGCCAAGGGCCGCTGTCTCAATGAAGAGGCGGCCCGACGCATGGCGCAACAGATCGAGGGCGACGCTGCCCGAGTAACAGCCGCCGAAACGACGCGCAAGCGCGCGTCGGCGCCTTTGCCTTACGATCTCGGCACGCTGCAGCAGGACGCCAATAAAACCGCTGACATGGGCGCACAGGCCGTATTGAGCACGGTGCAGGCGCTGTACGAGACGCACAAGGCGGTCACCTATCCGCGAACCGACTGCCGCTATCTGCCGACCAGCATGCAGGGTGAAGCGGATGCCGTGCTTGACGCGATGGCGCGCACCGACCCGCGGGTGGCGGGCGCAGTCGAGGGGGCGAATACGTCGCGCCAGGCGCGCGTGTTCAACGACGGCAAGATTACGGCGCACCACGCCATGATCCCCACGACCGAGCCGGCCGATCTCGGCCGGATGTCCGACACGGAGCGGCTGATCTATCGGATGATCCGGACACGCTATCTGGCGCAGTTCTATCCCGATCACGAATACGACCGCACTGTCCTTGCGCTCGACATGGGCGGCGCGGCGTTTCGCGCCACCGGCAATGGGGTCGTCGTTGCCGGCTGGAAGGCTGTCACAGGCCATGCCGGCGCCGATGAGGCGGATCAAGCCGGCAATGCGCGTCTGCCGATAGTGCGCGAGGGCGACCGCTGCCCGGTCCAGGGCGCGGCGGTTCAGGCCAAACAGACCCAGCCACCGGCGCACTACACCGAAGGCACATTGCTTGCGGCCATGAAAAATGTCGCCTCGCTGGTGACGGACGAACGGCTCAAAAAGATCCTCAAGGACACCGCCGGCCTGGGCACCGAAGCCACACGTGCCGGCATCATATCCACGCTGATCGAGCGCCGGTTTCTGGCCCAAAAGAAAAAGAAACTGGTCGCGACCGACGGCGGCCGGGCCTTGATCGACATGCTCCCGCGGGCCATCACGAACCCGGACACCACGGCGGTATGGGAACAGGCCCTGGATGAAATCAGTGCTGGGCGCATGACGCTCGATGATTTTGTCACGCGGCAAACGCAGTGGATACACAAGGCGGTCAGCCAAGTGCAGCAGCATGGTTTGAATGTGCCGCAAGGCATCGCAACCGGGCCGCAGAAGCAATGTCCCGAGTGCGACAAGCCCATGCGCAAACGCAAGAGCCGGCACGGGGCGTTCTGGGGTTGCACCGGCTATCCGGACTGCAGGGCCACCGTCCAGATCGGCGGCGGCAAGAAAGGCCGCCAGAAGAAACAGGCGACGTGACCCGCCGCCTTGGTGTTCCGGGACCGGGAATCCGAGCGGGCAATCAACAATTCAGCGCGAACCGCGCTGAATTTTCTGTTGTTCCCGCCCTGATCCTGCGCCAGTTTGAGCGCGAATCCTTGGCGGAACGAATCATCATGCACCGGTCACAATTGACGAGTCCGCGCACACCGACCGTACTCGCGGGTCTGACCGCGCTGCTGCTGGTGTTGGGCGGCTGCGCCAGCACACAGGCGCACGCGCCGGCTCATCAGGCGTCAACCGGCGCACCGGCCACGCCGGATCTCTACGCTTTGCCCTCGGACGTTCCCACGGCCAATGTCGTGCGCACCGGCCGTTATCAGCTGGTCCCGCTGGCCCCGACCTCCGGTCAGCGGGATCTGCTGCGCCAGGCCGTGTCCATCGATCTCCCCCAATCGATGCATCTCACGGTCCGCGACGGCCTGGAACATGCGCTGAGGGATTCCGGGCTGCGTCTATGCCCCCGCCAGGCGCAGACCGGCTTCTTCTCGTCCCCGTTGCCGGCCGTGCACCGCGAGCTCGGGCCGACAACGCTATCCGACGCCCTGCAGGTGCTCGCCGGCCCGGCCTGGCGCCTGCACGTCGACTTCGCCGATCGCACGGTGTGCTTTAGCCGCCGCGCACAGCCGGCGGTCGCGGTGACGCGCACGCCGTACCCGACCCGCGACCGCGGCCCCGTGTCGGCGCGAGAGTGATCGCGTCGCGCCCGACAACGGCGACCGTTTCGTTCCCATACACGAGGCCCTGACCATGCGATACCGCACCCTTCCGATCGCCCTGATAATCGCGGCCTCGCTGACGCCGGTCGCCGGCTGCAGCGATAACGACGGGTCCGCCAACGATCAAAGTCAGGGCACAGACCTCGCGGCCGAGCAGAGCGCGGATTCGTCAGGCCAGACGTCAGACAACGGCTCGCAAGACAGTTCGCCGATTCCAGTCAATGATCCGAACAAGACCGCCGACACGGCGAGCACATCACCCCAATCGAAACCCGCGCCGCCGGCGCCGGACCGGGTCCAGCAACTGGCCCAGCAGATCGCCAGCATCAAGCAGGCCAATCAGAAGCGCCTGGATCAACAGGCCCAGCGCATCGATGCGCTCGAGCAACAGGTCGCCGCGCTGACCAAGCGCCTGCGCCAACGGCCGCAGCCGACATCGGCACACGCGAAGCCGGACCAGCAAAAGACCAACCCTGCCAAGACGCAGGCGCCGGATGCGGTATTCCCGCAATCGAGCGACAGCGCCGCGTCACGGGAATCCAAATCGGACGCGGGTCAGTCCGCCGATGCAAGTAACAACGACGAATCGGCCGACGACAGCGACGGCGAACCTGCTTCGTCTGATTCCCCGCCGGCATCAGGCCACGTCACCGGCCCGAATATTGTGGCGCACTGCCCGGCCCACGGCGACGCAGCCGATCAATTCGATGTGTTCTTTCAGGCCGCGACCGACGACGCGCTGGGCGCCGCCGCCGATCAGGTCCAATCGGCCGGGCTGTCGGATTGGTTCGCCCGCGCAAGCATCGGTCGGCTCTATGTGGGTCGTTACGGCAATTGTCCGCTGGCCGCACGTCGTCGCGCCGACGTGCATGAGCGCACCGGCCTGGCACTGAATATCCGGGCAGTCACTCCGCATCACGCGAGCACGTCCCAGAGCACGGATCACAGCCCCGCGCACGACTACGGCGCGGCCGACAACGCCGCTGCGTCGATCCGACGCGCGGCCACTGAACCGGTCCAACCGGTCGTGACCAACGCGCCGTTCGAGGTTGTCGGCGTCGAGCTCCGCGGCACACATCACTTTCTAGGCGTTGCGCCGCACGGCGTCTCTCGTTTGAGTGGCGTGACGTGGCTGTCGCCCGGCAATGCCTATGGCACCTGGACACTGCGCGCCATCCGCACCGATGCCGGGACCGCCACCTTTGCGCATGGCGGTCGCACGGTCGCTGTTGCCCTGCCGCGGCGAGGTTAAGCCATGCATCGACACCAGATACGCCGCGTCATACTGGGCATCGGGATCGCCGCGACAGTGAGCCTGCCCGCCGCCGCACAGAACCAGACGACCATGCTCAAGCGGGCCGAGACCACCGATCAGGCCACCCAATCATGCCCGACGCGCGAGACCGCGATTGCCAAGCAGCGGGCCAAGCAGTGGGATCTATCGGTCAACGAATGGGAGCGCTACAAGACGCTGCTCCAGGGCATCGACGGCTATCGCTCCGACAAGCTGGATCCGTTGACAGAGCTCGGGATCCGGGCACGTTCGAGCGCCGAACGGCGGCGTTACGCGCGCAAGCTCGCACGTCTCGAGCATGACCGCGCGCAGCGGATCATGGCCTTTCAAAAGACCTATGACCAGGTCTTTTCGCAGCTGTATCCCCAGCAAACGCCGGTCAACGCGGATGGTATGACGCAAGCGCTCATGTCGGGCTCGCAGGCCGCCGCCAAGCTCGGTCTCGACAGTGGCACGCGCAAGGCCGTGTTCGTGCGTTTGCATGACTGCAGCGCCTGTCGGGCGCAGGTCAAGCAGCTGGCCGCGGCCGATACGCCGATGGACATCTTCGTCATCGATGCCGATTCCGACGACGCCATCCGGTCCTGGGCGATGGCCGTCGGCCTGGATCCCAAGCGCGTGCGCGGCGGCACAATTACGCTCAACCACGCGCCGAGCGCCGTGGCCCAGCAGCTGGCCGGCGAGCCACTGCCACGCGTGGTCAATCGCTGATCGCATGCGGGCCCGACTGCTCATCTGGCTGGCCTGCGGCGTCGCCCCGATGGCGATCGCCGCCGGGCACACAGTGCCGGCGGCGTACACCAACGCCGCGCACGCCCATCAGGTACCGCCGGTGATGCTCTATGCCCTGTCGCTGACCGAATCGGCTACCACGTTGTCGTTCGGTCGCCGGCCCTGGCCCTGGACGCTCAACATCGCCGGGACCGGCAAGCGCTATGCCACCCGTAGCGCGGCATGCCGAGCACTGACGAGCGCACTCACGCACACGACAATCGTCGACGTCGGCCTCAGCCAGCTCAACGTGCATTGGCAACAGGAGCTATTCGGCACCGGCGGCCGTTTCGCCGATCCCTGCGCGGCGCTCAATCCCTACGCCAATCTGGATGCCGCGGCGGCGATTCTGTATCGCTGTCATCAGCGGATGGGCGGCAGTTGGATCGCCGCGGCCGGCTGTTATCACCGCCCCGCCGGCGGCGCACCGGCCGCACGCTATCGCCGGCGCTTCCGCAAACAGCTGGCCGCGATCGGTGATGGCATCACCACGCCCCGATCCGATGGCCACAGTGTGGCCATCCGCGCCCGATCGCCAGCGCCGTCCACGGTCAACGACACGTGGCCGGCTCATGCCGCACGAGTGACCTGGATCAATCCCACGCACGACACCCGGCGCATCCATGGGCTTGACTAGCCGAACGCTGCCATGGGTCTTGATCGCGAGCGTGGCGCCCTTGGCGTCGGCTCAGGCCGGGCTCACCGTGGTCGGCGACCACGGCGGACAATCGGCGCGTCCTTACTATGCCCCGATCGCCGGGGCCGGCGTCGATGAACAACACGCCTACAGCGCGCGCGCCGAAGCCATGAGCCGCGGCCCCGTCAAAGAGGCGGATCTATTGCCGGTCCAATCGAATCGACTCACGCCCGGCTCGGTAACCGTCCGCAAGCTCACGCTCCCGGCCGGGATGACGCCGTTTTTTATTATCGGCGCCGACCGGATGTCGTTGCGCTGGATCAAACAGCGCGGCGCCCGCCTGCGTGATCTGCACGCCGTGGGCCTCGTGGTCAACGTCGGGTCCGCCGCTCAATTGACGCAGTTGCGCGCGGCCGGCGGCGGCCTGGTGATGCGACCCGTGGCTGGCAACGACATCGCCCGGCGGCTGGATCTGGCCCATTACCCCGTGCTCATCACACCCAAAGGCGTTCAGCAATGAGCCCACACGCGAGACAACCCATCGATCTGTACAGCGTTTATCACCATGACGCCGAGGCGTCGACACGGTTTCTCGGCGACGTTGTCGACATCGTCGACCGCGTCAATCAAACGCTGGGTTATGAGGGCCTGCCATCGGCCGCGCTGCAATGTGAGACCGCCGATCTGTATGGCCTGCAGCGGCTCGCCCTGCTCTATGCCGAAACCGCGCTCGACAAGAGCGACTGGATCACCCTGCATCGTTATGTCGCCCAACTGGCGGTGGCCGACGGCGCCCAGAGTCCATGGCCATGGCAGGCCATGGATCTGATGGATTTCGCGCTATCCGACTACCTGGCGGATCATCCCGCTGCCGGCGATCCGCTGTTGCACGAGATCGTCGCTGTTACCCGTCAGGGCGCGGCTGACGCGATCCATGACGTGTATCGGCGCTCTCGTTGCAATCTCTATGACGCGATCCGCAGCGACCGGGTACAGGACGGGACGCTGGATGATCTGTGTGAGACGGTCATCGCCGGCCGGCCCGATCGAGCCACCGAGACCCCAGCGGCGACCTGATGGCCTCCTCGCACCCCATCGAAGCCAATCTCCGGCCGGCGGTCGAGATCTATACGGCCTATGCCTGCGGTCTCTGTGCGTTCCTGTGCGTGGTCTCGCCCTGGATGCTGGCGCTGGCCCCGAGTGTGGGCTATGGCATGGCCAGCGGCTTCGTGGTCTTCGGCGGCCATCGATTCATCCAGGCCTGGCGGGTCGTGCGCTATCGGCGCGGTATGCGCCGTCTGCCGCGTTTCGCGGTGTCATCCCGCCAGATCCCGGTAAGCAAGCGTTATCTGTGGATCGGCCGGGGATTTGAGTGGCAGGTTCAGCACACCCGCCGTCTTTATGAGTCCCAACAGCCGGAAGCACAACAGTTTCTACGCCCGAGTCGGATGTATCGCACGGCCCGCGCCCTCGAGGCGCCGCTCGAGCGCCGGCATCTGACCTGGTTCGTAGATGCGCTGCGCGCCGATACGATCTTCAATCCCGTCCGCCCGCTGCCACCCGTGGGTGGGAATCCGGTCTTACACGCCGTCGAACCCAACGAGACCGACATTTACATGCCGCTGGCCGATCGCGGCGGGCATACCCTGGTCCAAGGTACGACCGGTGTCGGCAAGACCCGGCTTGCAGAAGTCTTTGTGACCCAGGACATCCGCCGCCAGATCCACGGCGGCGAAGTCGTGATCGTCATCGACCCCAAGGGCGATGCCGATCTGATGAAGCGGATGTATGTCGAGGCCCAGCGCGCCGGGCGGCTCGACGCATTCCGCGTGTTCCATCTCGGCTATCCCGAAGTTTCGGCCCGTTACAATGCCGTCGGCCGCTTCGGCCGGATCTCGGAAGTCGCCACGCGCCTGTCCGGTCAGTTGTCCGGCGAAGGCAACAGCGCGGCATTCCGCGAGTTCGCCTGGCGCTTCGTGAATATCGTCGCCCGTGCCCGGCACGCGCTCGGGTACCGGCCCACCTATGAACAGATTCTGGCCGACGTGGTGGCGATCGACGAGCTCATGATCGAGTACGGCAAGCATGCCCTGCCTGCGGTCGACGAAACAGCCTGGCAACAGATCATCGAGATCGAAGGCGGGCTCAACGAAAAGAAAGTCCCCCGCAACATGCAGGGCCGGGATTATCGCGTGGTCGCGATCGAGATCTATCTGCAGCGCAACAAGGTCGCCGATCCGGTGCTCGCCGGTCTCAGATCCGCGGTGCGCTACGACAAGACCTACTTTGACAAGATTGTGGCCTCGCTGTTGCCGCTGTTGGAAAAACTGACCACCGGCAAGACCGCCGAGCTCCTGTCGCCGGACTACAACGACATCGACGACGAACGCCCGATCTTCGACTGGCGCCAGGTCATCCGCCAGCGCGGCGTCGTCTATGTCGGGCTGGATGCCTTGAGTGATTTCGAGGTCGCCCAGGCGGTGGGCAATTCCATGTTCGCGGACCTGGTCTCGGTGGCCGGTGACATCTACAAGCGCGGTGTCGACGATGGTCTGCCCGGCGCCGACCCCAATACCAAGCCGACGATCAATCTGCACTGCGATGAGTTCAACGAGCTCATCGGCGACGAGTTCATTCCGCTCATGAACAAAGGCCGTGGTGCCGGCATCCAGATCACCGCCTATACCCAGACCCTGTCCGACATCGAAGCAAGGCTGGGCAACGCGCCCAAGGCGCGCCAGGTTATCGGCAACTTCAACAACGTCATCATGCTGCGCGTGCGCGAGGAGACTACGGCCCAGCTGCTCACGCGTCAGCTCCATCAAGTCATGGTCAGCCAGCGAATGCTGGTCTCGATGGCGTCGGATAACTCCGATGTCGACACCGACACGGATTTCTCCTCGAGCGGGGGCGATCGCGTATCGACTCAACAAGTCCCGATGCTCGAGCCGTCCGACGTCATCAGACTGCCCAAAGGCCAGGCGTTTGCACTACTCGACGGCGGCACGCCATTCAAGATCCGGATGCCGTTGCCCAAGGCTGAGGATTCGACCGAACTACCGTCGAACCTGTCCGAGATCGCCGATCGCATGCGCGAGCGCTATCAGACCGCCGATCACTGGTGGGATGACGTCGCACCCCCGCCCATCACCATCGACAACACATCGTCTGGTGCCACCTCGACGCCGGTCTCCGAGGAGGCTACCCCCGAGGCGGCACGTCCGCCGGCACCCACGGTCAGCGCGTGGGCGGGCGACGACATCCATGACGCCGCGCTCGACATCGACGACGAGGATTGATGATGGCCACGTCCCGTGAGGCTCATCCGGCGGAAAAACGCCCGACCTGGTTCGGTTGGGCGATCGGGCTGCCCTTTCGGATCATCGCCGTGGTCGTGATTTCGATCCTGACCTCGATCGTGATCGAATGGATCGGCATCTATGGCGGCTGGTGGGCCCAGCCGGGTGCGGCCCACGCCCAGGGCGTACTCACCCACGAGCTCAGCTGGATCGATACCCAGTTCACCCGCTCGCTGATTTTCTCCCAGCCGGTCGAGATGGCCCGCGCGGTCATCACCACGGTCTATGACGTGGTGTTCGTGGCGACCGGCATCGCGTCCTGGTTCGATGCCCATTCGAGCAGTGGCGGCGTCTCGCAGACCATCGCCACCTACGGCCAGGCCGGCATCGATGTGTCGCTCGTGGTCCTGGTGCGCGTGTTCATTCTCACGCTCACCGTGCCGTTGTTCGTGATGGCCGCGGTGGTCGGCGTCGTCGACGGCCTGGTCCGGCGCGACCTGCGCAAATTCGGGGCCGGCCGCGAGTCGGCGTTCATCTATCACCATGCCAAGCGCCTGACCGGGCCGGTATTCATCCTCGGTTGGCTCATCTATCTGTCCGTGCCGTTCTCGGTCAATCCAAACACCTTTCTCGTGCCGTGCGCGGCCCTGTTCGGCCTGCTGATCTCGGTGACGACCGGCTCGTTCAAGAAATATCTCTAGGCCGGTCATGACGGCGTTTGGCGGCCCCGAAAAAATTACGACCACCGCGCACAGAATTTTTCCGCACACCGCGCGAGTGCTTTGCAAGCATGGGCTCGACGCTTTGTCATCGATATCGAACGAGGCCTTACAACGTGACTGATCGCAACCGATCCAGAATACGGCTTGCTCTGGCTGCTGCACTGACGCTCGGTGTGATGGCCCAAGCCAGTCTGTTTCAGGCCGCAAGCGCGGCCGAGCCGCGCGATCCGATCCAGCGCGCCGACATCGCGCTGATCGAAAAACAGTTGCAGCGCATTGATCGGGTCATCAATCGCCTGGCCGCACGCCAACAGCAACAAGCTGGTCGGCGCGTGATTCTCGATGTCGACCGGCTGCGCTCGGATGTGAATGACGTCCGCAACGGCCTGCGGGCCTATCTCGCCCCGCCGCGGCTGCCGCCGCGACAGCCGGCGCCGCTGTCCGGGCAATACCTGGCCCAGGATCCCGGAGCGAACCCATGAGCCCGAGCGCGGCCTTTGATAATGCCGCCGGCGGTTCGACGTCGACGATCGCGCTGATCGCGGTCGGCGTGATCGCGACCGCGGTCCTGCTCTGGGCCGGCTGGGCCCTGTTGTCGGTGTATCTGGGCTGGGCGAGAACCCGCGTGGATACGCCCATCGCACAGCGCGCCGTCGTGCGCATCGTCGCGCTGACCCTCGTGATCCTCTGGATCGCGCTTTCCAATGTCTGATCGACGGGAGATTCGCATCATGCAACGTATGACCCAATTGACAACTTTTTGCCAGCGACTCGCCTTCGCGCGAACGCTAGGTAACGCCGTAGGCCACGCCCGACGGCGCCTGTCGCTTGTGTTTCTGGCCATGGCGACCCTGCCCCAGGTCGCGCTCGCCGATCTGCCCAGCATCGAGCAACCGAGTAACGGCGGCGGGGGCGGCAGCCTCTACGACAATATCCAGGGCTATCTCGCCGACGCCGCGGTCCTGCTCGGTCTGATTCTGACCACGGCGGGTTTTTTGGTCGTCGCCGGCAGTGCACTCGGCAAGTTCCGGGAGGCCACCAAGCGCGGTGAATGGGGCGAGTTCATTACGGTCGTCGTCGTGGGCGTGGTGCTGGTCGTGATCCTGATCTGGCTCGCCAACAAGGCGGCCGACATCCTCGCGTAAGACAGGTTTTTCATGGCCGAGCCCCATACCATCGCGTTCGTGCCGACCCGGCTCAACAAGGCCCCGATCGTCTTTCGCGGCATGACGGGCCGCGAGGTCGGCCTGGTGTCGATCGGCGGTCTTTTGGCCGGCATCCCGCTGGGCCTGATCGGCTGGTGGACGATCGGCATGATCGCGATGTTGCCGACCGTGATGTTTGGGTTCTCCGGCATCGCAGTCTGGTTTGGTGGCGCCATGATGCGCCGGCTGCGCCGCGGCCGGCCCGAGTCCTGGCTGTATCGCCGTCTGCAGTGGATCGCGGCCCAGCGCGGCTTCAACAGCGCCGGTTTGATTATCCGGACCGCGACCTATCGGGCCCGCCGCGATCGCAGTTTTCATACCGGAGATCCCCTGTGAGCAAGTTTCGCCACGGCAACGCCTCCCGCGACGCCCATATCAATTCGCTGCGTGTGATCATCGCGGTGCTGGCGATCCTTTTGTGCGGTGCGGGCTACGGCTGGTATCAGGCCCCGCAGGATCTGACCATCCACAATCCGCCGGATCTGCGCTCAGGCTCGACCCGTAAGTGGTGGCAAGTCCCACCCTCCACGGTCTATGCGTTCGGTCTGTATATCTGGCAACAGATCAATCACTGGCCCAAGGACGGCAAGGTCGATTACAAGGCCAATCTGCAACGCTACCGCGCCTATTTGACGCCCGGCTGCCGGACCCAGCTGGCCCGCAACTACAAACGGCGCGTGCATCGCGACGAGCTCGATGACCGCGTGCGCACGTTGTCCGAGATCCCCGGCCACGGCTACCAGCCGGACGACGTCACGATTCTCGATCGTGATCACTGGGTGATCTCGCTCAACGCCGAGATCAACGAATACCTGCGCGGCACGCCGGTCCGCGATCTGTATATCCGTTATTACCTGCGGGTCGTTCGATCCGACGTCGATCCCGAAACCAATCCTTTCGGCCTGCGACTGGATTGCTTTGCCAAGCCGGCGGTGCGCCTGACCTGGCCGCACAAGACACCGGATTCCGAGACCACCGACATCAGCCCGGCCGAGGCCGGTACCGGGGAGGATGCATCCTGATGAAATCCGTCCACTCAATCGATCGCGGCCACTGGCACGCGGTGTTCGGCGCGCTCGTGCTGAGCTTCATGGCGATCACGAGCGCCCAGGCGACCGATATACGCCACTGGAAGCGCACACCGATCGACATCAAGTTGCCGGTCGGCACCGAGCGCATCGTGGTCTTCGGTCATGAAGTCCGCGTCGGCCTGCCGCCCAAAATCGCCAACCCGAAGGTGTTGCGCGTGCAGTCGACGGGCGGTGCGGTGTATCTGAAAGCCAAACAGTCATTCGATACGCAGCGTGTCCAGATCCAGGACATGACAACCGGCCAGATCCTGTTGTTCGATCTGTCCGGCGTGAACAAGGCCAGTCACGAGACCGTGAAAATCCAGGTCGATCATGATCAGACGTCGAATGCCGCGATGTCCGGCGATTCGGGTCAGTCGGCAAGTGTGACGGCGCAGCACAAGCCGGTACCGGCCGAGGCGTTTCCCGGCGGCTCGAGTCACCCGGGCGCGCCGATTCCGGTGGCGCTGGTCCGGCATGCCGCCCAGGCGTTGTATTCACCGCAACGGATCGTTACCGGATCCAGTCGCATTCACCGCATCGCGGTGCGCCATCGCGGGCTCTCCGGTCTGCTGCCGGCTTATCCAGTGGCCGCCAAACCGCTCGCCGCCTGGCGGGAGGCGCCCTATACGGTGACCGCGATCGAAATCACCAATCGCGATCCCAACCGGCGTTTCCGGCTGGATCCGCGCAATCTCGCCGGCGACTTCTACGCGGCCAGTTTCATGCACGACACGGTCGGGCCGGCCGGGCGGCTGACCGATACCACGACGCTGTTCGCCGTTACGAAAAACGGCGCATTGGCCGATGCGTTGACGCCCCCGGCCGGTGATCGGGCCACGGAGGCCGACGATGCAGATTAAGTCCAACGCGCTGCTCAAGTTCGGCGTACCGGTTTTGGTCGGGATCGGCGTAGTCCTTGGTCTGCGTTCCTGCCTGCACCACGGCAGCGACCCGTCAACGACAGCCGGCACCGGCCATCCGAAGGCCACGCGCCAGCTGACCGAGAGTGAACGCAACATGCTCGGCGTCGAGGCGGACAGTCCCAAGGACACGGTCTCGACGCTCGTTGCCAAATACCAGCAGATGCAGCAACAGCTGGAAGACTCGCTGCAGCAATCGGAAAAACTGCGCGAACAGAACCAACAGTTGGCCGAAGGCAAGCGCAACATGCAGGGCACGATCAACAATGCGTTGTCCAAGCAGCAATCCGAAACCCGGCATCAGCGCCGATCACTAGTGGATTCGTTGAATCGCAAGATCTCGAATCTGAAAGCGACGATCGATATCGGGTCCAACGACGACAACGGACAGAATAATGATATGCCGGTCGGTCTCGGCCTGCACGGCGAGACGCCGGCCGGTGCGGCCGGCGGTCTGTCCTGGGTCAATCCGCTGGAAGTCAGCGCGGCGAGCTCGGGACCGAAGAACGGCGACGGGTCATCCGACAACGGCGGCTCCGCGTTTTCGACGGCGTTCGCCTCCGGCAACCAGGCCGTGAAATCGGCGGGCGCGAAGGCCGACCAAGCATTGTCCGGCAACGACAACAAGGCCGCCCACGGCACGCCAGTCTATACCGTGCCGAAGAACGCGACCCTGGTGGGCTCCGTGGCCATGACGGCCCTGCTCGGCCGCGTGCCGATCAACGGCTCGGTGACCGATCCCTACCCGTTCAAGGTGGTTATCGGACCGAAGAACCTGACCGCCAACGGTATCCAGCTGCCCGAGCTCAAGGGCGCGATCGTGTCCGGGACCGCCACCGGCGACTGGACGCTGTCCTGCGTGCGCGGAAAAGTGAAATCGATCACGTTCGTGTTCGCCGACGGCACGGTACGCACCGTGCCGAAGTCGGATGAGCCCGGCGAAGGCGGCAGCAACGATAGCGACGATGACGATATTGGTTATCTGTCCAACCCCCAGGGCGTGCCGTGTGTCGCGGGTACGCGCAAGACCAACGCGCGTTCCTACATTCTGACCAGCCTGCTGCTGTCGGCCGGTGCGGCCGGAGCCAATGCCTATGCCGGTGGCGAGACCACCACCAGCGTCTCGGGGCTGGGCACCACCACGGGTGTGACCGGCAACGTCGGCCAGTACATCGCCGGTTCCGCGGCCTCATCGGGTCTGAACGAAGTCCGTCAATGGATCCAGAAGCGCTTCGGTCAGACCTTTGATGCCGTCTATGTCCCGCCGGGCCAGGCCGTGGCGGTGAACATCGACAAGCAACTGCCCATCGACTACGAACACCCAGGACGGAAGGTGCATTATGCGCATCCCGCACGCTCGAACGGCCTCGATTAGCGGGCTCGCGGTCGCCGCAGCCATAGCCACAACCATGGCCCTGTCCGGCTGTGCGACCTCACAGGAAGAAATGTTGCCGACCAACGGCACGACCATGGCCGGGATCTGGCAGAGCACGACGACCGGTCGTGGCACGACGAATACAGCGGACGACATCGAGGGTGATCACACCACGAATCTCGAGCACGCCCGGTCGGCGCTGCGTCGGCCGATCGCACCGGCGAATCTGACCGTCGAGCGCAGCGCCTATACGCGCACCGCGGCCAACGAGATCCACAGCCAGTTTTCACGCCTGCCCAACCCGGATCTGACGCTGTATATCTTCCCGCACCTGTCGGGCGGATCCAGTGAACAAGTGCCGATACCCGGCTATACCACAGTCTTTCCGCTGTATGATCGGCCCCACTACGGCCAGCCCGGCGAACGGACCACATATCAGCCCGTGGCCGATAATGGGGGCGCCGCGCGATGAGTACGCCCATCGATGCGTTGCTTGGGCCGATCTTCCGATTGCTCCCGGGCAAACGATCCCATCAGGACGACGCCGGTGGCGACACGCCGACTTCGGATCGGGTCGACGACTCGAACGGTCAGCGCGGCCAATCGCGCGGCACGCCGCTCACGCGCGGGGAGATCAGGCAATCCTACGAGCGCGGACCGTCGTTTTCCCGCTATCTGCCCTTCGTGGAGTATCTGCCCGAGTCCGGCTGTTTCCTGCTCGAGGACGGCCAATCGGTCGGGATCGCCGCCGAGATCCGGCCGGTCCCCACCGAGGGCCGCTCGCAGGACGGCCTGTCGGCCGTTCGCGATCAGATCGAATCGGGCTTCCAGGACGCCGTGCCCGAATACGACCACCACCCCTGGATCATTCAGATCTTCGCCCGCGACGAGATCGATCCGACCCACGATGTGAACGCGTTGCGGGCCCATACGGCGCCGCATCTGGCCGATGATGCGTTCACCCAATCGTGGCTGGACGGCATGGCCGATCATCTGCACACGATTTCCCGGCCGGGTGGGATCTTCCACGATGATCAGATCACGAACACCCGCTGGCGCGGCCAGACGCGTCGCGTGCGGCTGCTGCTCTATCGCTGGTTGGGGTCGAGCCATGATGCGCCGGTCGCCGAAGACGAGGCCAACCGGGTCTATGACCGCCTGGCCGCTGCCTTGTCCGGCTCGGGCGTGCATATCGATCGCATGGACGGCGCGGCGTTCCACCACTGGCTGTTGCCCTGGTTCAATCCGGCGCCGGCCTCCGATCGGCAGGATCCGGATCGCTTCTATCAGCGTGTCGCCTACCCTGGCGACGCCGAGATCGGTCAACTCGCGCACTACGATCTCGGCGAGGACGTAATCCACAACAACCCGGTCGGTGATGTCGAGTCCGGGGTCTGGACCTTCGACGGCCTGCCGCATCGCGCCATTCCCGTCGAGGAAATGCGCCGTGCGCCCGATATTGGCCATATCACCGGCGAGATGGCGCGCTCCAGGGGCCAGGCCTACAACGCGATCATGGATCAGCTGCCCGAAGACACGATCATGGCGCTCACGATCGTGGCGACGCCCCAGGAGCCGTTGGAAGATCATATCAACCGGCTGCGTCAAAAAGCGGTGGGTGACAGCGTCAAGGCCACCCAGGTGCGCCATGACTGCGACAAGGCGCGGGCAATGCTGGCCGAGCAGCACAAGCTGTATCAGTACGCCCTGACCTTTTTTATTCGGGGCGATAACGACGCCGATCTGCGGCGTCGCACGCTCACCCTCACGACACAGCTGCAACAAGCCAAGCTCAAGCCGGTCGCGGCCGAGGATGAAGTCGCGCCGCTGAACACCTATCTGCGCTGGCTGCCGATGGCCTATGACCCCGCCGAGGACAAGCACGGCTGGTATACCCAGCTGGCCTATGTTCAGCATCTGGCCAACCTGACCCCGTTTTTCGGCCGCTCGCGCGGTACCCAGCACCCCGGCCTGTCGTTTTTCAACCGCGGCGGTGGCACGTTCTCGTTCGATCCGCTGTCGCTCGACGATCGCGCCAAGAACGGCCATATGTTCATATTCGGGCCGACAGGCGCCGGCAAGTCGGCGACGTTGAATGCGATCTTTTCCCAGGTTATGGCGCTGCGCCGCCCGCGTCTATTCATCATCGAGGTCGGTAACTCCTTCGGCCTGCTGGCAGACGATCTCGAACGCCACGGTCTGTCGGTGAACAAGGTGCGCCTGGCGCCGGGGGCCGCCCCGCCGCTGCCGCTGTTCGCCGATGCCCATCGCCTGCTCGATGCGGATGCGGCCGCCGCGCGCAGCGTGTATGACCGCGCCGACGAACGTCACGCGGAGGAACCGGCGGTCGTCGAAGTGGATGACGAGGACGATGAAGCCGAACGTGACCTGCTGGGCGAGATGGAGATCACGGGCCGCCTGATGATTACCGGCGGCGATCCCAAGGAGGAAGCCGAGTTCCGCCGGGCCGATCGCCGCCTGGTTCGGGATGCGATCTATCGCGCGGCCCGCGCGACGTATGAGGCCGACCGACAGTGTCTGGCCGAGGATGTACGCACCGCGCTCTACGCGATCGCGCGCGACCCGGATCTGCCCGAGGCGCGACGCGCCAAGGCCCATGACATGGCCGAGTCCATGGGCCTGTTCTGTGACGGTTTCGACGGCCAGGTCTTCAACTCGCCAGGCCAGGCCTGGCCCGAGTGCGACGTAACCGTAGTCGATCTGGCCCATTACGCCCGCGATGGCTACGAAGCCCAGTTGGCGCTGTCGGTGATCAGTCTGACCAACATCATCATGGGCATCGCCGAGCGGGACCAGTCATCGGATCGCGCCATCATCCAGGCGATCGACGAGGCGCACGTCGTGACCGTCAACCCGCTGCTCTCACCCTATCTCGTCAAGGTCGGCAAGATGGGCCGGAAATTGGGGTACTGGATCTGGCTGGCCACCCAGAATCTGGAAGATTTCCCGGATGCGGCCACGCGCCTGCTCAACATGATCGAGTGGTACGTCTGCCTGGTCACGCCCCCCGACGAAGTCGAGCAACTGGCCCGCTTCAAGTCCCTCACCGAGGATCAGAAGGCCCTGATTCGCTCGGCGACCAAGGCCCCTGGCAAATACACCGAAGGCGTCGTGCTGGCCGATCGCCTCGAGGCGTTGTTCCGGGTCGTGCCGCCGAGCCGCTATATGGCGCTGGCCGGTACCGAAAAAGAGGAAAAAGCCGAGCGCCGCCAGGTGATGAACGAGCTCGGCTGCAGCGAA
>PBAO01000013.1 GCA_002715985.1 Lysobacterales bacterium | reverse complement strand
TGCTCGATATTGATGAAGCTCACGGTGGAGTCCATCAGGAAGTTGATCTTGTCGAACAGAAACGCGATATGGCTCATCAGCGTATCGACGTCGCGCAGGGTTTCGCGGGCAGTCTCTCGCCCCGGCGCGCGGGCCGGCAGGTGGCGCAGCAGAAAACTGATCGAACGCTGGGTGTCCATCAGGCACAGCCGGATCTTGCCGGCCGAATCCTCGAGTTTGGCCAGGTTGTCGATGGCCTGCTCGTAGTCGGCGTCCTCGTCCTCCAGCACGGTGTGGCTGACCTTTTCCAGATCCAGATGCAGATCCTCGACCGTGTCGGCCAGGTTTTCGACCTTCTGATCGAACAGAGTCACCAGCAGCGACTGCGGGCTATCGGCCTCGACCTGGCCGGCGCGTGCACGCAGGCGCAACAGACGAAAATCGGCCAGTTCGTCATCCCGCAGGCTGATCAGGCGCTCGGGCTGCAGAATGAAGGCCACGGTATCGGTATCGTGGCGGCCGTCGTGCTGGGAAAGAAACAATGAGTGCACGTGGATGCCGTCGGCGTCGACGAAGTAGCGTGCCGAGGACTCGATCTCCTCGACGTCCTCGTCCTCGGGCAGCTCATCGGTCAGAAAACGGTTCAGCGCGGCCCGCTCGGCATCCGTGGCGTCGAAGGCATCGATCCAGTGGGCACGTTGCAGTGCGTCGTCGACGGCCACGCGATCGTCGTTGTTGTGCTCGACGATACGATCCTGATCGATTACGAAATAGCGCAGCATGACGACTCGGCGTGGCAGAACGACACGCGCATGATAAGCCGGGCCACGGGCCGGCAAAAGTATCGCGCGATTACAGCACCGGGCCGGCTGTGATTGTCAGCGGACTGCGGCTCTCGCCGGCGCAGCGCGCACTCAGCTGGCCCTGCGAGCGCCGGCTTGTGTGCTGATGACACACCCTAGGGCGAGCGGCCCATGTCGTGGCCGATCTGGCGCAGCCAGCGCGCGGGCTCGGCCAGGGCACTGTCGCGATCACCGGCGGTCTCGATCAGGGTGATGCAGCGGGCGAAACAGCCCGCCAGCGCCTCGCGTGCCTGGGCCTCGATATCGCCGGCGACGAGCCAGGTCGGCGTGTCGCCGGCGGCACGCGCGACCGCCACGGGCAGCTTGCCCGACAGGGTCTGTCGATCCGAGCGGCCTTCGCCGGTGATCACCCGGTCGGCATCGCGCATCCGCTGGGCCAGACCGGTGAGCTCGATCACGGCCTGGGCACCGGATTCCAGCCGGCCGCCGAGCAGCGCCAGGGCAAAGCCCAGGCCGCCGGCCGCGCCACTGCCCGGGCGATCCGCGCGATCGGGAAAACGGCTTTGTACGGCCAGCGTATCGAACGCGCTTTCGACCGCTGCGATCTGTGCCGGGCCCAGCCCTTTCTGCGGGCCGTAGATACGGCTGGCGCCGTTGTCGCCGAGCAGCGGGTTGTCCACGTCACAGAAGACGCGCAGCCGGGTCTCGGCCAGACGCACGTCCAGGTCGCGCAGATCGATCCGGGCCAGCGACAGCAGCCCGTTCATGTCCGGCGATACCCGGCTGCCCGTGCTGTCAGTGGCCACGGCGCCGAGTGCCAGAAGCAGGCCGAGACCGGCGTCGTTGCAGGCGCTGCCGCCCAGACCGACGGCGATATCGCGCCAGCCCTCATCCAGCACCTCGGCAATCAGCGTGCCCAGTGCATAGCTGCCGCGTGCGGCCAGATCGGGGGCCTCCGAGGCGGCCTCGATCAAGGGCAGACCCAGCACTTCAGCCGACTCGATCACCGCGGTGCCGGTGTCCATGGCATACCAGCGGGCCTCGAGCGAGCGTCCGTGGATGCCGGTCTGTACGGCGCTGTGCCAGCTGCCGGGGCAGGTCGCGGCGATGGCATCGAGCAGGCCTTCGCCGCCATCGGCCATGGGAGCCTGGGTGATGACAAGCGTTGGGTCCGCCTCGGCCAGCCCGGCCGCCAGGGCCGCGGCGACATCGCGCGCCGACAGGCTGCCCTTGAAGCTGTCCGGCGCGATCACGATATGTTGGTCCGGCATTACAAGCCCTTGGTTGTATCTCCGATACACATGGTAGCCCAGACAAGGCTCGTGCCACCGGCAGGCGGCGGTCCGGGCCCACGGGCAGCGCTCTTCGATAGAATTACGCCAACATTGTCGTGATCACACCCCGATGTATTATTTCGCTTACGGCTCGAACATGTGTACCGCGCGCCTGGCTCGACGCGTGCCCAGCGTGCGTCCGCTGGGGGCTGCCACGCTGGCCGGCCATCGTCTGGCCTGGCATCTGATCGGTGCCGATGACTCGGGAAAATGCAATATCGTGGCCACGGACACGCCCGGGGCGCTGGTGCACGGCGTGGTCTTCGAGCTGGATGCCGATCGACTGGAGGCGCTGCATGCGGCCGAAGGTCCCGCCTATGATTTTCTGGAATTGCCGATCGAACACGCCGGCGAGACGCTCACCGCTGCGGTCTACCGAGGGCGGGCCGAGTGGCTGGACGACAGGCGCGTACCGTTCGACTGGTATCGTGATTTCGTGCTCGACGGCGCCCGGGCTCACGGCCTGCCGGCCGAGTGGATCGAGTGGCTGAACGCAGTGGCCACACAGGCTGATCCCGACCGCCAGCGTGCCCGCGCCAACCGCGAGATTCTCAACGAAACGCCGGCCAATGTGACCGCTCCGTGATTGGCTGAGGGCTAGTCGCGTACCCGCAGATGGGCCTCGAGCTCAACCAGCAGCTCGTCGCGACAGATCGTGGCGGCCAGGGCGGCCATCGGCATGTCCGGCAGGCGACGCCGCGCGTGGCCCAATAGCCGGGTGGCATCGCCGGCGTGTCGGACATAAAGCTTCAAGCAGACCAGATCGCCCAGCTCGTGCGGGCCGATCTGGGGCGCTGCGGCCCCGATGACCGCCCGCACGTTGGCCAGTGCCTCATCGAACTGGGCCAGCACGTCGCCCGGGTACTGGCTCTCGTGGCCGACGATGGCCGCCGTACCCGAAATCATGAGAAACCGCGTGGCGCCGGCCGTCACGATCCCGCCGCGGGCAAAGGCCGGCGCGCGTTCGGCGTAGCGGGCCGGATAGGCCCATGCGCTGACCTGTCGCGGATTCTCCACCGGCGCGACCGGCGTCTCGCCCAGCAACGCCTGAATCCACAGCCCCGGCCGAGCGCCCCCCACCAGTGTGGCCGGCGGCAGCGGGTCCCAGCGACACGCCGGCTCGTCGTCGAGCGTGGACAGCGCTTCGGCCCGGCCACGACAGAACTGGCGATAGCGCTGTGTCTCGCCGGTGCCGCCGACCACATCGGACAATACGTGCCAGACCCGCTGGGGCCAGGCCAGACCGGTTACGCGCTGTACGTCGAACAGCTCCTGGTAGACCGTGTCGGACGTTTCGGCCAGTGTGCGCTCGCCGGGCGGAACGAAACGGCTGGCAACAGCCAGGCAGGGCGTGGCGCTGACCTGCCAGCCGGCGATCTCGCTCCGGGTGGTCGGCTGATCGGTCAGCCAGCGTTCGCCGGTCAGATCCCCGGCGATACGCGCCAGCGGCATACAGGCAGCCGGGGCCTGGGCGCTGTCGTCATAGCCCACATGGACCAGTTCGGCACGCTGAGTCGTGTTGGAAGCTGCCAGCCAGGCCAGTCGATCGCCTCGGGTCATGGGCGTGTGTAGTTCAAAGCCGTGCGGCTAGCGTACGCGCGGTCAGCTCGGGCGTCAGGCGTTTGCCCTCCAGGCTGATGCACGATTGGCCCAGCGGGGCATAATCACGCGGCGAGGTGGCCCGGAACAGGCCCACCGTGGGCACGCCGGCAGCTGCGGCCAGATGCATGGGGCCCGAATCCGCGGCCACGAACTGATCGCACTTGGCCATGAAAGCCGCCAGCTCGGTCAATGATTTGATGGCGACATGCGGCAGCTCGGCGCTGATCGGGCGGGCCTCGTCGCCCGGCAGAATCTCGACCAGCACGGCGCCCGGGGCGGCCGCCCGCATGGCGATTATCCAGGCCTGCCACCAGTGTCGCGGCAACTGCTTGCGCCCGGTGGCCCGGGCGAAAAAACCGACCACCGGCGCCGTGTCGGCCTCGCCGGCCAGGGTGGTCTGCCAGACCCGCTCGGCAGCCTGTCGGGCCTGGTCGTCGGGAAAGATCGCCAGCGTGTCGAAGCGCTCGATCTCCGGCTCGGCGATCGCGTCGTTCAACAGCTCCACGGCCTGTAGCGCTTGATGCCGGCTTTGCGTGCGCCCGGCGGCATGGGTCAGGGGCAGCCATTGATCCTTGTTGGCAAAGCCCAGGCGCTGGCGGGCGCCGGATAAGGCCATGCCCATGCGATTGCTGGCCGAGTTGCCGGTGGGGTCGATGGCCAGGTCATAGCGTTGTCGACGAATCGTGCGTAACAGTCCGAGCAGGCCGAACAAGCTGTTGCGCTGGATATAGACCTGACCGACGCCGGGCAGGCTCTGTAGCAGAGCCACCTGGGCCGGGCTCTGAATGACCAGATCGATCCGTGCCTCGGGCAACGACGCCGACAGGCTGCGCAGCATCGGCGTGAGAAACAGGATATTGCCCAGACGCTTGTTCAGGCGCACGACGAGAATACGGCGCGTGTCGGCGGCCAGCGGCATGCGCTTGGCTCGCGAGGTGCCAAACAGGCGCGCCAGCGTGCGGTTGAAGCGCCGGCGATTGTTACGCCGCCATTGGCGCATACGCTCGCCCCAGCGCTGGGCAGGGTGCGAGGAGATACGCGAATCGGTCACGCAGAACTCGGCAACGGATAAAGCGATGACACAGGCTGCACGCCCTGATTTGATCGGGGCATCATTCTGTCATTAAAAAAACATCAATTGATGCAACAGCCGAAGACTATCGCGACACGCCCTAGCCCAGACGCAGCTCGATCTGGGTGCCCTCACCGGGCCGGCTGGCCAGCCGGATACGCCAGCCATAGCGATCGGCCACGCGTTTGACCAGATACAGCCCCAGGCCCAGGCCGGCGCCGGGCCCGGTACGAAAACCGCGCTCGAAGACGCGCTGCATCTGCTCGGTGTTCATGCCTTGCCCGTTGTCGGCCACGATCAGGCGCTGATCGGCCAAGGTCACACGGATCTCATCACCGCCGTGGCGCAGTGCGTTGCGCAACAGATTCCCGAAGGCGATGACCAGAGCGATACGCGGGGCCGCGACTTCCATTTCGTCGATCACGCCGAGCTCGAGCTGCTTGCCGGCGACCATCGGGCGATAGGCATCAAGCACCTCGTTGACGACCTGATCGGCCCGGCACAGCGGCGCTGCGCCATCGGGCTCGGCCTGTTCGTCGCGGGCCAGAAACAACAGCGATTCGATCAGCTCCGCCATCTGGTGCGAAGCCCGGTCGATGCGCGTGAGCGGACCACTGCCGGCCAGGCGGGGGTCTTGTTGCAGCACTTCGACCGCGCCCTGGATGACGGCCAGCGGCGTGCGCAGTTCATGGCTGGCATCGGCCGTGAAACTGCGTTCGCGCTCGACGAACTCATCCAGCCGGCCCATGAATCGATCAAAGGCACGGGCGATGACGCCGACCTCGTAGTGCTCGAATCGATCAGCCAGGGGTTCGGCGCGTTGATCCGGGTGCAGATGGCCCAGATGCTCGGCCAGGGCATTGATCGGCTTGAGGCTGATCCGAGCAATCGCCGAGCCCAGCGGCACGGCCAGCGCCAGCACGATCAGGGCAGCGGTGATCGCGATCGCCTTGAACAGATCCTCGCGATCCTCGATCGCGGTGATGTCGTAGGCCAGATAGGCCTGCTGATCGCCGATTGCACGGGTGCCCACGCGATAGGTGCGCTCACCGACATCCACCGTGATGCCCTGGATGCCCGGCGGCAGCAGCTGCAGTGCCGGAGGCAGGTTATCGCGCTCGTCGGGGCCCACGACGTAGCCGATCAGGCTGGCCGAGTGGGGAATGGCGGCCTGACCTTCCTGTGGGTAATCCTCGACCAGCTCGGACATCTCGTGGCTGACGATGCCGTTGAGCAGCTCGGTCTTGAGATGATCGTTGATCGTGAACAGCGCGATGAGCACGGTGCTGACCACCACCGCCACGAACAGGGCCAGGGCCGTGGCCACGCGGTACTGCAGCGATATGCGCGGCCCGGCCAGCAGGCGCTTCAGGCGCGCCCTAGCCGGCATCCGGATCGATCAGGCGATAGCCCATGGTCGGCACGGTCTGAAGCATGGCCCGCTCGAAGGGCTTGTCGATGGCCGAGCGCAGGGCATGGATGTGCGTGCGCAGGGCTTCGGAATCCGGCGGATGGTCGCCCCAGATGGCGGTTTCCAGCTCGGCGCGGCGTACCAGCCGGGGCGTGGCACGCAGCAGCACTTCCAGCAGGCGAAGCGCGGTGGGCGTGAGCGTGAGCTTCATGCCGGCCCGTTCCGCCTGCCAGGTATCCAGATCCAGTGTGAGGTCACCGGCCTTGAGATGATGCACCTGGCGCCGCGGTCCGCGATTGCCGATGGCCAGCAGCCGTGCCTCCAGCTCGAGCAGCGAGAAGGGCTTGATCAGGTAATCGTCGGCGCCGGCGGCAAAGCCGGCCAGCTTGTCGTCGATGGTGTCGCGCGCGGTGAGCATCAGGATCGGTGTCTGAGCATCGGCCTCGGCGCGCAGGCGCTCGCACAGGGCCAGCCCGTCGATGCCCGGCAGCATCAGATCCAGCACGATGGCATCAAAGGCATGCACCACCGCCAGATGCAGGCCGGTCACGCCGTCGGTGGCACTGTCCATGACGTGGCCGCGCGCCGCCAGGAACTCGATGATGTTCGCAGCAAGATCTTCGTTATCTTCGATGACCAGTATGCGCATGTGCAGGCCTTCCACGCCGTCCGGCACTCAGTCTAAACGAATTCTTAATACGCATGTACTGTGATGATGAGGGCACGCGACAGAGCCAGCCGCGTGACTGGGGTATCGGAGGCGGCAGAGGCGACAGGCGCAATGACGAAAAACACCAGAAATGCCGTGGTCTTTACGGATATGGACGCCACGCTGCTCGATCACGACACCTACGACTGGGCACCGGCCGCGCCAGCGCTGGCGGCTCTGGCCGAGCGGGAGGTTCCGGTATGTCTGTGTACGAGCAAAACCGCGGCCGAAGTGCGCGACTGGCAGGCGCGCCTGGGGCTGAAGACGCCGTTTGCCAGCGAGAACGGCGGCGTGGTGGCGGTGCCGGCTGGCTATTTCGATTCAGGCCCGCCCGTGGCCGATACCGGCTGGCAGACCACGACGCTTGGCCAACCGCGCGACGTGCTTTGTGCGCTGGCCTATGGCCTGCGCGAACAGCGGGGCTATCGCTTCACCGGTTTGGCGGAAATGTCGATTGCGGATATCGCCGCCGCCACCGGCTTGAACGAAAGCGCCGCCGCGCTGGCCGGGCAGCGCGAGGCCTCCGAGCCGCTGCTCTGGCAGGACAGCGAGGAGGCGGCCGAGGCATTCCGCCGGGAGATCGAGGCAGCCGGGGCGATGACACGGCGCGGCGGCCGGTTTCTGCATGTGCTGGGCCAGGCCGACAAGGCTGACGCGCTGGCCTGGCTGCGCGCCCGCTACGACAAGCGTGGCCCGATTCTTGCGATAGCCCTGGGGGATTCGGAAAACGACCGGGCCATGCTGGCCGCGGCCGACATCGGTTACTGGGTGGCCCGGCCCGACGGCGGCTATTACGCCCCGGCGACGGGCACGATGCGTCATGCGCCGGGTATCGGCCCGGTGGGTTGGGCCGCGGCCATCCATGCGCTGATCGATGGCGACGAGCTATAAGCAGAACAGGCGAGGAGCAAACGCGCGATGGCGGACTTCTATCAGAACGGCAATATCACCACGCTCCACCGGCTGGCCGAGCGCCCGATCGAGGATCTCGAGGCTGAATTGGCCCGGTATTCACGCCGCCGGCCCATGTCTTTGATCCTGCCGTGTCTTTATTCCGAGCTGGAAGGCACGGCTCTGCCGAGGATTGTGGACGCGCTGTCGCAGGTTTCGTATCTGTCCGAGATCATCATCGGGCTCGACGGGGCGAATGCCGCGCAATACCATCACGCCCACGAGTTCTTTGCCCCGCTGGCGCCTCGCCACCGACTGGTCTGGAACGACGGGCCGCGCGTCCAGGCCATTCTCGAGCGCCTGCAAGCCGAGCGCCTGGCGCCCGATCGGCCGGGCAAGGGCGCCAACGTCTGGAACTGCATGGGCTATTTCCTGGCCAGTGGCCGGGGGCGCGTGCTGGCCATGCACGACTGCGACATCACCACCTACAGCCGCGACATGCTGGCCCGGCTGTACTACCCGATGGTGCACCCGAACTTTGCCTTCAAGTTCTCCAAGGGCTACTACGCCCGCGTGGCCGATGGCCATATCAACGGCCGTGTCGTACGGCTGTTCATGACGCCGTTGATTCGTGCGCTGGATACCGTCGTGGGCTCGATGGATTATCTGGATTTCATGGACAGCTTTCGGTATCCACTGTCCGGCGAGTGCGCAATGAGCGATTCCGTGGCCGAATCCATCCGTATTCCCAGCGACTGGGGGCTGGAAGTCGGCATTCTGGCCGAGGTACATCGCACCTACGGCGGCAACGCGTGTTGCCAGGTCGATATCGCCGATCACTACGACCACAAGCATCAGGTCGTGGCGGATCATTCAGCCAACACGGGCCTGGCCAAAATGAGCCTGGATATTGCCAAGGCTCTGTATCGCAAGCTGGCCACCTACGGCGTCACGCTCACCCCGGAGACGATCCGCACCATCAAGGCCGTATACTTGCGCAACGCCCTCGATGCGGTCGAGCGCTTTTATTTCGATGCCCAGATCAACGGCCTGACGCTTGATCGGCACACCGAGGAGAAGACGGTCGAGGTGTTTGTCGAGTCCATCATCAAGGCCGGCGATGAATACGTGGCCAACCCGATGGAGGTGCCCTTCATGCCGACCTGGAACCGTGTGCGCTCGGCCTGCCCGGACCTGCTCGACGATTTCTACGAGGCCGTCGAGGCCGACCGCCGTGAACGGGTCTGTGGTTGATACTGCCGGCCCGGCTCATCGTCTATAACCTAAAAGGAATACCCATGCGCTCGACTCATCGTTTCCGTGGCACGATCTCGTTGGCTCTAGTGGCCTGTTTCGTCGCCACGCCGGCGTTGGCGGCCCCGAACAATGCCGATGACGCGATCTACCCGCGCGATCTGCTCAAGGCCAAACCGGCTCAGGCCAAGCAGTATCGGAATGTGGTCAAACCCGTGGCCAGCAAGCATGCATGGATCGGCAAGGGCGCCACGCAGACACCGGTGACCGAGGTATCGTTCGGCGGTACCGATTATGCGGTGCTCTCCAGCTGCAAGCCGCACGACTGTGCCAACGAAAACCTTGTTGTTCTGTTGCCGGGCAGCAACACGGCACAGGGTGAGGCCGTCGGCGCGCTCGTGGCCAATACCGGCGACAACGGCCTGGGGCCGACACAATCCACGATCACCTGGCTCGGCGAGCCAGCCCGCGATCAGCGTCGCTTCCTGGGGGCGTATCTGTTTCGTTGAGCCACGGCTGGCTCGGAGGGGGGCTCCGGCGGATCGCGCGTGCTCATCAAGTCAGCGCTCAACGCCGGGCTGTCGAACCATTCGTCCCAATGCGATTTATTCAATTGAGTCGCTGTCGGATTGTGGCTCGTCATGGAAATCTTCCGGAAGCCAACTCGACCCATGCCGTATTTCGGGTGGGTCGAGCATTTCGTCGCTGGCGTCGATATCAGCCTCGGCAACGACTGCATGGATCTTGTGGCGGAAATGCTGAATCAAGCGATCGCTGAATTCTTATGCCGGCAGTAATTGGCTTGTTGCAACAGTCTGTGCACAAAGAACAATCCTGATTGTCCTTGATCAGGAATCTCGACTCTTTATTCTTCCCGATGCGCTACTTGGGGATAAGGGCGCTTTCTGTAAATTTATTCGGGGGAATCCATGAAGCGTTCTGCTTTATTCGTGTCGCTCTGCGCGGCCGCGACACTCATGTCCGGCTGTGCCGCAATTGTCAGCGACAGCGACTATCCGGTGGCGTTCAACAGCACCCCGTCGGGGGCAACTGTTAACGTTATCAATGAAAACAACATACGGGTTGCACGAGAGAAAACGCCGTTCACGACAACACTCAAGGCTTCGGACGGATATTTCGACCGCATGAGATATACCGCCACTTTTGAAAAAGCCTGTTATGAAGGGCGAACGATTCCACTTCAGGGCGGCGTGGATGGCTGGTACTGGGTAAACATTCTATTCGGTGGTCTCATCGGGTTGTTCATCGTGGATCCGGTTACCGGGTCGATGTACACCGTCGATTCCTTGCCGCCCGTTGTGATGGACCGCGTATCGGATGATCCGCAATGCGACTTGACGCAAGACCAGACCACGAGCGTATCGATCCCGCTACGGGCCGGATAAAAGACAAGCAAGACTCGGCCGGGCCACTTGGCAAGCGTCTGACTAGCGGCCGTGACGATACCCTGGAACATCAGGGCATCGTCGCAGCGATCGCTTCAGTCGCTGATCCAGGCCACCTCATAGGCCGCCAGCCTCAGCATCCGGCGTCCGCCGTCGATCTCGGTATCGGTGACGACGTTGTGCCAGTTGGCGGCCTTCGGCAGATGATGGGTCGCGATATCGATCGTCTGATCGGTGACGTTATGGATCGCCAGGAGCGTCTGGCGGCTGGCTTTTCGTTGTAATGCGAATAAGCCCGCGCCGAGATCGACGACGGTCTGGGCCGCATCGGGGTGGAAGGCCGGCTGACGGGCGCGTACCACGAGCAGATGCTTCAGGCGGGCCAGTACGGTGGCCGGTGCCGAGTCGTTCGCCAGGGTGCGATCCAGCTCGCCGGCGTCGTATCGACGCCGGTTGATGGCCCGGCTCAGGCCTGTGGCCTCGACGCCGCCCCGATCGTTATGGGTGGCCACCAGGCTATGAAAATACAGCGCCGGGATACCGGCCAGCGCCATGGCGATCGCCTGGCTGACCACGAAGCGATCGATATGGGTCGGGGTGTCGCGTGTCTCGGGCGCGGCCAGCAGATCGTAATAGCTGATGTTCAGCTCGTAGGGCTGGGTGCTGCCATCGCTCATCGAGCGGGTGGAGATGAATCCGCCGCGGGCGCGCGTGGTCTCGACCAGTGTCGTCAGCTCGTCCGTATCGAGAATCGATTCCACCGCGCGCACGCCGATGCCGTCGTGGCTGGCGGTGAAGTTCAGGAAGTGACAGCCGGCCGGCAAGGGCGGCAGGCTCGCCGCCCAGGCCGAAAGCCGGCGGGCATCGCCGCCGAGCAGCGTGTGGGCGATCAGCGGCGGCAGGACGAACTGATAGGCCACGTGGGCCTCGTCGCCGTCGGTGAGATACGAAATATTCTCGGCGTGCGGCACGTTGGTTTCGGTGATCAACAGCGCGCCCGGCGCATAACGATCGATGAGCGCCCGCAGGAACTTGATCACCCGATGGGTCTGCGGCAGATGGATACAGCTCGTGCCGATCTCTTTCCATAGAAAACCCACGGCATCCAGGCGCACCAGGGCTGCCCCCCGGGCGATGTATTCGAAAATGATATCGATGAACTCGCGCAGGACCTGCGGGTTGGAGAAATCCAGATCGATCTGATCATCGGAGAACGTGGCCCACAGATGGCGCGGGCCGCGGGCGGTGGCCACCTCGGCGAGGAGCGGCGTGGACCGGGGTCGGGTCACCGAGCGTAGATCGGTTTTTGGATCCATCTCGATGAAATAATCCCGGCCCGGGTCGGCGTTGGCCAGATAGTGGGCAAACCACACGCCACGGCGCGAGGCATGGTTGAGGATCAGGTCGAACATCAACGGTTTGTCGTTGGACAACGCCTTGATATCGGCCCACTGCCCATAGTCGGTGTCGACCGCACGATAATCCATGACCGAGAACCCGCCGTCGGAGCTGGCCGGGTAAAAGGGCAGGATATGAATCGCACTCACGGCATCGGCCAGATGATCGGCCACGAACTGGCGCAGTGTGGCCAGTGGGGCTTCACCGGGGCGCTGAACGATATCGGGATAGGTGATCATCAGGTTGAGCGAGGCATCCACGGCCAGCGACACCCTGCGCGGCAGGCCGTGGCGCCGGGCGGCATCCTGGGCGGCTTCGACGCATTCGTGGGCCGGCCCGTCGCCGTAGAGCGGCACGAGCCAGTCGACCAGATCTTGTTGTGTCGGTGTGCCAGCGGGCATGTTTGAAACAACGTCACTCATGCGTGATCTATCCTGTTGATGATCGAAAGGTGGATGCATCCATGGCAGTCAATCAGCAAACAAGATACATACCAGGTCGCTCGTCGGGCCTGAATCGCGAGGCGCTGTCCTGACCGTGCGCCCCGTCGCGGTGTCCGACTAGCATGGCGGCTGCACGACCGCTCGGCGCCCCGCGCAAGCGCTCGCTGACCGGTGCACTTGTGCGGACCGTGCTGGCCGGCGGGCTGGCCCTGGCGGTTGTGTTCGTCGGCCTGCCCTGGCTGGTCGGCCAGCAACTCGAGGCTCGCCTGCATGACACGCTCGAGCAGGCCGCGGACGAGGCCGGCCTGCGGCTGGCTGACTGGCGGCTCGCGCGCGGCGTGCGTGAAACTCATATCGAGGCCCGTCTTGTGGCCGAGACCTGTCGTCGTGCCTGTACGGCCGCGCGCTTGCGCGGGCGGCTGCTGCACGGCCCGCTCTGGGCCGATCGTGCCGGCTTTGCGCTCGGCCTGGCCAAGCTGACGGGCCAGCTCGCGCACGAGGCCGGCCGCAACGCGCCCGCGCTGCCCGGGCTGCCGGCCCTGCGTGTGGCGGCGACTGCCGATCTGCTGGGCGCCGGTCGTATGACGATCCGTATCCCGGCCTTCGAGACAGCGGTCGTGCGTGCGCCCGGGGCAGGCAGTCAGGCGGCCATGCCGCGCCTGGCCGGGGCGCCAAGCCGGGCAGAGCTGGCGTTCACGGATTTCGGCCGTCGGCCGGGGGCCTGGCATCTCGTGGTGCCGCGCCTGGTGCGCAGCGGGGCCACGGCGGGGCAGATCAGTGTGCGCGGGCTGACGGCGCGTGGCGATATACAAGCACACCGGCTGGTTATGCACTTGCAACGTGTTGTGGTCGATAACGGCCGGGGCCAGGCCACGCGGATCGGTGATCTGCGTGCCTCGCTCATGCCGGCGGATGCCGGGCGCCGGCGATTGGTCGTCGATGCCGACCGGGTTCTGTTGCCGAACAATGAAAATGCGGCCCTGACGCTCGAGGCCGTGGGCAATCGAGACGCGTTTATCGCCGGGCCACGGCTCGTGGCCGGCTGGCGTGCCCGTGGCGGGTTGGCCGGCGGCGCGCTCAATCAGCCCGATTTCTATGCCGAAACGGTTGCCCGGGCGCTGGCCGCAACCGATCTGGAGGCCAGGATGTCGCTCGTGGCCGGCGATGAGCGTCTGGCCGCACGGCTGAAACTGGCCGCGCCAGCCGATCTGGGCGGGCCGACCAACGCGGTCGATGTGCTCTCGGCGCTGAACCTCCAGGCACGCGTGGGTCTGTCAAGACACTGGCTGCGCCGGCTGGCCGCACGGGCCCGGCCGCCCGCGGCGATAGACGATACCGAGCGGGCCATCGATCGCACGATCGAGCGGCTGGTAGCACGCGCGCTGGTCGTGCCTGCCGGGCCGGCGTACGCCACCAGCCGGGCCCGATTAGAAGACGGGCGTCTGGTCATCAACGGCCGGGCCCGGCCCGAGTGGCGCTCGATCGTCCTGCAGCTTCAGGCCGCAGCGCCGGGGCTGTAGGGCGCAGAGCACGATTTTAGATCACGCGGGTGCAGGCGTTATCATGGGCCAAAGTGCTGTCAAATCCGTTTTCGACAGCCCGGCCCAATGTCTTTCGAGCGTCGATACGCCGACGCCGGAGTTATCGCATGTCTTTCGATCACGAGCCCGCAGCCACGGCCTTGAATCAGGCCCCGGATGTCTTTGATGTCATCGTCGTCGGCGGCGGCCATGCCGGTACGGAAAGTGCCACCGCGGCCGCGCGCAGCGGCGCCAGGACGTTGCTGCTGACCGACAACATCGAAACCATCGGCCAGATGTCGTGCAACCCGGCCATCGGCGGGATCGGCAAGGGCCATCTGGTCAAGGAAATCGATGCCCTGGGCGGCGTGATGGGCCGCGCGGCCGATCGCGGCGGGATCCAGTTTCGGACCCTGAACGCTCGCAAGGGCCCGGCCGTACGGGCAACGCGGGCCCAGGCCGATCGCGCGCTGTACAAGGCCGCGGTGCGTGATCTTGTCGAGGGCGAGCCCAACCTGGCGCTGTTTCAGCAAAGCGTGGCCGATCTGATCGTCGAGGACGGCCACGTCGCCGGCGTGGTCACCGGCATGGGGCTGTCGTTTCGAGCGCGTGCGGTCGTTCTCACCGTCGGCACCTTTCTGGGCGGCACGATCCATATCGGCGACAAGCGCTTTGGCGGCGGGCGCGCGGGCGATAGCCCCTCCAACGCGCTGGCCGAGCGCCTGCGCGGACTGGACCTGCCGGTGGGCCGGCTCAAGACCGGCACGCCGCCACGTATCGATGCCCGCTCGATCGATTATTCGCGCCTGGCCGAGCAGCCGGGCGACGATCCGGCCCCGGTGTTTTCGTTCATGGGCACCCGCGCCGAGCACCCGCGTCAGGTGCCCTGCCACATCACCTATACCAACCAGACCACCCACGACATCATCCGCGGGCGTCTGCACGAATCCGCGATCTATTCCGGGGCCATCGATTCCGCCGGGCCGCGTTATTGCCCGTCCATCGAAGACAAGATCGTGCGCTTTGCCGACAAGGACAGCCACCAGATCTTCATCGAGCCCGAAGGGCTGCACTCGAACGAGGTCTATCCCAACGGTATTTCGACCAGCCTGTCGTTCGAGACCCAGCTGGCACTCGTACGCTCGATCGAGGGCTTCGAGAACGCGCATATCACGCGCCCCGGCTATGCCATTGAATACGATTATTTCGATCCGAGGGCGCTGAACCACTCGCTGGAGACCCAGGCCATCGGCGGGCTGTATTTCGCCGGCCAGATCAACGGCACCACCGGTTATGAAGAAGCCGCGGCCCAGGGGCTGCTGGCCGGTATCAACGCCGCGCGCGCGACCCGTGGCGAGCCGGCCTGGTGCCCGCGTCGTGACGAAGCCTATCTGGGCGTGCTGGTCGATGATCTGGTCACTCGCGGCACGATCGAGCCGTATCGTATGTTCACCTCGCGCGCCGAGCATCGCCTGCTGCTGCGCGAGGACAACGCCGATGCCCGCCTGACGCCCGTCGGCCATGACATGGGCCTGGTCGACAGGCCGCGCTGGGATGCATTCACCGCGCGTCGAGAGGCCGTGGCCGCCGAACAGGCCCGGCTGGCCGCGCTCGTGATCAAACCGGCAGACCTGGGCGAGGACCACGGCCGGGCGCTGCTGGGCAACCCGCTGGGCCAGGCCCAGAGCGCTGCCGATCTGCTCAAGCGTCCGGGGGTGACCCACGGCGCGCTGGCCGGCGTGCCGGCCATCGGCCCGGCGGCCTGCCAGGGCCTGTCTCCCGAGGCCGCCACGGCCGTCGGCGAGCAGGTCGAAATCCAGGCCAAATACGCCGGCTATATCGCCCGTCAGCGCGACGAGATCGACCGGGCGGCGGCCCACGAGGCCACGCCCCTGCCGGTGGATATGGACTATGCGGGCGTTACCGGCCTGTCCAACGAGCTACGGGCCAAGCTGGACGAAGTGCGCCCGAACACCATCGGCCAGGCCTCGCGTATTCCCGGCATGACGCCGGCCGCCATTTCGTTGTTGCTGGTGCACCTGAAGAAATCCGGCGAGCGTCTGGCCAAGGCCGGTTGATGTTGCGTGCCGGCGCCGACGATTCTGTGCTGAACATGGCATGATCAGGGCTCGCGGATATGGTTTGAACCGTCACGGGGGCATCTTGGCGCGGACCGGCCTTTCCATCGTTGCAGGGTTGATGCTGGGGGCGGCGCTGACCGGCTGTGGCGGCGATGATGCCGGCTTTGCCAATCGGCTCGAGCCGGCGATCGCCGCCGACGGCACCAAGACCCTGCGCTATGGCAACCAGACCGAGCCCGGCACGCTGGATCCGCACAAGGCCTCGGGCGTGCCGGCGGCCAACGTGTTGCGTGATCTCTACGAGGGGCTGGTCATCACCGGCCCGAACGACGAGGTCATTCCCGGCGTGGCCAAGTCGTGGACGATCAGCGAGGATCGCCTGACCTATACCTTCAAACTGCGCGATGATGCTCGCTGGTCCAACGGCCAGCCCGTCACGGCAGGCGATTTCGTCTACAGCCTGCGCCGCGCGGTGGCCCCGGCCACGGCCTCGCCCTATGCCGATATCCATGCGCCGATCAAGAACGCCGCGGCCATCATCAACAACAAGGCGCCCCCCGACACGCTCGGTGTATCGGCGCCCGATGCGCACACGCTGGTCATCCGGCTGAAACAGCCCACGCCGTTCTTTCTCCAGACACTCACGCATCCCAGCAGTGATCCGGTCTATCGCCCGGCGGTCGAACGATGGGGCGACAGCTTCACCCAGCCCGGCCACGCCGTGACCAACGGCGCGTATACGATGGACGCCTGGCGGGTGAACGAACGAATTCGCCTCAAGCGCAACCCGTACTATTGGGACAACGCCGATACGGCCATCGATCGCGTCGAGTTCTATCCCATCGAGGACGGCAACTCGGAGCTATCGCGCTATCAGGCGGGCGGGCTGGACTGGGCGGCCAGCGTGCCGCCGGCGGCCACCGCACGGATCAAGCAGCATATTCCGGATCAGTATCATGCCGTGCCCACGATCGGCATCGCGTATCTGGGCCTGAACATGCGGCGTGCCCCGTTTGCCGATAACCGCAAACTGCGCCTGGCGCTGTCCATGGCGCTGGATCGTGAAGTCATCACCGACAAGATCCTGCGGGGCGGCCAGCCCACGCTGTATAGCGCGGTGCCCGATACCGTGCGCGGCTATACGCCGGTCGAATACGCCTGGAAAGACTGGCCCGACGACAAGCGCGAGGCCAGAGCACGCCAGCTGTATCACGAAGCCGGCTATTCGGATGATCATCCGCTGCACGCCGAGTATCTCTATCCCTCGGGCGGGGTGGGCAAGACGCTGGGGCTGGTGGCGGTGGCCATGTGGCGCAAGGTGCTGGGGGCCGACATCACGCCGATCAACCAGGAATGGAAGGTGTATCTACAGACCGCCCGTCAGGGCTACGACACCCAGATCTTCTGGGGCGGCTGGATCGGTGACTATGACGACCCGAACACCTTTTTCTCGATCTTCAATTCCGAGGCCGCGCTCAACTACACCGGTTATGACAGTGCCGCCTACGACGCGGCCCAGCAACGCTCCAGCCATACGCCCCGCGGGCCCGAACGCACGGCCCTGATGCACAAGGCCGAGGCCACGCTGTTACACGATGCGCCGATCATCCCGGTCTTCGTCTATACCTATCATCAGCTCATCAAGCCTTATGTCACGGGCTATCAGCCGAGCGCGCTGGGCAACTACTACAGCAAGAACTTCGATATCCGCCCGCGTGATGGCAGCACGCCCCAAACGGGCACGCACTGATGCTGGTCTTCACTCTCAAGCGCCTGGCCGGCGTGGTGCCCACGCTGTTCATTCTGCTGACGGCCACGTTTCTGCTCGTGCATCTGGCGCCGGGCAGCCCGCTGGACGGCGACCGGCCGATGCCGGCCGAGATCCGGGCCAATCTTGAGGCCAAGTATCACCTCGACGAGCCGCTTGTTCAGCAATACGGGCGCTATCTGCTCAATATCGCGCAACTGGATTTCGGGGCCTCGTATCAATACAAGGACACCTCGGTGAACGATCTGATCGCCACCGGGTTTCCGGTCTCGCTGGCGGTGGGCGGCTTTTCCCTGCTCTTTGCACTGGTGATCGGCATTCCGCTGGGGATTCTGGCCGCCGTACGCCAGAACAAGCCGGCCGATTACGGGGCAATGGCCGCCTCACTGGCCGGTATCTCGGTGCCCAATTTCGTGCTCGCCCCGCTCATGATTCTGGCCTTTGCCGTGTACAACGACTGGCTGCCGGCAGGAGGGCTGGGCGGCTGGCAGAACTATGTGATGCCGGTGATCGCACTGGGCACCATGTATCTGGCCTATGTCACACGCCTGATGCGCGCGTCGACCATCGAGGTGCTGCGCGCGCCGTTCATCCGTACGGCCCGTGCCAAGGGGCTGTCCGAGACCCGGGTGTTCGTGGTGCATGTGCTGCCGGCGGCTCTTTTGCCGGTCATCTCGTTTCTGGGGCCGGGGGCGGCGGCTATCCTGACCGGCTCGGTCGTGGTCGAGCAGATCTTTGGCATCCCGGGGCTGGGACGCTTTTTCGTCACTGCCGCGCTCAATCGCGATTACACGCTGGTGCTGGGCATCACGCTGTTCTACGGCATCATCATCATCCTGTTCAATCTGGTGGTCGACGTGCTTTATGGCTGGCTTGATCCGCGGGTGACGTACCGATGAACCGGGCCGTGGCGAAACAGGCCGGGGGCGGGCGCAAGCAACAGGCCCTGGAGAGCGCGGCCGCCGGCAACAGCCTGGGCCGCGATGCCTGGCGCCGGCTGTCGGCCAACCGGGCGGCGATGGCTTCACTCGGCGTACTCGCGGCGATCACGCTGGCCGTGATCATCGGCCCGTGGCTGACGCCTTACAATTACTTCTCCCAGGATTATGACGCGATCTGGCAGGCGCCGAGCCTGGCAAGCGGACACTGGTTCGGCACCGACCAGGTCGGGCGCGATCTGTTNGCCCGNACGCTGACCGGCGGGCGGATNTCNCTNATGGTGGGCATCGTGACCACGNTGGTCAGCCTGGTNATCGGCGTGACGTATGGCGCGGTGGCCGGNTTTGTCGGCGGCAAGACCGATTCCTTGATGATGCGNGCCGTGGATATTCTCTATTCGCTGCCNTTCATGTTCTTCGTGATTCTGCTGGTGGTGTTNTTCGGGCGGAANCTGTTCNTGNTGTTNGCCGCCATCGGNGCNGTGAGCTGGCTGGATATGGCGCGTATCGTTCGCGGCCAGACGCTGGCCATCAAGAGCCAGCCNTATATCGAGGCCGCGCGCATGGCCGGTGCGGGTACGNTGCGCATCATNNCCCGNCATGTGGTGCCCAACCTGGCNGGCATCGTNGTGGTNTATGTCACGCTNACNATNCCGCAGGTGATTCTGTTCGAGTCCTTNNTGAGCTATCTGGGGCTNGGCGTGCAGCCGCCNGCGACGTCCTGGGGNGCGCTCATCAACGACGGNACGGGGGAGATGAGNGTCGCNCCCTGGCTGGTGTTGATCCCNTCGATATTTCTGGCCGTCACGCTGTTCTGCTTCAACTTCATCGGCGACGGGCTGCGCGATGCGCTCGACCCGAAGGATCGCTAGGCCGTGTTGTTGCGCGTGGATAACCTGGCCATTGAGTTCGCGACCCACAGCGGGNCNGTNNCGGCCGTNCGCGATCTGAGTTTCNCGATNGATCACGGCGAGTCCGNGGGCATCGTGGGCGAGTCCGGCTCGGGCAAGAGTCAGAGCGTGCTGGCGCTGATGGGCCTTNTGGCCGACAACGCNCGTGTGGCCGGCTCGGCGCGGCTGGCCGGGCCGGGCAACGNCGCNCCGGTCGAGCTGNTCGGNGCCCGGGCACGGGTGCTGCGGCGCGTACGCGGGGCGCGNATCGCCATGATCTTTCAAGACCCCATGACCGCGCTCAACCCGCATCTGCGTATCGCNACACAGATGACCGAGCTGGTGCGCACGCANCTGGGCGTNTCAAAACGAGAGGCCACCGAACGCGCGGTGGCCATGCTCGAGGCCGTGCGNATNCCGCAGGCCGNGGCGTCGCATGCGCGCNTATCCGCANCAGTTTTCCGGCGGCATGCGNCAGCGCGTGATGATCGCCATGGCGCTTGCCTGCGAGCCNGAGCTGCTCATCGCCGACGAGCCCACCACNGCACTCGATGTGACCGTACAGGACGAGATTCTGGANACCATCGCCGAACTGCGCGCNGCCACNAACACCGCGCTGTTGCTCATCACNCATGATCTGGGNGTGGTCGCCGGNCANTGCGCNCGCACCNTCGTGATGCAGNACGGCCAGGTGGTNGAGCAGGGCNCGACCGAGCGTATCTTCGAGCANCCNGNNGCANCNTANACCCANGACCTGCTCGCCGCGATNCCACGCCTGTAGACTGGCCCGATGACCTGGCACGAATGGCTCGATCTNCTGCAGTTCTGGGNCCCGGTGATCATCGTGGTCGGCAGCGCCGTGGCCGCGGCCGGGCATGCGCTGCTCACNCGCGAAACNCCGGCCAGNGCCTTNGGCTGGATCGGCGTCTCGCTGCTCTTTCCGCCGGTNGGCCCGCTGCTGTATTACGCCTTTGGCGTGAACCGCGTGCGGATTCGGGCCCGCCGGCTGGACCGGGCCTCGCGCCACGGTCTGGGNGCGCATCGGCCNGGCCCCACGGCCGAGCTGCGCGATTATCGCGGGNTCATCAAGGCCCGGCGCCGCGGGCTGGCGGCCGCCGGCGATAGCCTATCGGCCTGGCCGGTGGTCGCCGGCAACCAGGTGGACGTGCTCAATAACGGCGAGAAAGCCTATCCGCCGATGCTCGAGGCTATCGACGAGGCCCGCTCGTTCGTCTATCTAACGACCTATATCTTCGAGACCAATCGTATCGGCAAGCGCTTCATCGACGCACTGGCCCGGGCCACGGCCCGCGGGGTGGATGTGCGCGTGCTCATCGACGGGGTGGGCGAGTGGTATGCCTTGCCCGGCAAGCGCCCAGTCGCGTTGCTGGCGGCCGCCGGCGTGCGCACCGCACGGTTTCTGCCGCCGCGGCTCTGGCCGCCGGCCCTGCGGCTGAACCTGCGCAACCACCGCAAGATACTGGTCACCGATAACGGTATCGCCTTCACCGGCGGCATGAACATCGGCGACCGACACATGGCCCAGGAAAAAGGCGGCGTCGCGGATATGCATTTTCGCCTGGCCGGGCCCATCGTGCGCCAGATCGAGGCTGTGTTTCTCTCCGACTGGGCGTTTGCTACCGGCGAACAATCACGCGTGTCGGGCCGGCATCTGCCATCGCTGGGGGCCGCCGGCTGTCGCAGCATCGAAAACGGCCCCACGCGGGATTTCGAAACCCTGTCCACACTGCTGCTCACCGCCGTATCCAGCGCGCATCGGCGCGTGACCATCGTCACCCCGTATTTCCTGCCCGGCCAGGCACTCGTGGGCGCGCTCCAGTCCGCGGCCCTGCGCGGGCTGGATGTATCCATCGTCATGCCTGGACGCAACAACCTGCCGTTCGTGGCCTGGGCCGCCCGCCACGGCCTGGACGAACTGCTGTCATGTGGTGCGCGTGTCTACTTCCAGCCGCCGCCGTTTGCCCACAGCAAACTCTTCATCATCGACGACGACTATGCCCTGGTCGGCTCACCCAACATCGACCCGCGCTCGCTACGCCTGAACTTCGAACTGGCCGTGGAAATCTACGACAGCACTACCGTCGAAACCCTGCTCGCCCACGTCGATGGCCTGATCGGCCAAGCTCACGAATACACCCAGGCCCAACTCGCTGCCCGACGCTTCCCGGCGCGACTCCGGGACTCGTTCTTCTGGTTGTTTTCGCCTTATTTTTAACTGGGCGTGACGGTTCGAGGGCATTTGTTTCGAAGTCGGGTGTCTGCTGACGACCCAAAGCGGACACGCCCGCTGGGTAAATCCTTCACACAAACGCACCGCACGAAACTTATGCGTCCTGCTCCTTCGCGGCCTGACGTCGCAAACGTTTCGCATAGGTTTTGGCAAGTAACGCACCGACCACGATCTGGATCTGGTTGTAGACCATGATGGGCAGCACGATCATGCCGAGCGCCGGATTGCCGGCAAACAGCACGTTCGCCATCGGTAGGCCCGACGCCAAGCTCTTCTTCGAGCCGCAAAATACCGCTGCGGTTTCGTCCGCGAGGTTGAAGCCAAGTCTCCGCGACAAGCCCATCGCAATACCGATCATGACCGCGAGTAAGGCTGCACACAGACCAATTGCGAGCACGATCGCAGCCAGCGGCAGGTCCTGCCAGAGACCGCTGGCCACCGACTTGGAAAACGCGGCGTAGACGATCAGCAGGATCACTGCCTGGTCGTAGCGTGACGACAGCGCCTCATGCCGGTCCATAAAACCGGCGACCCAAGGCCTGATGGCCTGGCCCGCGGCAAAGGGCAGGAGAAGCTGCACGACGATATCCCGCAAGGCATCACCCACGGCGAATGCATCACCGCCGGCAGTCTGCGCAAGAAGTATCAGCAGAAACGGCGTCATCATCATGCCGAAGACGTTCGAGGCCGCTGCACTGCAGACCGCCGCGGGCACATTGCCGCCGGCCATTGCCGTAAATGCTATCGACGAAGAAACCGCCGAGGGCAAGGCACCGAGGTAGAGAAAGCCGAGTGCCAGTTCGGGTGGTATCCAAACCGGCGCCAGCCCCGATATAGGCAGTACGACGAGCGGAAAGCAGACGAAGGTAATCGCGAAGATGAACAGGTGCAGCCGCCAATGCGCGGCGCCCGTCAGGACCGAGGCGCGCGACAGCGCTGCACCGTGAATAAAGAACAGCAGCGCGACGGCGACCTGCCCGGCCACACCCATCATGTCCGCGGCGTCGCCGCGTGCGGGCACGAAAGCGGCGAGCACGATCGCGCCAAGCAACAGCATCGTGAACCCATTGATAAAGCGACGCATGGTTTAACGCTCGGACGTCAGCGCCGTCAGCGACGGCGTTAAGAGGTGTCGGGCCGCCGACTCGGCTGCTTCTGTATCGCCTGCTTCGATCGCCTGCAGTAACGCTTCGTGATCGGCCTGCGTCGGCTCTGGCAGATCGAGATCTATCTCCGTGCGTTCGATCGTGTTCCGGATCGCGCGCGAAAAGTAGGCGTAAAGATCGGAGAGCGCACTATTACGCGCGCTGGCAACCATGGCGTGATGAAATCGCTCGTCGTGATCGATACGCTGAGACAGATCCATGCCGGCGTCGCGGCGCGCATCGAGGGTGCAGCGCATCTCGCGCAGGTCAGAACTATCCCGTCACGCGGCCGCCAAGCGTGCGGCCTCGACCTCCAGAGTCAGCCGCACTTCGATTCGATCACGCAGGGCTGCTCGATCAATCCTGCGCAAGGTTTTGCCCGGGTCATATTGCGCGCGCACGTAGGTGTCATCGCCCTGGCGGAGCTGAAGCAGTCTGACATGCGCCAGCACGCGTACGGCCTCTCGAACCGGATTCCGACTCACGCTCAACCGCTCGGACAAGGCCGACTCCGTCGGAATGCGCTCGTCCACGGGCCACCGCCTCGTCTCGATCGCTTCTCTAAGCCTGTCTATGACCGACTCCACGAGCGAGTCGCGCGGCACTTAGGCAACTTCATGATCACTCCTTTATGACCTATTAACCACTCATCCGGCCTTCAACAAGAAAACGCAACGGCACGGTCTGTCGATTAATACCTGCAATTAACAGCAGTCTCCGGCAGAATTCGCGATCCATTCAACCTCTGCCTGCGCTAGCCGTGAACAATCGATCTTTCATGAGCCGCCACGAACGTCTGCGCGCGGTACATATGTCNGTGCTTGCGTGCGTCGCCGGCTTGCTGGCGGGGCTAGTCGCGTACGCCTTGTTCAACTTCATCGCGCTCGCGCTCAACGTAACGTTCCTGCAGGCTGTGTCTTTCGAACTGCCGAGCGTCGCAGACCATAAGCTCGGCGCATGGATTGTCATCGTCCCTGCGATCGGTGGCCTGCTGGTCGGGCTGATGGCCCGCTATGGCTCGCCCAAGATCAAGGGCCACGGCATCCCCGAAGCCATGGAAGCCGTGCTGACCAGCGATAGTCGTATTTCGCTGCGGGTTGCGATCTTCAAACCGATATCCACCGTAGTCGCGATCGGTAGTGGTGGCCCCTTCGGCGCCGAAGGGCCGATCATCCAGACCGGCGGCGCGCTGGGCTCTCTGCTCGGACAAGTGGTTCCTACAACGGCAGCGGAGCGCAAGGTCCTGTTGGCTTGCGGTGCGGCCGGCGGGATGGCCGCAATTTTCGGCACGCCGCTTGCGGGCGTGATTCTCGCAATCGAGCTGTTACTGTTCGAGTTTCGACCGCGCTCGTTCATACCGCTGGTCATCGCCACGGCCGTGGCGACCGCGTTGCGCCATGCCCTGATTGGCGATGGCCCGCTGTTCGCGATGGATGCCGTGGACTTCGGATTGCCCTTCAACGCACCGGCGTATGTCCTGTTCGCNATCATGATCGGGTTTATTGCCGTGGGTTTCAGCAAGCTACTGTTCGTGGTCGAGGACGCGTTCGAGGCCCTGCCAATCGGCGATATCTGGCGGCCGGCCCTGGGTGGGCTGGGCCTCGGCGTGATCGGGCTGTTCGCGCCCGAGGTGCTGGGTGTGGGTTACGACCTGATCACGGGCGTGCTCAACAACGAGTTCGCGGTCGCCGCACTACTGTCGATCGCCGTATTCAAGACCGCGGCGCTGCTCGTATCACTGGGTTCGGGCACGTCAGGCGGGTTGCTGGCGCCCATGTTCATGACAGGTGCGGCGCTGGGCGCTTTGTCCGCAATCGTCGGTAACGCGCTATTGCCCGGCGCCCCGCTCGAGCCGGCGGCTTTCGCTCTGGTGGGCATGGCGGCTCTGTTTGCGTCTGCTTCCCGCGCCACNTTCGCGCTTATCGTGTTCGCCTTCGAAATCACCCGCAACTACGACGCGATACTGCCCCTCATGCTGGTGTGCGTGATCGCGACCGGAATCAGCATTCTCTACATGCGCACTACGATCATGACCGAGAANCTGGCNCGCCGCGGCCTGCGCGTNAACCAGGAATTCGAGGTCGACCCGCTCGAGCGCGCCGATATCGCTTCGGTCATGCAGACGCATTCCGAGCCGATCGACGCGAACGCGTCCCTGGCATCGGTAGCGACCCGCCTGGGCCTGGAAGCCGACGCACAAAGCCATAGCGATGCACTGATCGTTGTCGANGCCGACAACACCCTGATCGGCATCCTCACCCGCAGCGACGTGCTCCGCGCTCAGTCGGAATCAGCGGCCAAGCCCTTGACCGCGCATACGATATGCACAACCGATGTCGTTCGTGCCTATCCCGACGAAACGGTGCGTGAAGCCGTACGCCGAATGCTCTATCACGATATCGGCCGTCTGCCGGTCGTCAGCCGTGCGGATGATCGCAAACTCGTGGGTTATATCNATCGCGCCGCGGTCATCGCCGCGCATCGGCGTGGGATGCATGAAGACGGCATTGCTTTGCCTGGTACCAGTACCTAGCAGATTACTGTAGCCCGGCTCGCGGCGAAGCTGACGTGCCGTACGGCACGCCAACGTTCTGCCAGCCTGCCCATGGCAGCCCCAGCGATCGAAACCCGACGGTTCGAAACCAATCGGCGCCCGTGATACTGCCGGTCGGTGCCTTGTCCCGGCGCCGCCTGTACTATGCTTTAATAACGAGTTGGCCCACTCATAAAGTCACGCTGATAGCGCGACAAGCTTTGGATAGTCTCATGGATCAGCCACCGATCATCGTTACCGAAACCGATTACGAACGTATCGACGCTTTGCTCGAAAAAACCGGCGACAGCGTGCCCGGCATACTCGAGTTGCGCGCTGAACTCGAGCGTGCCCATGTTGTAGCCTCCGACGAAATCTCTGCCGATGTGGTGACGATGAATTCCACCATCGCGTTCGAAAACGTCGATAGCGGTAAGCGTTTCGAGCTTGCGCTCGTCTATCCGAAGGATATGGACGGCAGCCCCGGGAAGGTATCGNTACTCGCGCCGGTGGGCAGCGCCTTACTCGGTCTTGCAGTCGATCAGATGATCCAGTGGCAGGTGCCGGGCGGCGATACGCTCAAGCTGCGTGTGCTCGAGGTGCGCGATCAACCCGAAGCCCGCCATCGCTAGGTGCGACTCGCGCCAAGGGATTAGCCATGAGCACCGATGAGCTGACAATCGCCGCGGGCGTGCGCGAAGCCTGTATCGAAGCCGCGCTGGCCGGCTATGAGGACGCGTCGATCTCCGGGCTGTGCGGCGAAGGCGCGCTGGAAGTGGCGATCAGCGCGATACGAAGGCTGAATTTAACCGAAACGCTGGAAGCACTCGCCAGAGCCGATGAGAAGACGGAGCGGCCATCTACGTCTCAGCGATAGATCATCCTTCGGACGAGAGTTTCGTCAGGACAAGACCGGCCACGATCAGGATCAGCGCCAGAATGCGCAGCACGCTTGCCGATTCTCCGAGCACCAACACGCCCACGAAGAACGCGCCCACCGCACCGATTCCGGTCCATATCGTATAGGCCGCGCCGAGCGGCAGTGTGCGCATCGCAATCGCCAGCAGAGCAAAGCTAGCCGCCATCGCAACGAGCGTTATGAGCGTCGGCATGGGTCGGGAAAAGCCGGCGGATTGCTTCATGGAGAACGCCCAGACGATCTCCAGCAGGCCGGCTGCGAACAGTATGATCCAGGGCACGCGTCTCTCCTGCAGTGCCGGGTCGTCCCGGTCGTTTCCGACCCATGGCTGGGCGAGGTCGTGGCCTCGGCGACACAGGGTAGGCAGGCGTTCGACCGGACGCAACGCTCGGTACGCCAGCCGGGCGATCAAATTGTGCGTGCTCGGCGTCCGCGTATTGGTATCGCCGTGCTGGCGCATCAGCGAAGGCGCCCGACACTCACTCGGCTGCGGGGTAGATGAGCAGACCGTTGTCGCCGGTACGTGCGGCAGACGTCATTTCGGCGGGCTGGATACGATCCGTGTTCATCAGATGACAGACACGCTCGCCGCGATGGAGCAGATGATCGGCGATGATGCGCCGGTGACAGCGCCACCATACGGCTTCGGCACACATGAGCGCACAGACATGGCGTTCGCCGAGTTCGATCACTGAATCGATCGCCTTTTGAAAGGGCGTACTCAGTGCGTAGTCCGCGTAGTTATGAAAGCTGCGGTTGCGCCAATAGCCGTTAATCTCGTCGGCAACGGTCTTTGAACGTTTGCGCAGGCCGGCCAACGCCTCACTATGGCCATAGCCGATACCGAAGGCCGCGAGTCTTTTCGCAAAGACATCGTGATTGAACTGCGGATTGGTGCGGGAACGCGGCATGGCGCGCACGTCGATGACATGATCGACTCCACCCGCGTCCAACAGGTCGATCAACTCCTCCTGCGTGCGCGTTGAATGGCCGACGGTATAGAAGATAGAACTCGACACGGCGATGTTTTACTTGATCCGCGTCAACGCGGATTCCTTGTGGGCCGCGATATGATCGGTCTTGTCGCTTTCGATCTCATACTGCGGTTCGTCGGCAGACGCACGCCGCATATGGCCTTTGTATTCGAAATCTTGGTTATGGACCTTGATGATGCGGCCGCTGACCTGGCCAGCTTCGGAATTCCAGGCGACATGATCGCCAACCTTGAATTTCTGGCTCATCGCACGCTCCCAATTTTTGCGCCGGATGTAGAAGGAATGCCCATCAGCCGGTACGCCTCGCTTGCGAGCCGCGCGACGATCGCTGCCGCCGGCTCGACCGTATCGATCAGATCCACGTCCTCGCCGGCAAACACGACCGTGGTATCAGTATCGTCCGCGGCTTCGGCATCGCGATAGAGCCTCTGCTGATGGGCCAGATCGGCGGACAAGGCATCTTCACGCCCATGCCACTGTTCCGAGAAGCGGTTGAGCGGCACGCGGCCGGTGATATGCACCGGCCAAGGATAGCCGCGCACAATATCGAACACGCGCGTTCTCACTGTTGCATCGCCTCGGCTTTCGACGATAAAGCGTTTCGCGTTGCTATGCCCCAACGCCTCTTCGCTGGCGAAAAACCGCGTGCCGATCAGTGCACCGGAAGCCCCCAGCATGCATACGGCAGCCAGCCCGCGCCCGTCGGCGATACCGCCGGCAGCGACGACCGGCGTTGGCGCCACGGCGTCCACGACGGCCGGCACCAACGTCAATGTGGACCGTGTCCCCCCGTGGCCGCCGGCCTCGGTACCCTGAGCGACGATCAAGTCCGCGTCGGCAGCCGCGGCATCAAGCGCCTGCGCCAATGTCTGGACCTGACAGATGATCTTCGCGCCAGCTTCGCGCACCGCGGGTAGAAACGGCGTGCAGTCGCCGAACGAGAACATCACCGCCTCGGGCTCGTAGGCGAGCGCCAGAGCAAGCAGGGCCGGATTGCGCGCCAGCGCCCAGGTTATGAAGCCGACACCGATTCTCGCTTCGCCTGCGTTCTGAAATTCGCGATCCAGCCAGTCCGCATCGCCGTAGCCCGCGCCGATCAGGCCAAGACCGCCCGCGTTGCTCACCGCAGCCGCCAACGCACCGCCCGAGACGTTGCCCATGGGCGCCAGAAGGATCGGGTGTTCGATACCGAACAGTTCTTTCAAGGCGCTGCACATCTATGCGCTACCCGGGGCGCTGTCATAGGCATCCAGCGCAAGATGTGAATGCGCGACAGCGCCGCCGGCCCGCATCTCTGCGGCCACCCAGATCGCTTCCATGACCTGGCCCTGGGTCGCGCCGGCTCGCTTGGCCGCCGGAACATGCCCTTCGATACAGTAAGGGCACTGCGTAACGTGCGCCACAGCGACGGCGATCAGCTGCTTGGTCTTGGCGTCGAGTTCGCCCTCGGCAAATACCGCCTTGCTGAACGTTCGCCACGCCTGCTCGGCAGTCGGTGTCAATTCCTTGCGCTTTTGTCCCGGTGTTTGGCTCATGGTCTGCTCCTGCCTGGTGTGAATCGAAACCGTCGTGGCGCCTACGCGCCGCCGAGCAACATCCGTAATTCGTCTTCGTTGGTTACGAGGGCATCCAGCGAATACTCATCGAGCACCTCAAGAAACGCGGTCTGCGCGCGGCCCAGAATATTCTTCAACCGGCAGGCGGGATCGATCGGGCAGGTCGAGTTCGGGCCAAAGCATTCAAGCAGCCTGAGATTTTCCGTACGGCGAACCACCGCACCGATATTGATCTGGCTCGCCGGTTGTGCGAGCGACAGCCCACCACCGCGGCCTCTTTGGCTGTTGATATAGCCATATAGCACAAGAGTCTGGGCCACCTTCGCCATATGGTTCGCAGAAATACGATAGCGATCGGCCGCGGCCTGAACCGTAGCCGGCATGCCCTCGTTTCGAACCGCCAGATAAATCAGCAGCCTCAGGGAGTAGTCCGTATGTGTTGTCAGTTGCATGACTGCTTGACTTTTTTAATTCGGTAAATAACATACCAATTATAAATCGGCATGTCACTTACCTATTTGGAGAAAACGGTGCTTACAGACCAACAAAAAACGATCATCAAACAGACGGTGCCGGTGTTGCAGGCGCACGGAGAAGCGCTGACACGACATTTCTACGAACGGATGTTTCGCGTCAATCCGGAGGTGCGGGACTATTTCAATCCGGCGCACCAGCGTTCGGGGAGCCAGCAACGCGCCTTGGCCGGCGCGATTCTGGCGTATGCGCAGCATATCGATAATCCGGCCGTGCTCGGCGACGCCGTCGAACTGATCGCACAGAAGCACGCGTCGCTGAACATACAGCCCGAGCACTACCCGATCGTCGGCGACAATCTTCTGGCCTCGATTCGCGAAGTACTCGGCGAAGCCGCGACCGACGATATCATCGACGCCTGGGCAGCGGCCTATGCCGTGCTGGCGGACATATTCATCGTCCGTGAAGAACAGATCTACAGCACCCAGGACAACGTATACGGCTGGCATGGCTTCAAGTCGTTCGTCGTTGATCGGCGCGAGAAAAACAGCGACAACATCACGTCGTTCTATCTCAAGCCCCTGGACGGCCAACCCTTGGCTGCACATGCGCCGGGGCAGTACATCACTATTCGTGCGACTCTCGCGAATGGCCAGGCGGTCATGCGCAATTACAGCCTTTCGAATCCGCCTGGCAGCGATTACTACCGCATCAGCGTCAAGCGCGAACCCGCAGCCGCAGCGCAGGCACCGAACGGTATCTTCTCGAACTATCTGCACGATCGCATCGATATCGGCGATCGAGTAGAACTCAGCCCGCCGTGCGGCGAGTTCACGCTCGAAATGCCTGATAACGATAATAAGGCGCTGGTGTTCATCGCGGGTGGCGTGGGGGTAACGCCCTTGATCTCGATGCTCCACGCCGCTCTCGAAAACTCGGACAGCGCGCGTCCGATCATCTTCATTCAAGGCGCGCTCAACGGCGCCGTCCAGGCCTTTTCGGACGAACTGAAGGCGCTGAAGACCGAGCATCCGAACCTGAGCGCCCATGTGCGCTACAACGCGCCTCGCGAGGCCGATCGCGCCGTTGGGCTGCACGACAGCGAGGGCCTGATCGACGCAACGCTACTCGACGAGATGGTCGGCGAACAGGAAGCGGCCTATTACTTCTGCGGTCCCACACCAATGCTCGAACATATCCATAATTTGCTGCACGAGCGTGGCGTACCCGAACGGGATGTGTATTACGAGTTCTTCGGTCCCGGCGGAAAACTCGCCGCCTGATGAGAACATGTTTGTAGTCATCGATTGGTTCTGCGACTACAGGCTTTGTTCGCTTGCGAAGCGGGGGGCCCCCCCCCCCCCCGCGGCACCTCGACCATGCGCGGCTATCAAGCAACGCACCCATCTAGAGTTTCCTGCGTCATAGAAAACTCCCCGAATTGATATCACGACGGCCGCTTCTGGCCGATACGTGTAGGGCCGAACGAGCCGCGCAGTTGGCGCGTTCGGCGCCAACGTCATACCTCCGTCTGTTCCGACATCTCGAGCGCGTCATCGACCTCGATGCCGAGATAGCGCACCGTGCTTTCCAGCTTCGTATGTCCCAGCAAGAGCTGCACGGCGCGTAAATTGCGTGTTCGCCTATATATCAGCGTCGCTTTGGTGCGACGCATCGAGTGCGTGCCGTACTCGAGAGGATCGAGGCCGATACTCTCAACCCACGATTTAACGACTCGCGCGTATTGCCGCGTGGATAGATGTGGAGAACTCGACACCCGGCTCGGAAACAAATAATCAGTGGCTCGCAGCGCGACAGCGCTTATCCATGCTTCGATCGAGGTACGCGTTTGCTCTGTCAGTTCGAACTGTACAGGTCGGCCCGTTTTCTGCTGAACAATCGCGGTGCGGGACAGTACGCGACCACCGTGTGCTACCTCTTGAACCTTCAGCCTAACCAGATCACACCCGCG
>PBAO01000012.1 GCA_002715985.1 Lysobacterales bacterium | reverse complement strand
CGACGTCGACTCGTCGGGCACGGGCGAGCAGCCGTGGTGGGATATACCGTCGAAATAAATGGAGGTCACGCCGTTTTCGCTCACGATCTCGTCATTATGAGCATCGACATAACGGGTGGCGCCTGCGGTCAGGCTCTTGGCCACATGCAGGCTGATCTGACGCTTGCCCAGGCGAACCACAGCCCCCTTGGCATCGTGTGAAAGCTGGAACCGGAAGCCGTCACTACAGCGATACGTCACGAACGGGCCTTCCGGGGCCACGCGATACGGCATCAGCGTGAGTTTTATTGTCTTGTCCGGCGAAAAGACATCCACCGCGGTCGGTACATTCGTTTGCCAGATGATCTCGCTGTCGTCATTCAGCAGCTGGGCGCTCAGGCCGTATTCGTTGGCGGTATCAAGCAGCGCCGAGCCGACACGCAGGGTAAAGTCCGTTGGCAGGCGCTGGATGCCGTGCAGCGTGCGTTCGGCCACGATCTGATCATGATCGGTCGAAACCGAATGCTCGACCAGGCTGATACGCGCGCTGGTCTGAGCGTCAATACGCCCTGCTTCGGCCCTGGCTTCGAGCTGGCCGGTGAGCTTGATCTGTTCGGGCGTGTCCGAGCCACAGCCGGCCAGGCTCAATCCGAGTGCGAGTGTGGCCATCCCACCCGCAAGAAAACGTCGTTGTCGGGGTGTCTTGTCGTGCCTGGTCGTACGAGTCATCGACGGGCCCTATAGCTTGGAAATAGAAAACGCCAGAATCTGGCTGAGCTGGCACAAAGGACGTTCGGTTTCCTCGTGCCACTCAAGAAAGCGTGCCTGGGCCGCGGCCATGCCGGCTTTGGTATGCAGTTTGTCGTCAGCCACGCCCCAGTAGGCCATGGCGTGTTTGACCCAGTCGGTCAGTAAAAACGTGTCCTTGCCGATCATGCGCAAAAAACGCGGCCCCGACTGGCCGCCGAGCTGCACGAAGCGGGCCTTGAGTTCGAACCAGAGATCGATCGTTTCATCGGCTTCCCAATCTGCCAGCCAGACCCCGAACGTACCGAATTCGTCGATGATGGCCTGCATGGCGATTGCGTTATCGCGAACAGCGTGGATCTTTCTGCGATGTCGGATGAGGCTTTCATCCGTGGCCAGGCGTTTGAGATCGTCATCGGTGAACGCCGCAACACGGGCCGGCTCGAACTCATCGAACGCGATTTCGAAGGCCGGCCAGCGTGCATCCACGAGGCGATGCGTGAGACCGGCACGAAAGATCCGCCGACACATGACCGACAAGTATCGATCGTCGCCGATCATGGCCAGCGACTCGGGCGGCTCGGGCTTGACCAGGCGTGTCTCGAGTGCCTCGGCAGAACCTGACAGCGCCGCCGCCGCGGCCTCGATCTCGGCGAATACGCTCATGGCATCGATCTTGTCTTGAGTGAGGCGCCATTCTAACCCGGCGCCGGCATCGAGCCGTTCACGCTCTTACAACGAAAAGCCCGGCGCGAGGGCCGGGCTTGTATCGGTGTCGGCGGCTAGTTGCCGGCCTGTTCCGGCCCGTCGGGCAGGCTGGAGTCACCCGGGGCCACGCGATTCAAATGCAGGAAATGCAGATGCGACTCGTACTGGTCGAGAATATCGTCGATAACCTGGCCCTTGGAGTAGTTCATCAGGTCGTAACCCTGTGTCCCTTCGGTCAGAAAGACCTCCAGCCGGTAGTAATACGAGCTGGCCTGCGAGGCCCGGATCGCAAACGTCGGCGTCTGGAACTTGCGTGGCCAGACTTGATAATTGAAATCCTGCTCATCGCCCAGCGAGACGTGCAGACCGGCATGGCGCTCATCGCCCTCGCCCTGAGTGAAGACATCGATCGCCATGCCTTTTTCACGCAGCTCGGCGGCCACATCCTCCATGGCCGGGCGCACGGCAGAATCCATATAGCGCATGACATTGCGATAGCTGGGGAAACTCATCGCCCGCGAGACACGTCGTGTCCAGCTGACCGAATCGCGCCCGCCGGTCCGCCCGGACAGATGGCCGGGCAGGCTCACGCGCTGGCTGTCGAACTTGAATGCTTCCATGCGCAGGCCTTTCCAGAGCCCCGCGATCATGAAAAAGAGCACGATCGAGAATGGCAGCCCCGTGATCACGACCGCACTCTGCAACGCCGTCAGCCCGCTGGTGCCCGAGCCGGCCAGAAGCAACGACAAGGTGAGTACGCCGATGATGGTCGCCCAGAGAATACGCATCCAAACCGGCGCATCGCTGTTCACGTTCTTCAGGTATGAAGTGAAGTTGGACAGCACCAGCGCACCGGAGTCGCCGGAGGTGACAAAGAAAACGATGCCCAGCACGGTGACCGCAATGGTCGAGACGATCGGCATCGGCAGTTGGGCCAGGAACAGATAGATGCCCGATGGCGGGTTGTTCATCACCGCCTCGCCGAATTCGGCGTTGCCGCTCATGACCATGTCGAGTGCCGAGTTACCCAGCAACGACATCCAGATCATCATGAACGCGATGGGCAGCGTCATTGTGCCGGCCACGAATTCAGCGATCGTGCGCCCCCGCGAGATACGCGCCAGAAACAGTCCGACGAACGGGCCCCAGGCAATCCACCAGGCCCAGAAGAACAGCGTCCACCCGTCGAGCCAGCCCTGAGCGGCTTCGCCCTGGAACGAATAGGTATCGGTCGACAGACTCAAAAAGTGGGTCAGATAATCGCCGATGTTGGTCCCCAGCGTGTTCAACAGGAACAGCGTGTTGCCAGCGATCAGCACGAAGACCAGCAGAGCGACCGCCAACAGGATATTGAACTCCGACAGGCGGCGGATGCCTTTCTCGACCCCGGTGACCGCCGATATCGTGGCAAAGCCGACGATGGCCACGACCAGAAAGACCTGTGTCCAGATATTGGCCTCGATCCCGAACATGTACTCCAGCCCGAAATTGAGCTGGACGATGCCGATCCCCAGGGCCGCAGCGATCCCGAACACGGTGGCCACCACGGCTGCGATGTCGACCGTATGGCCGATCCAGCCGTGGATACGCTGGCCGAACAGCGGATAGAGTGCGCTGCGGATCGTCAATGGCAGGTCGTACCGATAGGAAAAGAACGCCAGCGACATGCCGACCAGGGAATAGATCGCCCAGCCGGAAATCCCCCAGTGCAGGAACGTCAGCTCCATCGCATGACGCGCGGCCATCACATCGTCGACGGGCCGATCCGGGGCATTGTTGTATTGCATGATCGGTTCGGCGATGCCGAAAAATATCACGCCAATGCCGATGCCGGCCGAGAACAGCATCGCCGCCCAGGAGAACAAGTTGAACTCGGGCCGCGACTGTTCGGGGCCCAGTCGTATCTTGCCGAAACGCGACAGCGCCACGTAGAGCACGAAGACCAGATAGATCAGGACGGTCAGGAAGTAGTACCAACCAAACGTGTTGGATATCCAGCCCTGAACCAGTGAGATGACCGATTGGGCCTGGTCGGTGAAGATGATCGTCCATAGCGAGAACAGGACGATGGTGACCGCGGAACCATAGAAGACGATCGGATTCAGACGATCCTTCGTCGGCTTCTTGCTGTCTTCGTTGATCTGACTCATGAAACCTCGTTCGAGTTCGACAAGAGAGCAGGCCATCCGGGTCATGATTGCAATCGAGCGCGCCCGGCACGTGGCGGCCGGTGACTCAGCGTTTCGATGAATCAAGCACGTTCAGGTCCACCTGCCCCAACGTGCGCGAATTTCGCATCGCACGGGCGCCAGGCAGAGCGCGCAATTCGCGGCTGTAGCGGCCTGGAGTGTGCCAGAGCTTGCCGGTACACCGGGCCGGTTGCAACTCACCGATGCGCGTGGACGTGCCCGGATCACGGGCCGGGCGCCCCGCCCGGGCCATCACGGCGGCCGGCTCAGGCGTGCGCGGCGATCACGTCGAGGAAGGCCTTGCCATAGGCTTCGCGTTTCTTCTCGCCCACGCCCGGCACCTCGGCGAATGCCGCCATATCCGCCGGTCGCGCAGCCAGCATATGACGCAGCGTGGCATCGTGAAAGATGACGTACGGCGGGACATCGGCCTCGCGGGCAAGTTCGGTACGAGCCGCCCGAAGTGCCTCCCAGAGCGGCTCGTCCTCTATCTCGATCGGTGGCAGATCTTTTTTCAGACGCTGCGTGCGGCTCTTTCCGGCCTTGCGATCGATTCGCAGTTCCAGAGTCTCTTCGCCGCGCAGCAATTCGCGACACGAGCCGTCCAGTTGCAGCCCGCCATAGGCATGCTCGACGCGGACATAGCCCAGGGCAACGAGCTGGCGCAGAATCGAGCGCCAGCTCTTGGCTGCCATATCCGCCCCCAGGCCGGCGGTCGATAACGCATCATGACCGAGTGATTCGGCCCGCTCGCTGTGCACGCCGCGTAGATGATCCACGATATAGCCGGTGCCAAAGCGCTGGCCTGTGCGATAGATCGCCGACAGCGCGATCCGGGCATAGCGTGTGGCGTTATAGGTTTCGGGCGGGTTCAGGCACGTATCACAGTTGCCGCAAGCCGTCTCGCGTTGCTCGCCGAAATAGGCCAGCAGATGAATACGGCGACAGGTGGCCAACTCACAGAACGCCAGAATGGCATCAAGCTTGGCATGTTCGACGCGTTTGCGTTCGGCTGGGGCATTGCCTTGTTCGATCATGCGCCGACGCTGTACGGCGTCGCCCAGACCGTAGAGCATCCAAGCCGTAGCGGCCTCGCCGTCACGCCCGGCACGGCCTGTTTCCTGGTAGTAGGCCTCCATGCTGGAGGGCAGATCCAGATGCGCCACGAAGCGCACGTCCGGCTTGTCGATGCCCATCCCGAAGGCCACCGTGGCGACCATGATCACGCCTTCCTCGCGCAGAAAACGTGCCTGATTATGCGCACGCAGCGCCGGCGATAGCCCGGCATGATACGGCAACGCCTCGCGCCCGGTGTTGGACAGCCAATCCGCGGTTTCCTCGACCTTCTTGCGCGACAGGCAATACACGATGCCGGCATCGCGGGCATGCTCGCGATCGATGAAATCCTGGAGCTGTTGCTTGGCACTGCCCCGCTCGGCCACCCGGTACTGGATGTTCGGCCGATCGAAGCTGTGTACATAGTGCGCGGCCCGGGCCAGGCCCAGTTGCTCGATGATCTCTTCCCGGGTGCGCAGATCCGCGGTTGCGGTCAGTGCGATACGAGGCACCTCGGGAAAGGTTTCGGCCAGGCACGCGAGGCCGCGGTATTCAGGCCGGAAGTCGTGGCCCCACTGCGAGACACAGTGCGCCTCGTCGATAGCGAACAGCGACACCGGGCTGTTGGCCAGGCGAGCCAACATACGCGACTGGAGCAGCCGCTCGGGCGCGACATAGACCAGATCGATCGTGCCGTTGACGAGCTCGGCCTCGATACGCTGTTGCTCATCAAGGGCCAGCGTGGAGTTCAGATAGGCCGCGTGAACGCCGAGCTCGCGCAGCGCGGCCACCTGATCGGACATGAGAGCGATCAAGGGCGAAACCACAATCGCGACCCCAGGACGCACCAATGCCGGAATCTGATAGCACAGCGATTTGCCGCCCCCGGTCGGCATGAGCACCAGGGCGTCTCCGCCGTCGATGACATGGTCGACGATTTCGGCCTGCTGGCCGCGAAACGACGGATAGCCAAAGACCGATTGCAGTACCGACAGTGCCTGACTCATGGCCTATCCGCTGGCAAGCGCGCCCGCGGCCTCGGCCAGCGGGATCACATAGAACAGCACGGCAAAGACATGCAGACCGCCGCCGGCAATCACGAACAGATGCCATATGGCATGGTTGTACGGCAGACGGTTCCAGGCATAGAAAGCCACCCCGCCGGTATAGCACAGCCCGCCCGCCACGATCAGCGCCACGCCGCCGGGCGCCACGCTTGCCAGCATGGGCTTGATGACCAGCACCGCGGTCCAGCCCATGGCCACATAAAAGGCCGTGGATAGATACGGCACGTCGTTGAGCCGCGTGCTCTTGATGAGTACGCCGAACAGGGCCAGCCCCCAGATCACAACCAGCAGGCTCCACCCCCAGGCACCCCGGAGATTGACCAGCGTGAAGGGCGTGTAGGTGCCGGCGATCAGAAAATAGATCGCCAGATGATCGATGACGCGAAGCACCTGTTTTGCCCGCGGCGGCGCAATCGCGTGATAGAGCGTGGACGACAGATGCGAAAAGATCAGGCTGGTACCAAAGACCGAGACACCGACGATATGCCAGACATTGCCCTCGAGCGCGGCAAACACCGTCATCACCACCAGAGCGGCGATCGCCAACGCCGTGCCGATCGCTGAAGTCAGCGCATTGGCGATCTCTTCACCCAGGGTATAGCCGCTACTATTGACCGGCGGCACGGTCTCACTCGTTTGCATGCCGCGTATTCTGCCATGCCGATCCGCTCTGCCGCGCGCAACCGCTCGCGGTCTCGTCTGGCTTATCGCTTCGTTCTTTAGAAGATGATCCGCCGATTGCGCAGATGGCGGATGGGCCAGGCGGCTGTCTTCGCCATCGAGGCGTTACGGCTTTTGCCGGCATGGTATTGCGACTCGACGTACAGCGATCGGTCATACGTTCGCGGGCAGCGATTTAGGACCAAGTCTTTGTTAACGAGACCCCGAAAGCCGGGGCGCCGCGCTCGTGCATGCGACAGCATGCCCATTTCGCATCCGCGGCATCTGCGGATGGTCTAGAAAGAACGAAGCCAATACGCCACGACACGACTTCGCTCATTATCGGCAGACACAAAAAAGCCGGCACGATGATCGTGCCGGCTCCAACGGTCATGGCGCCTGCGGTTAGTCGTTGGCAGCTCGGGCCAGTGCCGGTTCGGCCATCGTTTCGTCATCGCCAGCGTCTTCTGAGCCGAAACGGGTCTTGACCGGAATATCGCTTAAGGTGTCCAGGTAGTAATCGTCTTTATCGAACACATCGACCTGAATCGCGTCCAGTCGTGCCTGTTCGGCGCGCTTGATCTGCTCGGCCTCGTCGTTCGTCACGATACCGGCTCTCACGGCTTCGGGCACGGCCTCGAGCAGGTTGGCCGCCTTGATCTGTTGCTTGTGCAGGGCTTTCTTGACCTTGAAGGTCGGCGCCTGTGCCTCGCAGACCAGGCGCCAGGCGTTGAGCAGACGCCCCATGCCGGGAGATTCGGGCGCGGGTGAGCCCAGCCCGCCCAGGGCGATACGCTGATATTGCTCGCCGGGCGATTGAATCGCCGCGGCCGCGGCACGGTCCTCGCTATCGCTCGGGCCGTTCGACAGCGGGTTGATACGCAGGAAAAAACGGCCCGGATATTTCAGAATCCAGCCGATCGGGCCGCCGAAATTGCCGTAGATGCCGTCGAAGGCCTGCTGGATCTGCAGCAGGCTGTATTTCATCGCCCAGTGGACGACGGGAAGATCTTCCTTGCGCGCGCCTTCGGCCTGGAACCGGCGAAGCGTGGTGATCGAAAACACCATCCAGGACAGGGCATCGGCAAAACGCCCGGACAGCTTGCCGCGCTGCTTGAGCTTGCCGCCAACGAAGAACATCGCCAGATCGGTGAGAAACGCGAAACGCGACGAGGCCCAGCCGAGTTTCTTGAAGTAACGCGCGGTCTCATCATCCACGGGGGCCTTGACGGTGGCCCCGCGAGTGATGCCGCGCACGATACACCGTCCGAAATTGGTGACGCTGTGACGCATCCATCCGAGGATGGCTTTCTTGAATGCACCCACATCATCGTTCTGTACGGCTTCCAGCGTCGGCAGCGCATACGGATGGCACCGCACTGCCCCCTGGCCGAAGATCATCAGCGTACGGGTCAGGATATTCGCGCCTTCAACGGTCACGGCAACCGGCGCACTCTTGTAGCCATCCCCCAGAATATTGTTCGGGCCCTGCATGACGCCGGCGCCGGCCATTACATCCATGCCGTCGATGAGACAGGATTGGCCGAGTTCGGTCGTCTGCTGCTTCAAGATGGCCGAGATCACCGGCGGATGGTGCCCCCGGTCCACACCGGCACAGACATAGATCCGCGAGGATTCCATGATGTAGGCCAAGGCGCTCGTGCGGGCTATCTTGTCGGCCACGCCTTCCATGTAGCCGACCGGGATATTGAACTGCTCGCGTACGATGCTGTACGGGCCGACCGCCGACGCCGCGGCCTTGGCCGAAGCCACGCCGCCGGCCGGCAGGGATACCGCGCGCCCGCCACCGAGCTGCTCCATGAGCATGCGCCAGCCCTGACCGGCCATATCGGGACCGCCGATGATCTGATCGATCGGGGCCACCACGTCTTCGCCGAAGATCGGACCGTTGTCGAAGGCGCCGATGGGCAGGTGGTGATCGCCCAGGTACAGCCCATCCATGCCTTTTTCCAGGAGGATGACCGTGATGCCGGGCAGCTCGCCCTTGCCCAGCAGATTGTCCGGATCATGGAGCTGACAGGCCAGGCTGACCAGATTGGCCACCGGCGCCAGCGTGATATAGCGTTTTGCAAAATTGAGCTTGACCTTGATCTCGCCGTCGTCGTCCTTGAAGACACGGCCTTCGGCCTTGATCGAGGCCGCGTCGGAACCGGCGGTGGGCTCGGTCAGACCGAAACAGGGCACCAGTTCGCCCGTGGCCAGGCGCGGCAGATAATGGTCCTTCTGCTGGTCGGTCCCATAGGCGATGAGCAGCTCGGCCGCGCCCAGGGTGTTGGGGATGACGATCAGCGTACCGACCGGGCCCAGCTGCGAGGTCTTCATCATCACCGAGCTTCGGCCCAGTGTGGAGAAGCCCGACCCGCCGTACTCCTTGGGGATGATCAGCCCGAAGAAGCCCTTTTCACGCAGAAACGACCAGGTGTCGTCATCGATACGTCGGGTATTGCGAAGTTTCCAGCTGTCCACTCGATGCAGCAGTTCTTCGACTGGCCCGTCCAGAAATGCCTGCTCCTCGCTGGACAGCGCCGGATAGGCTTCAGCCATCATCGATTGGAAATCAGGATTACCCGAAAAGAATTCGCCGTCGATCCAGACCGAGCCGGCCTCAAGCGCCTGGCGCTCCGTATCGGAAATACGCGGCAGGATCTTTGCGTCTTTGATGTACTTGAGAGTGCGAGCGAACATTGACAACCTCCAGGCGAGCCGGGACGTATGAACGGCATGCCTCATTTTCACGGCACGTAAAAACGAAACACGTTTTCATCCAAGATTACGCCGCCTCGTCGTCCAGGCCAAGAACAATGGAAATTACCCTTGGTTGCTTCCTGTATCACCGGCAAGTTATATCGCGTGCAATTATCGTGGTGTTTAAACGTCGTATGAGGGCCGCGTTCGAATTGCTAGATTCTCGCGTCAACGCGTAACGGAAATTACTCTGCGATGCATCGCCCTGCTCTGAACAGCCAAGAACGAGAGGCCCTGCTCGCGGCGATTGATCCCGATACGCGTCGCCGTATCGAACAGGCCGCGCGCGAGCTTTTCGCCGGGCGCGAGTTTCATCGGGTCAAGCTCATCGATATCGCACGCAATGCCCGGATCAGTCTGCAGACGCTCTACAAGTACTACGGCAACAAGGAAAATGTCCTGTTCGCCAGCCTGGAGACCTGGTTGGCAACACTGGCCCGGCGGATGCTGGATCATCTGCAGGGTATCGAGAATTACCGTGATCGGCTGCGCAAGGTGTTCTGGGTGTTACTCGATTATTTCGAGCGCAATCCGGAGGTGGCACAGATCATCCTGAGTTCGGTCTATCTCAATACCTGGCGCGCCGACGACACGTTTCGCCAACCCGAGCTGATGTCGGTGTTTCTGGATGTGATTCGGGAGGGCCGGGCGGCGGGCGTGCTGACGACCGAGGTCGACGAGGTCGAGATCTCGGATTTCATCTGGGGCGTGGCCAACCGCAATGTCGCGATGTGGCTGATGCGTGGCCGACGCGATCGCCTGACCGATAAATCCGGCGCGCTGTTCGATATGCTCTGGCGGGCGATTGCCAGCGAGGCCGTTCTGGCGCAGCGCTACGGGGAGCCGGGCAGCTGACACGCTGTCATCGGCCGCCGTCCTACGACGATGAAATGCCGGCGACTCGCTGCCCGAGGTCGATGAAAAGCGCCTCCAGCGTCAGCTGCCAGTCGGCGTTGGTGTCCACGCGACGCCCGACGGTGACCACGTTCTGACTCCAGGCCGACAAATGACGTGCCCCCAAGCGCCGGGCGATATCTTCAGCGGCCGGGTCCAGCCCTGTCGTGGACGCAGCCCCCACGGCCAGGCTCATCAGATCGTTGGTCCGACGATACAGCCAGGTGCTCCATTCGGCCCGGTCGGCCTCGGCGGCCCGTTCGGCCACGGCAATCGGATTCGCTCGACGTTGCAGCAGCTTGGCCAGATCGGTGTCCCAGGCCTGTTGCCGGCTGCGGGCCTCGCCGGCCTCGGCGCGGGTCAGAAGCATCGGCGCCCGCAGGCGATCCGAGCTTTCCTGCTTGTGGGCAATGCCTCGGGCCTCAAGCCAGGCCCGAGCGATATCGGGCTCGGCGGCCGGCAGGCGCCAGAGCTGGCAACGGCTGCGAATGGTCGGCAACAGCGCCGACAGGCGGTCGGTCACGAGCAGAATATGACAGCCGGCCGGCGGCTCTTCCAGGGTCTTGAGCAGGCTGTTGGCCGCGCTGGGGGTCAAGGCATCGGCCGGATCGATCCAGCCGATACGCCCGGCATCGTACTGCGGCGTCAAATGCAGTGCATGGCCGAAGCGCCTGACTTGGTCGACCTTGATCTTCTTGCCGGTATCCTCGGGGACGAGGCGCGAAATATCCGGATGCGTGGCGGCCAGCCGTTGGCGACAGGCCGCACAATGCCCGCAGGCATCGTGATTGTCATCCGGTGCGCGACATAACAAGGCGGCCGCCACGCGTTCGGCAAACACACGTTTGCCGATGCCCGGGGGGCCGCAGATCAGCAGGCCGTGTGCCACGCGTGCTTGACTCAAGGCGCGACGCATGGGCGCCCATGTCGCGTCGTGCCACGGCAGGCGCGGGTCCAGGCTGGTATCACTCATCGTCAAGCCAGGCCATGATTCGTGTCGTGATCGTATCGCTCAACGTGTCACGCGGCTGGGTGGCATCGACGATGGCATAGCGTTCGGGGGCCTGGGCCGCGCGTGTCAGATAGGCCTGTCGCACGGTTTCATGAAACTGTCGTGCCTCGCTATCAAAGCGGTTGCCCTTGCCACGCTCGGCCGCGCGCGCCAGGCCGACGTCGACCGGAAGATCCAGCAAGAGCACGCCGTCCGGGCGTCTGTGTCTCTGCACGAGATGCTCGAGTGTCGTCACGGCCTCGTCGCCGAGCCCGCGGGCCGCGCCCTGATAGGCAAAACTGGCATCGGTGAAACGATCACAGAGCACGATCTGGCCTTCGGCCAGCGCCGGTTCGATGACTTCGGCCAGATGAGCCGCGCGGGCGGCAAACATCAACAACAGCTCGCTCATCGCCGGCATGGGCAGGCCATGATCGCCCATCAGTACGCCGCGGATCGCCTCACCCAGCCTTGTGCCGCCGGGCTCTCGCGTGGTGCGTACTCGGTATCCGGCGGCCTGTAACCGCTCGGCCACAGCCTGTATCTGTGTGGATTTGCCGGCGCCCTCGCCGCCTTCAAAGCAGAACAGCGCGCCGGGGCCGTGGGTGTCGGGCATCACGAGCCTCCCAGTTGATATTTCTGCACGGCGCGATTATGCGCGGCCAGAGTCGCCGAAAAAACGTGCGAACCGTCTCCGCGCGCTACGAAATACAGTGCATCGCCGTCGGCCGGGTGAAGCGCGGCCTTGATCGAAGCCCGCGAGGGCATGGCAATCGGCGTCGGCGGCAGCCCCTTGCGGGTATAGGTGTTGTAGGGGGTATCACGCCTGAGATCGGACCTGTGGATATTGCCGTCGTAGTCGGCAATTCCATAGATCACGCTCGGGTCCGATTGCAGGCGCATGCCCTGGGTCAGGCGCCGGCTATAGACCCCGGCGATGCGTTCACGCTCGTCGCCCCTGGCGGTTTCTTTTTCGATGATCGAGGCCAGTGTCAGTGCCTCGTACGGGGTGTCGACCACGGTATCGTCGGCCCGCTCGGCCCAGGCTTGGGCCAGAAACGTCTGCATCGTGTTGTAGGCCCGCTTCAAGAACGCGATGTCGCTCGTGCCGCGCGGAAACATATAGGTGTCGGGCATGAACCGGCCTTCAGGATCCTCGCCCGGATGCCCCAGTGCCTTCATGATCTCGGCCGGGCTGTCGCCGGTCAGTTGATGATCGATCGCGGGGGAGCTCGCAATCGCGGCCAGAATATCGGAAAACCGCCAGCCCTCGACCAGGGTAAGCCGGCGCTGACGGATATCCCCCGAGACAAGCTGATGGAGCAGCGTGGTCGGTTTCTGAGCGGGCGGTACGAGATATTCGCCGCTTTTGATACGCGTGGCCTGGCCGGTCAAGCGCGCGTAGAGCGTGAGATAGCGCATATCACGCGTCCGACGAACCACGCCCTGTGCCTTGAGCCGGTTGGTCAGTTGTGTGAACGAAGTCCCCGGCGGGATCTCGATCAGTTCCGGCTTTGCGTTGGCCAGGGGCTGTTCGAAAAACCGGTAAAGATCGGCGCCGACGAGTGCCACGGCCAGAACCAGGAATACCGAAAGAATCGCGATGAGGCGTTTGAACAAGCGATGCACTCCGTGAAGGAATCAAGCAGTGGCCGCGAGCCATGCTGCGGCCCGACGCGCCATGGCCGGGCTGTGTTCGAATCGATGCCTGGCGATCCGCGAAATGGCCGTTGCCCCGCTGACCGAGTTGCAGGCAATAGCCGCACAGAACTCGCCGACGCTTGCAGCCTGAATATCGACTTCGACCACGGGCCGGCCCGCCTGTTCCGCTGCATGCATCAGACGTGCTCGCGTCGCCCCGGCCACGCCGCAGCGCGCCAGGCTTGGCGTATGCCACACGCCGGCCGTGTCCATGAGCACCAGGTTACGCATGGTCGTGGCAACGAGCCGACCCTCGGTATCGGTCATCGCCAGATCCGGGCGCGCCCGTGACGCGGCTTCGCGCCGTGCCCAGACTTGTTCCAGACGGTTCAGATGCTTCACGCCGGCAAACAGCGGTTGGCAGGCCAGGCACGTGGTTGCGATATCCAGCGCCAGTGGATCCGGCGGGGCTGTTCTACCGGGCGTAAAGGCAACAATCACCCGCGGGCTGGCCGGGACGGGCGGCGTGTAACCGCGCCCGCCACTACCGCGCGTAACGGTGATCTTGGCAACACCGGCTTCACCGGTCTCGATCAGCTGGCCGAATTCATCGTCGAGCCAGGCCGCCGACGGACCCCGGATGTCCAGGGCCGCGCAGTCGTGTGCCAGACGAGCGAATTGAAAATCACGAGCCATGATCCGGCCGTTGTCGACGGCCATGGTGCGAAAGATGCCGTCGCCATAGGCCAGCCCGCGATCGTCGGCCGCGATGTACGTCCGGGTCTGTCCGTCGATGCGCAGACGCGGCTTGTCATGCCGATACGTCCTAGGCATGAGGCGTGCCGCTGTGATCGACGAACGCACGCAGCACGCCGGTCGCCTTGTGCCGGGTTTCCTCGAGCTCGGCTTCGGGGATGGAGTCCGCCACGATACCGGCACCGGTACGCAGCACCAGATCCCGGCCCGACTGGGTCAACGAACGAATCACGATATTGGTATCCAGGCGCCCGCAGCGTGACAGATAACCGAACGAGCCGGTATAGGCGCCGCGGCCGGTGGCTTCGAGCTCGCCGATGATCTGCATGCAGCGCACCTTGGGACACCCCGTGATCGTGCCCCCGGGAAACACGGCGCGCAGCGCGGCGCCCGGGCCGATATGCGGCTGCAGGCGCCCGACCACGTTCGACACGATATGGTGCACGTGGGCATAGGATTCCACGCTCATCAGCTCGTCGACGACGACCGTGCCCGGCTGACAGACCCGGCCGAGATCATTTCTGACCAGATCGATGAGCATGACGTGCTCGGCGCGCTCTTTCGGATGCGCGATCAGCTCGTCGCTGCTGCGGCTGTCGTGGGCCGGGTCGCTCCTGTCGTATCGTCGGCGCGTGCCCGCGATCGGCCGCACGCTGGCGTTGCCGTCGTCGATCTGCAACAGCCGCTCCGGCGAGGAGCTGATCAATGCCGCGCCGCGCCATTGCATGAGCCCGGAAAACGGCGCCGGGTTGGCCGCACGCAAGGCACGATAGATCGTTGTCGGTGCCGTCTCGGCTGCCAAGCGCCCGTGCCAGGCACGGGCCAGGTTGGTCTGGAATACGTCACCGGCAGCGATGTAATCGCGTGCTCGGTTCACGGCCGCGAGATACTGCCCGGGCGGGTCTTCCCGCCAGTCGACAGTCGCGGGCGTGCTCGCCGGGCGAGGGCCTGAATCGTCGATGATCTGACGGACCAGGGCTTCGGCCCGGGCACGTGCCTTGCCTTCGACCACGATATGAATCCGGCCGGCGGCACGGTCGTGGATCACGCCGGCCGTGCATCGAATGGCAAGCGCATAGGGCAAGGGATCGTCGGTATCGGCCGGTAGGGTCAGGCGTGGCTCCACGCCGCCCGCCATTTCGTAGCCCAGATAGATGAACCAGCCGCCGATGAACGCCAGTCCCGGCACCGGTGTCTCGGTATGGGCGGCGGCCTCGGCGTCCAGCCGATCAAAGAAATCCGGCGCATCCGCCAGATCCTCGATCTCGATCGACGAGGCCGGGTCCGGATCGGCCAGAAGGATATCGTAGCGCGACTGGGCGGCTGCCCCGGCGCTGGATTCCATGAGGAACGGAAAGACCGCCGGGGCGCGTTCGGCCAGACGATCCAGGCTGACACAACGCCAGGCATCCAGCGTCAGCCATGTCAGTACATGGTCCTCACGCCGGAGCCAGCCATCCTGAAGGTGGATCACACGTAGCGTTTGAAGATCAGAGACCCGTTGGTACCGCCAAACCCGAAAGAGTTCGACAGGGCGGCATCGATGGTCATCTCGCGTGCTTCATGTGGCACGTAGTCAAGATTACAGCCTTCGGCCGGTGTATCCAGATTGATGGTCGGCGGCGCCACCTGGTCACGAATGGCCAGCAGCGTGAAGATCGCCTCGGCCGCGCCCGCGGCTCCCAGCATGTGCCCCGTCATCGATTTGGTCGAACTGACGGCCACGTTCTTGGCGGCCGCGCCCAGCACCGCCTCGATCGACTGGCTTTCGGACACGTCGCCGGCCTGGGTGGACGTGCCATGGGCATTGACGTATTGAATATCCGCGCCGGTCATACCGGCGTTGGTCAAGGCCCGCTCCATGCAGTGGCGCGCGCCGCGTCCACTGGGCATGGTGATGTGATGGGCGTCGCCACTCATGCCAAAGCCCACGACTTCGCCATAGATCTTGGCCCCGCGCGCTTCGGCAGAGTCCAGATCCTCGAGCATGAGCACGCCCGCACCATCCGAGAGCACGAAACCGTCGCGATCGACGTCCCAGGGGCGGCTGGCCTGCTGCGGGCTATCGTTACGCGTGGACAGCGCCTTCGCCGAGCAGAAACCGGCCAGGCCGATGGGGTTGACCGCCATCTCGCAGCCACCGGCCAGCATGGCGTCGGCATCGCCGCCGGCAATCATGCGGGCAGCCAGACCGATGTTGTGCACACCGGTGGTACAGGCCGAGACAGCGGCAATATTGGGGCCGTGCAGATTCAGCTGTATGGAAACAGCGCCTGCAGCCATATTGGCGATGCTGCTGGGAATAAAGAAAGGTGAGACTTTCTTCGGGTTGTAATCGGAGGCATGGAAGGCCGCGCAGGTCTTCAGGATCGTGCCGATACCGCCGATGCCCGAGCCTACCGCCACGCCGACACGATCGTTGTATTCGTCGGAAAGTTCGAGCCCGCTATCGGCCAGCGCCTGCGTCGAGGCCGCCACACCGTAGTGCACGAACGGATCGAAGCGTTTGGCTTCCTTGGCCGACATGTAATCGGTGATGTCGAAGTCACGGATCGGCCCGCCGAAACGCGTCGGATATGCCGACGTGTCGAACGAATCGATCGTGGAGATACCGCTGCGGCCGGCCAGAATGCCTGCCCAGGTGTTCTCGACATCATTGGCCAGCGGCGAGACCATGCCAAGGCCGGTTACTACTACGCGACGCTGATTCAACGACGCCCCCTGTCAGNNAAGAAGGCCGCCCAAGCGGCGGCGGCAGAGATCCAGCCGGCCGTCGTNATCGACGGCCGAGCGTCACAGATCGCNNGANGGATCAGCCTTCGGCGTGCGACTTGATGTAGTCCACGGCGTCTTTGACGTTCACGATCTTCTCGGCTTCNTCGTCGGGAATATCGATNTCGAACTCTTCTTCCANNGCCATGACCAGCTCGACNGTNTCCAGCGAATCGGCACCCAGATCGTCGACGAACGAGGCCTCCGAGGTNACNTGNTCTTCGCTCACCGACAGCTGCTCGGCGATGATTTTCTGCACTCGTTCTTCCACGCTACTCATGGGATCTCTCCTGTTGCTTGGTCTTNCGTTGCTTGACGCGANNATCCGCCCTCGCAGATCGCGCGCCATTCTAGGGAAAAANGGGGCGTTTCGCCAGCTAGGCGCCCATGTACAGGCCGCCGTTGATNGAAAGCGTCTCNCCGGTAATATACCCNGCNTGCGGCGAGGCGAGAAACGCNGCCGCNGCCGCGATGTCATCGACGCTGCCNAGCCGGCCCANNGGGATCTGCTCGAGCATNGNNTTCTTGGTGTCCTCGGGCAGNTCACGGGTCATNTCGGTCTCGATGAATCCGGGCGCGATGGCATTGACCGTGATGGCGCGCGAGCCGACCTCGCGTGCCATGGAACGCGTGAAACCAAGCAGCCCGGCCTTGGTCGCACTGTAATTAACCTGTCCGGCGTTACCCATCAGACCGACGACCGAACTGATATTGATGATGCGCCCGCCGCGGGCTTTCATCATGCCCTTGAGGGCGGCCTTGGATACCCGAAACACACCGGACAGATTGGCATCGATCACGGCCTCCCAGTCAGCGTCCTTCATGCGCAGCATCAGCGTATCGCGCGTGATGGCCGCATTGTTGACCACGATCGTGGGTGCCCCGAATTCCTGACCGATTGCCTTGATCAAGGCTTCGACCGATGCGCCGTCGGTGACATCCAGCGCGCGCCCGGCACCGCCGTGGGCGCCCAGGCGTGTATCGATCGCACTTGCCCCATCATCGCTCGTGGCGGTGCCGATGACCGTTGCCCCGTCACCGGCCAGCCGATCCGCGATGGCCGCCCCGATACCGCGACTGGCTCCGGTGACGAGCGCAACCTGGCCGGCGAGTGTGTTCTCGGACATACGATAAGACTCGTTCTGAATGAATAGGCCGTGCGGCGTTAGCCGGTCACGCGGGTAATCGTCGCAGCCATGTCGTCGACCTCGGATAACGCCACACTGTCGATGGTCTTGTCGATACGCTTGTTCAGGCCGGTCAACACCTTGCCCGGCCCGCATTCAACAAAGGTATCGCAACCGGCATTTTTGATATGACGCACGGTATCAGCCCAGTAAACCGAATCGGCCAGCTGTGTGACCAGGGCTCTTCGAATGCCCTGGACATCCTCACGCGGGCGCGCATCCACATTGTGGTATACCGGCAGCCGCGGCTCGCGCAGCGGGATATCTTCCAAATAGGCGGCCAGGCGCTCGGCGGCCGGGTGCATCAGGCCGCAATGCGACGGCACGCTCACCGCCAACGGTTTGACGAGCTTTGCGCCTTTTTCCTTGGCGATCTCGCCGGCGCGGGCCACGGCATCCGCGTGGCCGGCGATCACCACCTGCATGGGCGCATTGAAGTTGGCCGCCGAGACTTCGAGGCCTTGATCGGCCAGTTCGTCGCCGGCTGCCTGACAGGCAGCCACGACATCGTCATCGGACAGGCCGATGATGGCAGCCATTGTGCCCTGCCCGGCTTCGACCGCGCCCTGCATGGCCTGACCACGCAGACGGGTCAGGCGCAGCGCATCGCCGAAATCCATGGCGCCGGCGACCACCAGGGCGCTGTATTCGCCCAGGCTGTGCCCGGCCAGATACGTGGGCTCAGGCCCGCCGATCTCTCGCCAGAGACGCCAGTACGCAATACTGGCGGCCACCAGCGCAGGCTGTGTGTATTCAGTCTTGTCGAGCGTTTCTGCCGGGCCGTTGTCGATGACCTCGGCCAGATCGAAACCCAGTGCCTCGTTGGCTTCGGCCAGGGTCTCGTCGACCACGGCGTGCTGTTGTCTTGCAGCCGCCAGCATGCCGACCGACTGTGCTCCCTGCCCGGGAAAGATCATCGCAAAACGCGACATAGGATCAAACGGGTCGATGTATCAAGTTCGGCGCATCATACCCGGCCCATATGCGCTTGGCCACGTGAAATTGGAAACGTTCGACGCTCGCACGATCGATGGCCCGGGCCTACACTTCTGCTCTGCAATATCGTTCACCGAGGCCCACGCATGGTGCATGTCGAGCTCACCGTAGCCGCGATCGTGGCCCGCGGCCCGCGTTACCTGGTCGTCGAGGAGGCCGTCAACGGCCGCCATGTCATCAACCAGCCGGCAGGCCACGTCGAGCCGGGCGAAACCGTTCTCGAGGCCGCGATACGAGAAACACGTGAAGAAAGCGCGTGGCGTTTCGTTCCCACCGGAGTGGTCGGGCTGTACTACTGGCCCCATCTCGACGGGCGCACGACGCTGCGCGTGGCGATCGCCGGCCAGGTGAGCGATCATGAGCCGGCACGGGCGCTGGATAGCCCGATCGTGGCTGCGCACTGGTTGATGCGCAACGAACTGGCCCAAGATTACACAATGCGTAGCCCACTCGTGCTGCGCGCCATCGATGACTACGAACGTCGCTCGCTTATGCCGCTGGATTATCTGCATCACATCGAGAACACGCCGTGAGTGTGCCAGCCCCATCCGTGCCCGCCGACACTCGGGTGATCGTCGGTTTGTCCGGCGGCGTGGATTCCTCCGTGGCCGCCCTGCAGCTGGTCGAGGCCGGTTATCAGGTCGAGGGGTTGTTCATGTTCAATTGGGGCGAGGATGAGGCCGGGCGCTGCCAGGCCGCCGATGATTTCGATGATGCAGCCGCGGTCTGTCAGGTTCTGGATATCCCGCTCCATCGCGTCGATTTTTCGGCCGAGTACAAGACACGCGTGTTTCAGTATTTTCTGGATAGCTATGCGGCCGGCCGCACGCCCAATCCGGATGTGCTGTGCAACCGTGAAATCAAGTTCGATGCCTTCATGCATCACGCCGAACGCCTGGGCGCGGATCTGATCGCGACCGGCCACTACGCACGCATGGACCACACAGGCAATACGCCGCGGCTGCTGCGCGGGCAGGATCCGAACAAGGATCAGTCGTATTTCCTGGCCGCGGTGCCGATTACCGCCCTCGCGCATACATTGTTCCCGGTCGGCGAGATCGAAAAGAGCCATGTGCGGGCCATGGCCAAGGCCGCCGGTCTGCCGATTCATGACAAGCCCGACAGCACGGGGGTGTGTTTCATCGGCGAGCGGGATTTCGAAGGCTTTCTGCGCCAGTATCTCTCCGGACGGGCGGGACCCGTACGCGTATCCGGCGGGCCGCTGGATGGCCGTGTGATCGCCGAACACGCCGGGCTGATCTACTACACCATCGGCCAGCGGCGCGGCCTGGGGCTGGGCGGCGTGGCCGGTGCCGCAGCCGCGCCCTGGTACGTGGTGGACAAGGATCTGACCAGCGATACGCTCTGGGTCAGCCAGGACACCCATCATGGCGCGCTTGAACAGACCCAACTCGTGGCCGGGCCGGCGCACTGGCTGATCGAGCCGCCGGCTCGGGCTTTTCGCTGCGAGGCCCAGGTGCGCTATCGCCAGGCCGCGATCGGTTGCCGGGTGACGCCGCTCGCCGATGGTCGGATCGAGGTGGTCTTCGATCGCCCGCCGCGTGCCATCACCCCCGGGCAATACGTCGTGCTCTATGACGGCACACATTGTCTTGGCAGCGCAGAGATCAGTCAGGCCGGCGCTGCGGCCGGGGCAGAACCCACAACTTCGGAATCGATTGCATGAATCAAGGCCCCAACCTGCAGGACCAGGCCTATGCCCTGGCTGGCGTGGCACAGTTCGCTCGTTATGCGCACGACACGGCCCAGGACGGCCAGGATCTGCCGGTACGCTTCGAGCGCGCCCTGCACGCGATCTTCTGTACCGATCCCGATCAGGCGCTCGATGTGTTTGAAAACCGGCATGAGCTGGCCGACGGCATCGCCTATCTCAAGCCGCAGCTGGCCGGACAGCGGCCGGACGACAAGAGCGCGCAGGTCGCCCGCTATATAGGCCAGATACTGAAACTCGCGGGCCGGCTGCGACAGGACGAGCAGGCCCTGGGGCGTATCCGCGGCGCGATCGATCGCGCCCGGCTGGCCGATAGTGCCGACGTGGCCGAGATTCTGGATGCGGCCTATCGCGAGACCATCAGCCCGATGCGGCCTCAGATCATGCTTCAGGGGCACCCGAGCTACCTGAAGAACGAGTATCTGCAGCGCCGGATCCGTACACAGCTGCTGGCCGCTATTCGTGCCGGCGTGCTCTGGCGCCAGTGCGGCGGCGGTTTCGTGTCTCTTTTTCTACGGCGAAAGGCCCTGCTGGCCGGGCTCGAAGACGGCTAGACAAAACGGCAGGCGAGACTGCAAATCATTCTTTTCGTAACAGCGCGCCGGCCCTGCAGCCATCGTGTTCAAACGCTATACTGCAGCCCGCGACTTACAGACCGGCGCGCGCACTAGCGACTATTGACCGGCTCAGGAGATAAGGTTCATGACCGACAGCTTTGGGACCCGTACCAATTTCACGGCAGGCGATCGTAGTTTTGACTACTTCAGCCTGCCGGCCCTCGAAAAACAGTTTCCCAACGTGGCCAAGCTGCCCTACGCGCAGAAGATCCTGTTGGAAAACCTGCTGCGTCACGAAGACGGCAGCAACGTGACCAAGGCCGATATCGAGGCCATGGCCAACTGGGATGCCCAGGCCGAGCCGGATACCGAGATCGCCTTCACCCCGGCCCGCGTCGTCTTGCAGGACTTCACCGGTGTGCCGGCGGTGGTCGATCTGGCGGCCATGCGCGACGCCATGAAGAATCTGGGCGGCAGCCCCGACAAGATCAATCCGCTGTCGCCGGCCGAGCTGGTGATCGACCACTCGGTCATGGTCGACGAATACGGCACCGACAAGGCCTTCGATCTGAACGCCAAACTGGAGTTCAACCGGAACAAGGAGCGCTATGCGTTCCTGCGCTGGGGCCAGGGGGCGTTCGACAACTTCAAGGTCGTGCCGCCGGATACCGGCATCGTCCACCAGGTCAACCTGGAATATCTGGCCCGGGTGGTCTTCGGTAACGAAGACAAGAACCTGGCCTATCCGGACACGCTGGTCGGCACCGACTCGCACACCACGATGATCAACGGCGTGGGCGTGCTTGGCTGGGGCGTGGGCGGTATCGAGGCCGAGGCTGCGATGCTCGGCCAGCCGATCACCATGCTCATCCCGCAGGTCGTGGGCTTCAAGCTCTCCGGCAAGCTGGCCGAAGGCACCACCGCCACCGATCTGGTGCTCACGGTTACTGAAATGCTGCGCGCCAAGGGCGTGGTCGGCAAGTTCGTCGAATTCTTCGGTGACGGCCTGGAAGACCTGGCCCTGGCCGATCGAGCGACGATCGCGAATATGGCGCCGGAATACGGCGCCACCTGCGGCATCTTCCCGGTCGACGAAGAGACCCTTCGCTACATGGAGCTGACGGGTCGTCCGCAGGAGCAGCTCGATCTGACCCGCGAATATGCCAAGGCCCAGGGCCTGTGGCGCGAGAAAGGCCAGCCGGACGCCAACTATACGGATGTGCTAGAGCTGGATCTTTCTACCGTACAGCCCTCGCTGGCCGGGCCGAAGCGCCCGCAGGATCGCGTGCTGCTGTCCGACATGCAGGCCACCTATCAGCGCGAGGTCGAGCCGTTCATGAAGAGCCGCGCCGAAAAGGCCGGCAAGTCCATGGAAGAGTCCAAGATGCAGAGCGAGTCCGGCATCGCCTCGGACAGCATCGGCGGCCCCATTCATGCACCGGTCTCCTACAAGGAGGCCGAGTTCGACCTGCACGACGGTTCGGTCGTCATCGCCGCGATCACCTCCTGCACCAACACGTCCAATCCGGCGGTCATGCTGGCCGCCGGTCTGGTCGCACGTAATGCAGTGGCCCGCGGCATGAAGGTCAAGCCGTGGGTCAAGACCTCGCTGGCGCCGGGCTCGAAAGTCGTTACCGAATATCTGGAAAAAGCCGGTCTGGACGACGATCTGGACAGCCTGGGCTTCCAGCTTGTCGGGTATGGCTGCACGACCTGTATCGGCAACTCCGGTCCGTTGCCCGAGCCGATTGGCAATGCCGTGCGCGAATACGATCTGAACGTCGCCTCGGTCCTGTCGGGCAACCGGAACTTCGAAGGCCGCGTTCACGGCGACGTGCGCATGAACTTCCTGGCCAGCCCGCCGCTGGTTGTGGCCTATGCGCTGGCCGGTACCATCGACATCAACCTCACCGAGGATGCGCTGGGCACCGACAGCGAGGGCAACGAGGTTCATCTGAAGGATCTGTGGCCGTCGCAGAAGGAAATCTACGACACCATCGGTTCCTCGCTGAACTCCGAGATGTTCAAGGCCTCCTACGGCGATGTGTTCGCCGGCGACGAGCGCTGGCAGAACCTGGATGTGCCCGAGGGCGAGATCTACGAGTGGGATACCGATTCCACCTATGTCCAGAACCCGCCCTACTTCGAAGGCATGACCGTCGACGTCGACGACATCCCGACGATCAAGGGTGCACGTTGCCTGGCCAAGCTGGGGGATTCGATCACCACCGATCATATCTCCCCGGCGGGCGCCATCACCCAGGATTCGCCCGCAGGCCAGTATCTGCAGGAACAGGGTGTCAAGCCGTCGGACTTCAACAGTTACGGCTCGCGTCGTGGCAACCACGAAGTCATGATGCGCGGCACGTTTGCCAACGTCCGCCTGCGCAACCAGCTGGCCCCGGGCACCGAGGGCGGCTGGACGCAGTATCAGCCGGAAGGTCGTGAGATGTTCATCTACGACGCGGCCATGAAGTACAAGGACGAAGGCACGCCGCTGGTGATCATCGCCGGCAAGGAATACGGCACCGGCTCCTCGCGTGACTGGGCGGCCAAGGGCACGCTGTTGCTGGGCGTGAAGACCGTGATCGCCGAATCCTTCGAGCGTATCCATCGCTCCAATCTCGTCGGCATGGGCGTGTTGCCCCTGCAGTTCAACGAGGGGGATTCGCATGAATCCCTGGGCCTGGACGGCACCGAAACCTATGACATCGACGGCCTGTCCGCCGGTGCCAAGTCGGTACACATCACGGCCACCAAGGAATCGGGCGAGACGATCGAGTTCGATGCCCGCGTACGCATCGATACGCCCAAGGAATGGGACTACTACCAGAACGGCGGCATCCTGCATTACGTGCTGCGCCAGCTGGCCCAGGCCGCTTAAGACAGCGGTCGCAAGCGCCCGGCATCTTGGCCGGGCGTTCTGTTTCGACAAATCCGGCTTCTTACTGGAAGCCGGATTTTTTTATGAGCAAGGCAATGCGTAAAGGCCGGCCGTGGGCACACTGGCCGGATACACGCTCTTTTTCACGCAAGGCGTTTAACGAAACGCCGGCTCGTCGAACGAGCGCAGTTTGCGTGAGTGCAGATCGGGCAGCCCGCCCTCGCGTAGCAAGCGAATCGTCTCCAGCCCGATCGTCAGATGCTGGGCCACCCGCGTGCGGTAGAACGCATTGGCCATGCTGCGCAGCTTGAGTTCGCCGTGCATGGGCTTGTCGGATACGCACAGCAACGTGCCATAGGGCACGCGCAGGCGAAAGCCGTTGGTCGCGATCGCGGCACTTTCCATATCCACGGCAATCGCCCGTGACTGTGAAAACCGCTCATAGAGCTCGTCGAAACGAAACTCCCAGTTGCGGTTATCGGTGCTGGCCACCGTGCCGGTACGTAGTCGATCCTTCATTTCTCGGCTCGACAGGCCTGTAACGTTGGTTACGGCATCTTCCAGTGCCAGCTGTACTTCGGCGATCGGCGGAATCGGCACCCAGGTGGGCAGATCCTGGTCGAGTACGTGGTCTTCGCGGACATAGCCGTGGGCCAGTACATAGTCCCCCAGCTGCTGGGAGCGACGCAGCCCGCCACAGTGGCCGATCATCAACCAGCAATGCGGGCGGAGCACGGCCAGATGATCGGTGATGGTCTTGGCGTTGGACGGCCCCATGCCGATATTGATCAAGGTGACACCCAGACCGTCCCCGCGTACCAGATGATAGGCCGGCATCGGCGGTAGATGTCGTGGTGTCTGGCCGTCGCTGGCAAGCCCCGTGCCGTCCGGTCGGCCGGTGATCGTGTCGCCGGGGGCCACGAATCCGGTATAGGCGTTGTCCTGACTCAGCTCTTTTTCGGCATGCGCGCTGAAATCATCGACATAGCGCTGATAGTTCGTCAGCAGTACAAACCCCTGGAAATAAGCCGGGTCGGTGCCTGTGTAGTGTCCCAGACGCTGTAGGGCCAGATCGGTACGGGGGGCGTCGAACAACGCCAGTGGAAACGGATGGCCGGGGCGCGTCCGATGCGTGCTGTTGGCGATACTGTCGTCGATATCGGCCAGGTTGGGCAGAAAAAAGGCCTGCTCCATAATGCGCAGATCATCGGGCTCGAGATCGGCCGTGGCCGATTCGATCACGAACGGCAAGGGAATGGGCTGGCCGCTCAGGCCCACGTGGATCGGCCCGCCGTGGTTGTCGAGCAACAGCGTCAACTGTTCCATCAGGTAATCATGGAACAGATCCGGCCGGGTCACGGTCGTGCCGTGCACCCCGCTCTTGCGCAACGAGCCATAGGTCGGCCGTGCGTTGGCCGTCAGCCGATCGGCGGTGATTTCAATGCCGACATACGGATAGAACGCCTCCGGCATGGGTTCGGGCGCTTTCTCGCCGGCCATGAACCGGCGATGGCGCTCGCGAATACTGTCGCAGGCCTGATGATAGAGCGTTTCGATATGCGCCAACGCCTGGTCGGCGTGATCAAAGGCTTTGAGCTGCGAGGCGTTGCCATGGCCGGTGCCGGGCATATCGATTTCCTTGTGACGAAAAAGCACACCACCCGATTCTACGTCTGAACACGGTCGCTGTCCGGCTCGGTTCAGCTTGGGCTGGCATGATCGGCATCGTGGTGTTTTGTGATTTTGTATAGGAGTCGGCGATGCGATATCACCCCGTCACTATCGGCCTGTCGGCCCTGATTGTCTTATTTGCAGGAACAGCGGCGTTCGCCGCACCGGGACAGACCGAAGGCCAGGATTCCAGCACGATCCGTACCCTGTTCGATCAGCTTGATCGTAACGACAATGCACGGATCAGCCGCGACGAGCTGGAGGCCAACCCGGCGATCGCCGAGGCCTATGATTCGTTCGATACCGGCCCGACGATCCAGCAACCGGACGAAAACACGCGCCCTGGTGGCATCACCTATGCCCAGTTCGCCGCCGGTATGCAGGCCGCCGGTCGGAGCGGTGCTTTCGGCCCGGCGGTCAGCGGCGGCCAGCGCTATCTGGAATACCCCGACGGCAGCCGTGAGCCACTGCCTGTCAAGTAACGCTCATTCACCCCAGGTGGCTTCAAGCACACGCAGCCAGTTGTCCTGAGACAGACGTGCTGTCAGCGAGTCGTCATATCCGCGTTCCTGCATGGCTTGTATCAGGCGCGGCAAGTCGGCTGCATCGGCTATGGGTGTGGCGTGGATACCGTCGAAATCCGAGCCCAGGCCGACATGGTCGGCGCCCATGATATCGATCATGTGATCTAGATGATCGAGCATGACGCTGATCGGCGTGGCTTTATTCAAGGCCCCATCAGGCCGCAGGAAATAAGAACCGAAGTTCAAGCCCACGATGCCACCAGAGTCGGCGATGGCCCGCAGCTGTTCGTCGGTCAGATTACGGGCATGCGGACACAGTGCATGGGCATTGGAATGGCTGGCCACCAATGGCGCCCTGGACAGCTCGGCCGTGTCCCAGAAGCCTTTTTCATTCAAATGCGATAGATCGAGAACGATGCCGTAATCGTTGCATGCGGAAACCAGCGACTTGCCTGCCCGTGTCAGGCCTGGCCCGGTATCCGGCGATGAGGGAAACTTGAACGGCACGCCGTGGCCAAACGCATTGGCTCGGCTCCAGACCGGGCCGATTGAGCGCAGGCCTGCGGCATAGAGCCCGTCCAGGGCCCGTAGATCCGCATCGATGGGCTCGGCGCCTTCCAAGTGCAGCACCGCAGCAACAGCGCCGATACGTAGTGCGGCCCGAATATCCGCCACCGTGCGACAGACCTGCAGATGATCGGGATGAGTGCGCTCGATACGATGTAACAGCCCGATCATGTCCAGGGCGGGCGTCAGCGCCCGGCTTTGATCCATCGGCGCCGGCACCGGCACTTCATAGCCGCCCTCGATACGGTGAAAACCCCGCCTATCGGCCTCGGGCGAGGGAATGAACACCGCGAACAGTCCGCCGACAAAGCCGCCGGTCTGCATACGCGGCCAATCCAGATGCCCCGTATCGCGGCCTTCCAGAAACAGTCGCACAGCCTCGGCGGGCATATGCTGTGCCAGTCGCAGCAACAGATCGTTGTGCCCGTCGAAGACAGGCGTCGAAGATAAGGTCATCTGCGCATGATAGCGCGCAGCTCATGGCTTTCGTCGCATATCTCCAGATCGATAATATTGTCGTGTCAGCAGCTTGGCGGCATACAACCAGACAAGGCTGGCCAGTCGGTTTTTTACTGTATATAAATACAGTCATGAGAGACGACACCCTGACCTCTTCCCGACAGACCACCGCTACACTCGAAGCGGACTGGCAGCGCNTGGGTGTNCACCGGGCCAGCCANGCGGCCCGCCCGGTGACCTGGTCCACCGGGCTGGCTNCANTGGATCGTATNCTGCCNGGGCGNGGATATCCGCTGGCCAGCGTCACCGAATGGCTGATCGAGCGCGCCGGNANNGGGGAATTGAGCCTGCTTNTGGCCGGNNTGNGNAAACGACTTCAGGCCNACCCGANTCAGCGCCTGATACTGNTCAANCCGCCCNANGCACTCAGCGCNCCGGCTCTGGATGCGTGTCGTATCGATCGCAGCCGCGTGCCCGTNNTGCGCTGTTCGACACCGGCCGAGGCGATCTGGAGCNTCGAACAANTGGCCGNNGNCGGCGGTTTCGTCGGCTTNGTGCTCTGGGAGGATCAGCTGGAGATGACCGACCTGCGNCGGCTGCAGCTGGCCAGCGAAAAAGCCGGNTGTCCGGTATTCGTNTATCGCCATATGCACTGTGCCCGACAACGCTCCCCGGCCGCCCTTCGCCTGGTGCTGACCCAGCGCGCCGGTAAGCAACATATCGAGGTGCTCAAATGCCGNGGGCCNGGCGGCGCNCGGGNCNAAGGGCTCNATANCGGNCGNGACCGNNCCTGGCAGCCGGCTCGTNTCAAAGCCNCTTGTCGCCTCGGNAGCCTNANGCCANNGCCGAGCGANAACGANACGACGGCCGATGGAACGACACNCNNCGNATCNGNNNCNTCAGGCTGTTTCAANNNCTCNAAATCNNATGAAAANAATGCCNCAANATATTGTTTTGNATATANNAAAATAGANAAAANAAAGTCGCNNACGGTNTCGCGCCCGGATTGATNATGTGGCTGGCCCTGCGTTTCATGCACTGGCCGCTGGATGCCAGACGGTATGAAGANAGCGANACGGCNCGTGTTGTCGTCACGGCCCAAAGACAGCGCCAGCGCATCGTGGCGGCCTGTCCGANNGCACTTTCGGCCGGNATACGGCTCGGNATGGATCTGGCCGATGCCCGTCTGCGGCNGGGNGATCTGCAGGTCCTCGATCGCGAGACCGCCNCNGAGCGNGCNGCANTGTCTCGCCTNGCGGGTTGGGCCTGGGGGTATAGCGACGANGTGCACTGGGCNCTTGCCGACGAACACATCGAGTGNAGCCGNCTGGTGCTGGAAATCGGCGCNAGTCTNAAGCTNTTTCAGGGCCGCNNGCGGCTTCTGTCTTCGATCAAGCGNGATTTGTCCGGCCTGGGCTATCGTTATCGGGCCGGCCTGGGCGACAGCCCACAGGCCGCACTCGCATTTGCGCGCGCCGATACCGCCACGAAACGACACGGCCAGCTCGGCGCCCTGCCGGTCCAATGCCTGGACCTGGCCCAGGATGCCCAGAGCACCCTGGCAGCCAGCGGCATCACGCATACCGATGCCCTGCTTTGTCTGCCGCCGGCTACGTTGGCGCATCGTTTTGGCCGCGGCCTGCTCGACGAGCTGGCGCGTTTACAAGGCCGGCGCCCGCACGGGCTGTCGTTATACAGCCTGCCGCCGCGCTACGACACACGCCACGAGCTGTTCGGTGCCATCGACAACACACAGGGGCTGGTCTTCTTTCTGCGCCGGGTCTTTGACGAGCTGGCTGCCTTTCTCAAAGGCGCGGATAGTGCCATTCAAACGCTGAGACTGACGCTGATCCACGAAGACGAGCAGACGACACGGTTTCTGCTCAAGTTATCTGCCCCGTCACATGATGCCCGCCATCTGCAGCGTGTTGCCCAGGAACGCCTGGCCCGCGTATCNCTGGCGGCACCGGTTCTGGCTATCGGGCTCACCAGTGATCGCCTGCGGCGCATGGCCCATGATCAGGGGCGTCTCTGGGCGATGCATGCCGAGGCCGCTGAAGCAGCCTGGCCAGGCGTGCTCGACCGGATAAGAGCGCGCCTGGGCCACGATGCGGTGAGCTGGATTCACGCCCGCGCCGATCATCGACCGGGCTTGGCCTCGTATCAGTCCGACCGCCCAGCCCCGGAAGATGCTACACATCGGATAGAGCCTGANCAGCCGATCGCACCGCGCCCGATCTGGATGCTTGAGGTGCCTGAACCCGTCGCCCCCGACCAAGNTTGGCTTTTCCACTGGGTTAGCGGCCCGGAACGNATCGAAAGCGGCTGGTGGGACAGNGGCCAGCGNCGNGANTATTNCCGCGTNNTGGATGNCANNGGNCGTCTNCTCTGGNTCTTTCGTGATCTGGGCACNGNTNGCGCCNANGCCGGCGGTTACTACGTNCACGGCNTGTTCGGTTGANNGTGCANAATCNTGNCNCAATNNATGAAGANTCTTANGCAGAGCTTTGTTGTGTCAGTAATTTTTCNTTTCATCGNGGCGCNTCTCANCCGGANGANCTGATCNNNCAGGCAGCCGNNNTGGGCTATNGNGCNCTGGCGTTGACCGANGANTGCAGCCTGGCNGGCGCCGTNCGGGNNTGGATGGCNGCNGAAAAACATGACATGAAGCTGATACTNGGCAGTCGCTTCACGTTGACCGANAACGTCACGCTCGTCGNCCTNGTNCGNANCCGTGNAGGCTATACCCAGCTGTGTCGTNTGATCACGNCNGCACGCCGNGCCAGCGACAAGNNCNGCTATCGATTATCGCTGGCNGANCTGNTNNCCCATGATCTGTCGTGTTGTTGGCTGNTGGTNTTNCCGGCATANGCCNAGNCCCCTTCGNCNGCNCTGCATGCGCTTCTGGCCGANCTGGTTTGTCGTTATCCGCGTTCGACCCGTCTGGCGCTGGCGCTGCATCGCGGCGCCATGGATGCTCTTCACGTGGAACGCCTGTGCNGGCTGCGTATGCGCTATGGCGTGCCGATCGCAGCCGTGGGGAATGTTCATATGCACTGTCGCTCCCGGCTGGTCCTGCAGGATGTATTTACCGCGCTTCGTCTACATACCACGGTGGCAGGCGCCGGCACGGCGCTGTCGCCCAATGGCGAACGTTATCTGCGTCCGCGAACGGATCTGGCCCGGCTTTATCCGGCCGAAATGCGGGCCCAGAGTTGTCGAATCGCCGATGACTGTATGTTCAATCTACGAGATATCGAATACGACTATCCCGCCGAGCTGGTGCCGGCCGGTCAGACATCGAGCTCACATCTGAGGAATCTGGTTGAAAAAGGTGCTGTAAAACGTTGGCCANAGGGTNTTTTTTCTGCCGTTCGCGAACAGATTGAAAAAGAGCTGACGCTCATCGAAGCCATGGGCTACCCGCACTATTTTCTGACCGTTCACGACATCGTTCGTGAAGCCCGGGCCCGGGCCATTCTGTGTCAGGGGCGTGGCTCGTCGGCCAATTCCGTGGTCTGTTATTGCCTGGGTATCACCGAGGTCGATCCCGGCCGGCATGAGCTGCTGTTCGAGCGTTTCATTTCCGAGTCGCGCAACGAGCCGCCGGATATCGACGTCGATTTTGAACATTCCCGGCGCGAAGAGATCATCCAGTACATCTATGCCAAGTACGGACGTGGCCGGGCCGCACTCGCGGCCACGGTGATTCGGTATCGCCCACGTAGTGCCATGCGTGACGTGGGCCGGGCGCTGGGCCTGTCGGCCGATCAGATCGATGTCGTGGCCGGTGAGCTTTCACGGCGTGCTGACGACGGCAGCATCGCCGAGCAGTTGGCCGAGCGCGGCGTGCGTTTGGATGCGCGTCTGCTGCAGCGCATGCTGGGGCTCGTGGACACGCTCATGGGGTTTCCGCGGCATCTGTCCCAGCATGTGGGCGGATTCGTGCTCAGCCAGCGCCCGCTCGAAGAGCTGGTGCCGGTCGAGAATGCGGCCATGCCGGATCGCACGATCATCCAGTGGGACAAGGACGATCTGGAGGCTGTGGGGCTGATGAAGATCGATGTATTGGCGCTGGGCATGCTGTCTTGTATCCGGCGCTGTTTCGATCTCATTGCCGGGCATACCGGGCGCCTGCTCAGCATGGCCGGTATACCGGCCAAGGATAGCGCGACTTACGCCATGATTCAGGCGGCCGACACTATCGGCGTGTTCCAGATCGAGTCGCGGGCCCAGATGACGATGTTGCCGCGCCTGAAACCGGCACGGTTTTTCGATTTGGTGGTCGAGGTGGCCATCGTGCGCCCCGGCCCGATTCAGGGTGGCATGGTGCATCCCTATCTCAAGGCGCGTGAGAATCCAACGGATGTCACCTATCCCAGTGAAGCTCTGCGCGGCGTGTTGGCCCGCACGCTGGGCGTGCCGATCTTTCAGGAACAGGTGATGAAGATCGCGATGGTGGCCGCCGATTTCACCGGCGATGAAGCCAACGGCCTGCGTAAATCGATGGCGGCCTGGAAAAAAGACGGTGGGCTAGAGCCCTGGCGTGAGCGTTTGAAATCCGGCATGCGCGCCAACGGCTACGACGAGCGCTTTGCCGATCGCATCTTCGAGCAGATCAAAGGCTTTGGCAGCTATGGCTTTCCCGAATCCCATGCCGTGAGCTTTGCGCTGCTGGTCTATGTGTCGGCGTATCTGAAATGCCATTATCCGGCGGCCTTTGCCGCGGCCCTGCTCAACAGCCAGCCGATGGGCTTCTATGCGCCGGCCCAGATCGTGGCCGATGCTCGGGCCCATGGCGTGGCCGTACGCGCGCCCGATGTACGTTATTCCGAAGTCGAATCACGCCTGGAATCTCGTCCGGGGGAGGCCGCACATCCTGTACAGCGGCCCGTGTTACGTCTGGGGCTCGATCGGATCAAGGGGCTGTCCGAGGCAGCGGCGGCCCGTATTGTCGGGGCTCGATGCGAACGCGGCTTCATCGATATTGCGGATCTGGTGACGCGCGCGACACTTGATAAGCGCGCACGTGATGCGCTGGCCCGGGCCGATGCCCTGTCCGGTCTGGCCGGGCATCGGCATCAGGCCCAGTGGCAGAGTGCGGCGGCGGCCGTGCACGACGATCTGTTCGCCGATATCCGGCCTGTCGAGGACGAAGTGGCCCTGCCGGCCCCGGCCGAAGGAGCGGATATCACAGCCGACTACAACAGCACGGGCCTTACTCTCAGACGTCATCCGTTGGCGCTGATGCGGGCCGATCTGGCGCGTCTGGGGGTGATGCGCGGCACGGCCTTCAAGCGTCTGGACCATCAGGCAAGCGCCCACGTGGCCGGTATCGTGACCCTGCGTCAACGCCCGGGCAGCGCCAAGGGCGTGACCTTCATCACGCTCGAGGACGAGACGGCCACGATCAACGTCATCGTGCGTCGTGAGGTGCTGGCCCGTTTTCGTGTGGCTGTGCTCTCGGCCCGCCTGCTGCGCGTGGTGGGCGTAATGCAGCGTGCTGGCGCGGTCACCCATTGCCTGGCCCATGAAATCGTCGACGAGAGCGCGCGTCTGGGGTCTCTCAAGACGCGCTCTCGCGATTTTCACTGATCACGACAGGCCGCTTTCAGTAGATCTGGAGTGGCTCGGGGCCGCTGGGCGGGGCGAACAGGTCATCGAGTTCGGCCATGTCCTCGGCGTCGAGCTGCCAATGGGCACTTTCTGCGTTTTCTGCCACCCGTTCGGGCGTGGCTGATTTGGGAATCGGCAGCACGTTGTCATGCGCGAGCAGCCAGGCCAGACATACCTGGGCGCTTGTCATGTCGCGCGCGTCGGCGAATCGCGCCAGACCGGCATGATCGAGCAGTGCTCCCCCATCAAAGGGGGAATAGGCCATCGTCACGCGCCGGTTTTCGGCCATCCAGTCCAGCAGATCCCACTCGATACCGCGCTGCGCCAGGTTGTAGAGCACCTGGTTGACCTGCATGGCCCGGCCACCGGCCGCGGTGAAGGCGCTACAGTCGTCGGTATCGAGATTGCTGACGCCGTACTGGCGGATCTTGCCCTGAGCCATGAGCCGCTCGAAGGCTGCGATGGTTTCGTCAAACGGTGTCGCCCCCGGCCAGTGCAGCAGGTACAGATCGATCCAGTCGGTGTCCAGACGTTTCAGGCTGGCTTCACAGGCCGCGATGGTGGCCTCGTATCCAGCGTTGGACGGCAGTACCTTGCTGACCAGATAAACCGCATCACGCTGTCCGGCGATCGCCTCGCCGACCAATGACTCGGCCCGGCCCTGACCATACATCTCGGCCGTATCAATGAGCGTCATGCCCCGCTCGATACCTTCGCGCAGCGCCGCGATTTCCTCGGCGCGGCGCTCGGGGGCATCGCCCATGTACCACGTGCCCTGACCCAGGCAGGCGACTTCATCGCCGCCCGGCATTCGAATATGCTTCATGACATTCTCGATACAACAAACCACAAGGCCGGGAGTCTGATGATCCACGCCGTGGCTGACAACGCGATCGAGCCGTGGCGGACCGGCTGTCGGCATCTCATATGAGCGAACACGATTTCTGCGACACCGTGCACGCCCTGGTCGCTCGCATTCCGCCGGGATGCGTTGCCACATACGGCGACCTGGCCGCCTATGCCGGGCGCCCCCGGGCTGCACGACAGGCCGGCTACGCCATGCACCGTTGCCCGCCCAGCCTGCCCTGGCATCGAGTGATCAATGCCCGGGGGCGGCTTTCGGTGGCGGCCAACAGCACCGCCTGGCTGACCCAGCGCCGGCGGCTGGAAGAAGAAGGCGTGGTATTCATGGGCGGGCGTATCGAGCTGGCGCGCTATCGCTGGGCCGGCCCGGATCACGACTGACGGTGGGCGCACGACTTCGGGCATGATGGAATCCTCTTCCTCGCGAGCGCAGCGCCTAGATGATCGATAGCTCCTGGCTGACGGCCCAACCCAGCAATCTCGTCGGCATGCTCGTATCCGCGCTGGCGATCTATATCGCGCTGATGGTGTGTACGCGCCTGGCCGGCCTGCGCAGTTTTTCCAAGATGTCGAGCTTCGATTTCGCGATCACCGTGGCCTTTGGTTCGATCATGGCCTCAACGCTGCTGGCCGAAAGCCCGGCCCTGATCACCGGCGTGGCCGGGCTGGTGACGTTGTTTCTCATCCAGAGCGCGACTGCGTTCGCCCGGCGCAAGAGTTATCGCATCGAACGGCTTGTGGGCAATGAGCCGATGGTTCTGATGGCCGGGCCCGAACTGCTGGCCGAAAATCTCAACACCGCCCGGGTCACGGTCGACGATATCCGGGCCAAGCTGCGCCAGGCCGGAGTAACGCATCGTGATCAGGTGCGCGCGGTGATCATGGAAAGCACCGGCGATATCTCGGTACTGACCAAGGCGTCGCCCATGGAGGCCTGGCTGCTTGATCACGTTCGTGACGGCGACAAGGTAATGGAGCGCGTTGCCCGAGCAGCCGAACATAAAAAGGACTGATTCCGCTCGTCTGCGGTACGATCAAGTTGCCATTCGATTCAGGATCACCGCCATGGACGCACCCACCGATACCGGCGTCTCGTTCGCGCCTTATTTCGATATTCCGTCTGCCAATCGAGCCGCCTTCGAGGCACTGGTCGAAGAGTTCGTGGCTGCCACGCGCCAGGAGCCGGGCTGTCTGTACTACGGCTTCTGTTTCAAGGGCGATCAAGCGATGTGTCGCGAAGGCTATCGCGACGCTGAGGCATTTCTGGCCCATCTGGACAACGTCGGCACGCTGTTTGCCAAGGCTCAGGAGATCGCGACCGTCACCCGCATGGAAATGCATGGCCCGGCCGCGGAACTCGACAAACTGCGCCAGCCGCTCGCCGAGCTCGATATCGATTATTTCATTCTGGAAACGGGCTTTCGCGCATAACTACGGCCCGCGCGTCATATGAGGGGGAGCAAGACCATGAGTGGATTTCAACAACGCCTGGAGAGCCTGGGGGCCCGGGCCCTGCTCGGCCTGCCGGAAAGCCTGCTGCGCCCGCTGGCCGGCCGGCCGATCGAAAAAGACGGCCAGACGCTGGATCTCCAGTGTCAGATGTTGCTCAAGATCATGAAGACCCGCGGCGTGGCCCTGGGCGGCGGCGAGGTGGATACCGCGCGTCGCGTCATGGCCGAGCAATCCGGCACGCTGGGCCCACGGGTGCCGGCCGATATCGAGGTCCGAGAGCTATCGCTGGCTGCCGACGGGCTGCCGGCCATCGGTGCCCGGTTCTATCGACCGGATGATGCCAATCGGCACCTGCCGGCGATCGTGTTCCTTCACGGCGGCGGTTTCGTGGTCGGCGATCTGGAATCCCACGACGCCGTGTGTCGGGCATTGGCCCATCATGTCTGTTGTGGCGTGGTGGCCGTTGATTATCGTCTGGCACCCGAGTTCCCGGCGCCGGCTGCTTCTCAGGATGCCGTGGCTGCGTTTCGGGCCGTCGTCGATCAGGCCGAAGCCCTCGGCCTGGATGCCGATCGTCTGGCGGTGGCCGGCGACAGCGCCGGCGGCAATCTGGCCGCCGTGGTGGCCCAACAGACCAGGAACGATGTGCACGCGCCCTGCTATCAGGCGCTGTTCTATCCGGTCGTTGATTTCGAGGTTGACCACCCGTCGAAGGATATGTTCGCGCAAGGTTATTTCCTCGAAAAAGCCTCCATGGACTGGTTCGAGCAACACTATGTGCCGCCCGGCATGGACAAGACGGATCCGGCTATTTCACCGCTCTACGGTGATCTGGCCGGTGTGGCCCCGGCGTTGGTACAGACCGGCGGCTTCGATCCGTTGCGCGATGAGGGCGAGGCCTATGCCAAGGCGCTGCAAGAGGCCGGCGTTGCAGTCACGATGGAACGCGAACCGGGCCTGATTCACGGCTATCTGAATCTGGCCGGCGGTGTCAGCCAGGCCGACAAGGCCTTGCAGCAGGCCGCGTCGTATATCCGCACGGCTCTGCACGCCGAAACAACGACCGCTTGAACCGAGCGCGCCGATGCGCTCACACGCATCGGCGCCGTGCCTGCCGCGAGCGGTCTAGCCGCCGAGCTCTGCCTGTGCTTCGTCGACTTCCCGGAAACTCTCGCGCAGTTCCTGCTGCGAGATCTTGCCGTCGTGGTTGGCATCCAGGCGGTCGAAATACGGCGAGACGGCATCCCGGTATTCCCGGGGCGTGATGCTGGCATTGCCGTCATCGTCGATCTGGTCGAACCAGCGACTCACCACCTGCTTGCGGCGGGCGATATCGGCCTGGCTGGCATCTTCCGGGGCGCTGGGCTGGCCGGCATCGAATTCGTCGCGGCTGAGCTTGTCGTTGCCGTTGTCGTCCAGGCGCTCGAACGAGGCGTTCTGGGCATCCATCGCCTCTTGCCGGCTGATCGCACCGTCGCCGTTTTCATCGGCACTGGTCAGCGGCGCCGCCAATACGGTCGTGCCGTAGCAGGCGCCAATCAGCACGAGCGCGCGTGCCACGTGTTTTAAAGACATATTCTCTCCCGTCGTTTGGAAATCACGTCTCGACGTCGTCAGTGCGTTCAAAGCGTACGTCATGCCCGTCGGCGCCGATCTGAACGATCGTCGCCGGCCGGCCGCGGCTATCGAAGTGCACATAGCCCATGCCCGACTGGTTGAGCAGACGCCCCGTGTCGCCGCGCCCCACCGGCCGGCGCGGTGATACACGCAGGCGGCGTCGCTTGGTGAATACGTTGAGCGGTGAATACGGCGCGTACAGCCAGCGGTTGAGGCGGTCGAACCAGGCCAGAAGCGTGGCTGGAAATTCGTTCTTCACCCCGGAAGACACGATCTGCCAGATCCGCTGACGCGTGGGCATATGACGCAGCACCACGTCGTACACAAACGAGTAGTGCACGTCGCCCGACAGAATGGTGAAGTTTTCCGGGGTGCGTCGATGCGACAGGATCTGGAGCATCGCCACGGCCGCCCCGCGATGGGCCATCCAGTTTTCGGCGTCCACCATCAGGGGCTTGCCGAAGAAGGTGAAGATCCTCTGGATGTTCTCGATCAGTTTGACGCCGAACACCGGCGCGGCCGAGACGATGATCGCGCTCTCGCGCCCGGTCAGCACGTTCTGCATGTCGATCAGCGTTTCCCAGTCCATCAGCCCGGACGGCCGGTGGGTCTTCTGGGTGCGGCGCCAGCGGTGCATGCGGGTATCCAGAACCACCACCGCGGGTTCTGTATCCAGCGTGTAGTGCCACTGGTCAAATGCCAGCAGCGCATCGATGGCATGGTTTTGTGCTGGCGCATCGGGGTTCTGGCAATACGCCTGCAGAGGCTGGCCAAGCGCTTCGGCAAATCGTGCCGGTGTGTTCATCCATGCCTGGCACAGCGTATAGGCGATCAATGCGTTGCCGATGATGCGTCGTGAAAACGGATGACCGTAGGCGGCGTCTTCCCAGTCACCGGTCAGATTCCAGTCATCGGTGATGTCGTGGTCGTCGAAGATCATTGCGGTGGGCACGTTGGCCAGAAGCCGTCGTGCTGCGCCCAGCTCGGCGACGAACGCATCAATCAGGGGCGCTTCGGCCGCCCAGCGCTCGGCTTGCTCATCATCCAGGGCCGGCTGGGTATAGGTGATGTGTCGCCAGGGGATGTCCGACCAGGTCAATAGATACATCCCGATCACTTCGGCCAGGGTGATCAGGTGATTGCCCGAGGAGGCCGAGGTGAATACGGGCTTGTCGGTACCGCCGAAAAACCGTTCACGCAGGGCGTGATTGCCACGCTCGTGTGGCAGCAGTGCATCGCGTCGGCCATAGGTGTCATCGCTGGCATAGAGCGACGCACTATCGGGCACGGTGGCGGCCTCGAGTGTTTCGTCGTAGAGGCCGTAGTGTTCGATCGCGGCATGAATCGCGCGTAGCAGCGGCGTGGCCACGTCGTCGGCATAGATCTGATCGCCGGTCAGAAGCAGCAAATCCGGCCAGTCGGCGCTCGTGTCGCGCCGGGCGGCCACCCAGCTGTCGGCAGCGGCCATGCCATCACGAGACTCGTGATGCGGGCGCCGACAAGAGCCGTGCAGCACATGCGTCAAGCGCGAACGAATGATGAAACACGGCCGTGCCTGGCCCGTATAGGCCAGCCCCGGTTCGGCCGCCGCCAGAGATCGGCGCTCGGCACCGATCATCAAGTCATAGCCGATCGGCGTGTCCAGAGGAAGATCGGCGATTCCGGCCGCCGCCAGATCGACATCGATCATCTGGATGACCGCCCGGGTGCCCACGCGAAAACTCTGGCGATAAGCCATCGTGTCCACATGAGCCGCTGCGGGCGTGCTCGAGGCACCGGGCGCGTCGTCGGTGTAAAGAGCCAGTTCGATCGATGCATCGGAGTCGGTGACCAGCCACAGACCGATCCGCGTCGACGATACGCGACGCAGGATCGGCCCGGCGATGACGCCGTGCGTCTCTTCATGGGATTTATTGTTCATTACGCCCGATTATAACGATCGTGGATCGATTCATACGTGACGTACGGCTTGCAAGATGATGCAGGACACGCTTAATCTAAGCCTCGGCTAACATTTGTTGTCGATGGTTATTTTACGCCTGTTTCTTTTCCAAGCGGTTGTCTCATGAGCGATGCCTCTTCCGATTCGGATTTTCTGCCCGGCGAGAATGCAACACAGCGCGCCGCCGCGGCAGCTCTGGATGGTCGACAGAAAGGGCTGAAACGCTTTCTACCCTTTCTGGGCCCGGCGTTCATCGCCGCTGTGGCGTATATCGATCCGGGCAACTTCGCCACCAACATCCAGGCGGGCTCGACTTATGGCTATACGCTGCTCTGGGTGGTGCTGGTCTCGAACATCATGGCCGTACTCATCCAGTCCATGTCGGCCAAGCTCGGCATCGCCACCGGCAAGAACCTGCCCGAGGTATCGCGCGAGCGTTTTGCAAAGCCGGTGACCATCGGGCTGTGGCTCCAGGCGGAGTTCATCGCGATCGCCACTGACCTCGCCGAGTTCATCGGCGGCGCGCTGGGGCTGTATCTGCTGTTCGGCATTCCGCTGTTTCCCGCTGCGGTGATCACGGGCATCGCCTCGTTTTTGCTGCTGGAGCTTCAGCGCCGCGGCTTTCGCTGGCTGGAAGCCGGTATCGGCGTGCTGGTGGGTGTGGTCGTGGTCTCGTTCGCCTACGAGGTCTATATCGCCGATCCGGATACCAGCCAGCTGCTCCACGGATTGTTCGTGCCCACGCTGGACGGCGCCGACAGCCTGCTGCTGGCCGCCGGCATTCTGGGGGCAACCGTCATGCCCCATGTGATCTATCTGCACTCGGCGCTCATGCAGCGGCGCGTGGTCGGCCGCGATGAGACCGAGCGGCGCAGGATCTTTCGTTTCGAGATGGCCGATATCCTCATCGCCATGGGGGTCGCCGGGCTGATCAACGGGGCCATGCTGGTCATGGCCGCCGGGCTGTTCTTCGATTCCACCGTGGTGATTTCGACGCTCGAGGGGGCGTTCGCCCACCTGAATACCGAGGCCGGCTCGCTGGCCGCGATTCTTTTCGGCGTGGGGCTTCTGGCCAGCGGCTTTTCCAGCTCGTCGGTCGGCACCATGAGCGGGCAGATCATCATGTCCGGTTATATCAACCGGCGTATTCCGCTGACTCTGCGGCGCCTGATCACCATGGCCCCTGCACTCGGCGTGCTGGCCCTGGGCGTGGACCCCACCACCGCGCTGGTCATGAGCCAGGTCGTGCTGTCTTTCGGTATCCCGTTCGCGCTGATCCCGCTGTTGATCTTCTGCTCCGACCCGACGCTGATGGGCTCGCTGGTCAACCGACGCGCGACGACCTGGCTGGCCTGGGCGGTGGCGGTATTGATCATCGCGCTCAATGTGTTCCTGCTGAGCCGGATCCTGTTCGGCTAGCCGGCATTGACACGGCGCTGCCACCCGGCCAGACGCAGGGTGGCGGCCAGTGCGGCCACCAGCACCACGGTGACCATTGCCGTGACCCCGGCCCAGGCAGAGTGCGCCCAGAACAGGCCGCCCAATGCCCCGATCAGGCTGGAACCCAGGTAATAGCCCAGCAAATACAGCCCGGCGGCATGCCCCTTGCCGTGTTCGGCCAGCAGACCGACCCAGCCGCTGGCGGTCGAGTGTCCGGCAAAGAAGCCGATCGTGACGAGCCCGATGCCGATGACCACGGTGATGATCGAATCCGGCCACATCACGGCCAGTCCTGCTGCCATCAAGAGCACGCCGGCCAGCAGTACCGGCGGCCGGCCCACGCGATCGGCCACCCGTCCCGCCAGCGCGGAGGTGAAAACGCCGAAGATATAGATCGCGAACACGGCCCCGATCGCCCCCTGGCCCAACGAGAACGGCGGCTCGGCCAGCCGATAGGCGATATAGTTATAGATTGATACGAACGCGCCCATGAAGGTAAAGCCACAGAAGAACACCCACGGCAGCGCACGATGGCGTACGTGCGCGGCCACCGGCCCGGCGTGCTCGCGAACCGAGAGCCCTTTCTGAGCGATGAAATTGCGCGAGTTGGGCAGCAGCACGATGAACACCACCGCTGCGAGCAAACCAATCGCCCCGAGTGTGGCCATGGCAACCCGCCAGCCGGCGATATCGGCCACGAAACCGGCGATTACGCGTCCGCCCATGCCACCAATGGCCGTACCGGCGATATACAGCCCGGTGGCGGTGCCCAGATCGGCGGGTTTGATCTCTTCCGAGAGATACGCGATCGCCAGTGCCGGCACGCCGCCCAGGGCGAAACCCTCCAGCGCGCGGGCCACCAGCAGGCTGTTCCAGCCCGGCGCGGCGGCCGCCACCAGCGATAGCAGCGCCGAGGCGATCAACGAGCCCATCATGATCTTCTTGCGATCGATGGCACCGGACATCAGGCCGGCCGTGAACAGCGTGAAGGCCAGCACCCCGGTCGTCACCGACAGCGACAGGCTGGACACCGCCGCCGATACACCAAAGGCATCCGAGAACAGCGGCATGAGGGGCTGTACCGAATACATCGACGAGAATGTCGCGAACCCGGCGGCAAACAGCGCAAGATTGGCTTTTTTATACTCACCGGAGCCGCGTTCCAGATAACGCGGGCTCCGGGAAGACACATCGCTCATGATGGCGCGGCCTTTGGTAGACAGGGGTTGCGCGCGCAATCATAAAACGCGTTTGCACGATTTACGACTTTCGGCTAGCCGCGGGCGCTGGAATGCCTGATAATGCCGCGTTTTCGCAAACGCCTCGGCCCAATACATGATCGAAAATCTTCGCAATATCGCGATCATCGCCCACGTTGACCACGGCAAGACGACGCTTGTCGACTGTCTGCTACGCCAGTCGGGCACTTTTGACGCGCGCGACGACGTGGCCGACCGGATCATGGATTCCAACGATCTGGAAAAAGAGCGTGGCATCACGATCACCTCGAAGAACACCGCCATCGAATGGCGTGATCCGGACGAGGACAAGGTCTATCACATCAACATCGTGGACACGCCCGGCCACGCCGACTTCGGTGGCGAGGTCGAGCGCGTTCTTTCGATGGTGGACTCGGTGCTGCTACTGGTCGATGCGGTCGACGGGCCGATGCCGCAGACGCGTTTCGTGACTGAAAAAGCCTTCGAACTGGGTCTGAAGCCCATCGTGGTCATCAACAAGATCGACCGTGACGGCGCACGCCCCGATTGGGTGTTGAACGAAACCTTCGATCTGTTTGACTCCCTGGGCGCCAGCGACGAGCAGCTGGATTTCCCGGTGGTCTATGCCTCCGCGCTGGGCGGCTATGCCGGCATGGACGAGAGCGTACGCGAGGGCGACATGCTGCCCTTGTTCCGCACGATCACCGAGCGCGTCGCCCCGCCGCCGGTAAACCTGGAAGGTGCCTTCCAGATGCAGATCACGACGCTGGACTACAACTCCTTCGTCGGCCAGATCGGCATCGGGCGTATTGCTCGCGGGACGGTCAAACCCGGCATGCAGATCAGCATCGTGGATCGCGAAGGCGAGAAACGAAATGCCAAGATCGCCGGCGTGTTCGGTTTCCTGGGCTTGAACCGCGTCGAGGTCGAGTCGGCCCAGGCCGGTGACATCGTGGCCCTGACGGGCATGAACGATCTGGATATCTCCGACACGCTGTGTGATCCGGCCCAGCCGGAAGGCCTGCCCCGCCTGACCGTCGATGAGCCGACCATGAGCATGACCTTCGAGGTCAACAAATCGCCCATGGCCGGCAAGGAAGGCGACTACCTGACCTCGCGCCAGATCCGCGAGCGCCTGAACCGCGAGCTGAAGTCCAACGTGGCGCTGCGCGTCGAGGCCGGCGGCGATGCCGACAAGTTCAAGGTCTCCGGGCGTGGTCTGCTGCATCTTTCGGTTCTGCTGGAAACCATGCGCCGTGAAGGCTACGAGCTGTCGGTTTCGCGCCCGGAAGTCGTGACTCGTGAAGTCGACGGCGAGCTTCAGGAGCCCTACGAACTGCTGATGTGCGATATCCAGGACGATGACCAGGGCTCGGTCATCGACAACCTGCAACAGCGTCGTGGCCAGCTGCAGAACATGGTGCCGGACGGCAAGGGTCGTACGCGGCTTGAGTTCATCATCCCCTCGCGCGGGCTGATCGGTTTCCAGACCGAGTTCATGAGCCTGACCTCGGGTACGGGCATCGTGACCCACGTCTTCGATCACTACGGCAAGATCGGCGGCACCGATATCGGCCAGCGCCAGAAAGGCGTGCTGATCGCTAATGCCAACGGCAAGGCCGTGGGCTTTGCGATCTTCAACCTGCAGGATCGCGGCAAGATGATGATTGCGCCCAACGACGAGATCTACGAAGGCATGGTCGTTGGTATCCACTCGCGCGAGAACGATCTGACCGTCAACGTTCAGAAAGCCAAGCAGCTGACCAACGTGCGCGCGGCCGGCACCGACGAGAACATCCAGCTTGTCCCGCCGATCCGCATGACGCTGGAACAGGCGCTGGAATTCATCAACGACGACGAGCTGGTCGAAGTCACGCCCGGCACGATTCGCGTGCGCAAGCGCTATCTGACCGAAACCGATCGCAAGCGCGCCTCCAAGGGCTGATTCCGGCGGTCATTGTCGAGACCGTACGCCGATGCACGCCGATGGCCGTGGATTGAAACGAGCGATCGTTGGGTCCGCGGTCACCGGCGATGGCGACATCCTCGGCTGACTTCGTCGTCGTAGATCAGCAGATCAGCAGATCAGCTGGAAGATCGTTTCCGGTACCGCTAGCCCCATAGCAAGGTGTTTTCATGGCGCCACAGAACTCTCGTTCTCGTTTGATCGTTCGTACGGCCAAGCTGTCGGATATTCCGGCCATCAATCGGGTCGTGCAGCGCACTTACCCGAAGATGGACGATTACTCGTTCGACGAGCTGCGTGGCCAGATCAACAACTTTCCGGACGGTCAGTTGGTGGCGGTCTACGAAGACGATGTCGTGGGATATTGCGCCACGATCTGTCTGCCGGAAGATCAGGTCATGAGTCAGCACAGCTGGGCCCAGATATCGGGTAACGGCTACGGCTCGACCCACGATATCGACGGCGATTATCTCTACGGCTATGAGATCTGCGTGGACCCCGACGCCCGCGGCCTGCGTATCGGGCGGCGGCTGTATCGCGAGCGCGAGGCGCTGGCGGTCAAGCTGGGGCTGAAAGGCATCGTATTCGTGGGCCGTATTCCCGGCCTGCGCCGGCGCTACAAGCAGTTCGGCTCGGCCCAGGCCTATGTCGAAGCCGTGGCCGACAAGTCGATCCGGGATCGCGTATTGTCATTCCAGCTGTCCCAGGGCTATGAGCTGCTGGGCGTGATGAAGGGCTATCTGCCCGATGACCGTGATTCGATGGGCTACGGCGCCCATCTGATCTGGCGCAACCCGGAGTACAAGTATCGCGAGGACGTGGCCGGCGACTCGCATGTGCATCTGCAACGCCGCAACACGGTGCGTATCGCCACCGTTCAATACATGCAGCGGGCTGTGGACTCCTTCGACGAGTTCGCCCAGATCGTGACCTATTTCGTGCGCGAGACCGCCGACGCCAAGTCCGATTTCGTGGTCTTTCCCGAACTGTTCACGGTGCAACTGCTCTCGATCAAGAACGAAGAGCTGCGACATCGCGCAGCCATCTGGCGGCTGGCGGATTTCACCGACGATTTCCGCGAACTGATGGCCGACCTGGCCGTGCGTTTCAATATCAACATCATCGCCGGCTCCACGCCGACGGTGGTGGGCGAAGAGCTGCAGAACATCGCCTATGTCTATCTGCGCGATGGCTCCGAGCACCTGCAGCCCAAGATTCATCCGACGCCCGGCGAGCGCCACTACTGGAACATCGAGGGCGGCTCCTCGCTCAACGCCATCGAGACCGACTGTGGCCCGATCGGCGTACTGGTCTGTTACGACAGCGAGTTCCCCGAGCTGTCGCGGCACCTGGCCGATCAGGGCATCAATATCCTGTTCGTGCCGTTTTCTACCGAGGACCGGGCCGGCTATCTGCGGGTGCGCTATTCGGCCCATGCCCGCGCGGTGGAAAACCAGATTTATGTGGCCACTTCGGGCAACACGGGCAACCTGCCCCGTGTGCACGCCATGGATCTGCACTACGCGCAGTCGGGCATCTTCACGCCCTGTGATTTCGCCTTCGCGCGTGACGGCATCGCCGCGGATACCACGGCCAACGCCGAGCAGGTGGCCATCGCTGATGTCCGGCTGGATACCTTGCACGAGGCACGCACCTCCGGCAGCGTGCAGAACATGCTTGACCGGCGCCACGACCTGTATCGCGTGCAATGGAAACCACGCCGCCCCAAGAGCACGGGCGCCAGCACGACCGGCGCCAAGCCAGGCGGCGCCCGCTCGACGACAAAGCGTTAGCGGTGCCCGCCGACGAGGACTACAATCTGGCGCTTGATCAGGCCGGCGAGGCCTTGTCGCGCGCGGGCCGCGTCGTTGTCTTGAGCGGCGCCGGCATTTCGGCCGAATCCGGTGTGCCGACGTTTCGCGAGGCACAGACCGGGCTGTGGGCACGTTTCTCCCCGGCCGATCTGGCCTCGCCCGAAGCGTTTGCCAAGGATCCCGAGCGCATCTGGGCCTGGTATCACTGGCGGCGCACGCTCATCGCCCGCGGCGGGCCCAACGCCGGCCATCACGCGTTGGCGCAGCTTGCCGACATAAAATCGCTTCAGATCATTACCCAGAACGTCGACGGCCTGCATCAGGCCGCCGGCAGCCGTCGCGTGGCCGAGCTGCACGGCAACATCTGGCGCGAGCGCTGCAGCGAATGCGACCATGCCCGGCTGATACCGATGGCCGAGGCCCAGGGCGATGCCCCGGTGCGGTGTCGTGACTGCGGCGCAATGATGCGCCCCGCCATCGTCTGGTTCGGCGAAATGCTCCCCCGAACCGCCCTGGCCGCCGCCGATGCGGCTCTGGCCGCGGCTGACTGCGTGATCGTCGTTGGTACATCGAATCAGGTCTATCCTGCCGCTGCGCTGGTCGACACGGCGGTAGCCGGCACCACCCCGGTCATCGAGATCAACCCACAGGAGACGCCGGTCTCCGATCAGGTCGATCATCGCCTGGCTGCTTCGGCCAGCCGTGCTCTGCCTGATCTGCTGGCCCAGCTGACTCACGGCTGAACTGGCTCGGGCGCCGTCAAGCGCCTATGCTCGAAGACATGCAGTGCTCATGTCGGTTTTTCCCAAACAAGCGCCGGGTACGGCCCGCCGGATGGCTGCATCCGGCGCGGCTCGGGCTGCGTTGTTTCTAGGTATGAACATGCCCATGTCGTACCGGCTCCGATACGCGCTCGCGGCGTGTGTCGCAGCATTGTGCGCTATCGCCACGGCCGCGTTCGCACAGGACGACGGCGCGCGCACGGTGCCCGAGATCGCCCTCGATGGTTCGGTGGGCCCGGCCACGGCCGCTTTCGTGATCGATGAGATCGAGACCGCCAACAAGCGCAACACTCCGTTCGTGATACTGCGTATCGACACGCCCGGCGGCCTGGTGTCTTCCATGCGCGAGATCGTGCAATCGATCCTTGCCTCCTCGGTTCCGGTCATCGGCTATGTGGCCCCCGAGGGCGCCCGTGCCGCCAGCGCGGGCACCTATATCCTTCTGGCTACCCATGTTGCTGCAATGGCGCCGGCAACGACCCTGGGGGCCGCAACACCGATCAATATCGGCGGCGCCCGCGCCGAGCCCGCTGACGACCGCCACGAGGCCCCCGGAAAGGCCCGGAACGACAACAAGGCCGCCTCCCCGGCAAGCGGGCTGGATCTCGGCAATGCCCGAACCAAGCGCCGCAAACAGGTCAACGATGCGGTGGCTTATATCCGTGCCCTGGCCGAGCGGCGCGGGCGCAACGCGGACTGGGCGGCCTCCGCCGTACGCTCGGCGGCCACGCTCGGCGCAGAACAGGCCCGTGACGATAACGTCGTCGAGATCGTCGCGGCCAGCCAGCGAGAGCTTCTGGCCGCCCTGGATGGCCGCACCGTGGCGACGTCCGAGGGCGACGTGACGCTTGCAACGACCGATATAAGCGTGCGTCCGGTTACCCCGGACTGGCGCACGCGCGTGCTTTCGGTCGTCACGGATCCGACCGTGGCTTATCTGTTGTTCATGATCGGGCTGGTGGGGCTGGCCGCCGAGGCCTTGAACCCGGGCACCGCGATTCCGGGGGTGATCGGCGGCATCAGCCTCATCACGGCCTTGTATGCCTTCAACATGATGCCGGTGGATCTGACCGGGGCTGCCCTGATCGCGCTCGGTGTGTTGCTGGTCATGGCCGAGGCGTTCGTGCCGAGTTTCGGCGCCCTGGGTCTGGGCGGGATCGTTGCCCTGCTGTTCGGCTCGCTGATGCTGACCGATACGCCGGGCTATGACGTCTCGCTGACCGTGATCATCACCATCGCGCTGGCCGCGGCGATCATTCTCGCCACGATCGTCTGGCAATTCCGGCGCGCCCGTCATACCCGGGTAGCAACCGGGCACGAAGGGCTTGTGGGGCGCCACTGCACGGCACGCCACGACTTCGACCATCAGGGCCGGGTCTGGCTGCACGGCGAGTCCTGGCGCGCGGAGACCGATACCCCGGTCATTGAAAATCAGAGCCTTGTCGTCGTCCGCGTATCCGGGTTGACGGTACACGTGCGTGCGCTGGATACGTCCGAAACTTCTCGCTGATGCCGGAGCCTCTCATGGTGCTCAATATTGTCATTGCTGTCGTGGTGTTGTTGGTGATCTTCGTCTTCGCCTCGATCAAGATTCTGCCGGAGTACGAACGCGGGGTGATGTTCACGCTGGGTCGTAACACCGGCACGAAGGGGCCGGGACTGTTCATCGTCATCCCCTTCATTCAGAAGATGCTCAAGATCGATATGCGCGTGACCGTGATGGACGTGCCGACACAGGACGTCATCTCGCGCGATAACGTCTCGGTTCAGGTCAATGCAGTGGTGTATTTCCGAGTCATCGAGGCACAGAAAGCGATC
>PBAO01000011.1 GCA_002715985.1 Lysobacterales bacterium | reverse complement strand
GCCACAACGCGGCAACCAAGGTTGACGAGAACGATGCCGAGGCCGATAGCAACGCCATCGTCGCCTCGATCAACGGCCGGCTCGTCAAATGGCAGGCCGACGACAACGCCGAGGTGGCCGAAGGCGACACCGTGGCCGTCCTGGAAGCCATGAAGATGGAAACCGAGGTCACCGCCCACCGCGCCGGGCGGTTCGCTCGTGGCACACAGGCCAGAGGCGATGCGGTCGCGCAGGGCGATCTCCTGGGCCACATCAACTGAATTGCGCGCCCGGGACACACCAACGCTCGGTGCGAAAATTTATGTTTTCGCCCGACCGGCCCGCAAGTACCTGTCTGACAATCGAGTTTTGTATAACGCACAGCGGACGCCAACGCAGAGGTATTGCGCTCACCGAACAATGTTTTCTAGGTTGAAACCGCGCCGCGAGGGAGCGGCCGCAATCAACCTGAACCCATTGGGGGGACCCATGAAGAAACTACTGCTCGCACTCGCCGTCGCCTTGACGCTCATCTCCGGCGCGGCCGCTGCCGCCATCAACGTCAACACCGCCGGCGCCGACGAACTGGCCCAGCTCGACGGTATCGGCGAAGTCAAAGCCACGGCCATCGTCGAAGACCGCGAAGCCAACGGCGACTACACCGCGCTCGACGACATGACCCGCGTCACCGGCATCGGCAACAAAACCGTCGACGGCCTGCGCGACGAGGCCACGGTCAGCGATTCGGCCGAGTAAGGCTTTAGCGCATGACTCGGTAGACGGCTTGCCCGCGCGGCGGGCCGTCTACTTGAGATGCCGTTTCAGGCGGTAAGCCGCGCTAAACCAGCCAACGCGCTGATACCCAGAAATACCGTCACCAGCCAAGCCAATCCGCCCAACACAAGTAAGCCACGCGGATAGGCATACCCGGCCAGTAAATCGGCCCGCCGCCAGGCCACCCACAGCAACAAGCCAAAGCCGACAGGCAGAATCAGCCCGTTAAACGCCCCGGCAAAGATCAGAATTGCCTGCGGTGCCTGTCCCAGCAGGGCATAAATAGCTGCACAGACCGCAATGAAAGCCACGGTGAGCCATTGCCGCGTGATCGGCGATGTATCGGTCGTCGTCACGAACGAGATTGAAGTAAACGCCGCACCGATCACCGACGTGATACCGGCTGCCCAGAGCACCAACCCGAACAGCCGCATGCCGATTTCCCCGGCCGCCGCCCCAAAAGCGCTGGCTGCCAGATTATCGCCCGTCAGCTGTACGCCGCTGGCGACCACACCGAGAATCGCCAGAAACAGCAAACACCGCATGATCGCCGTAATCACGATACCGAGCACCGAATAAGTCGTTATCTGGCCGACATTCGCCGCGCCGGTGGCACCAGAATCCAGCAGCCGGTGCGCGCCCGCATACGTGATATAGCCACCTACCGTGCCGCCGACCAGCGTCGTGATCACCAGAAAATCGACCTGCTTCGGCCAGACCGTGTTGGACAACGCCGCACCGACCGGCGGATCAGACACCCAGGCCACATAGCCCATGAGCCCGATCATCAACACACCCAGCCCCACCACGATCCGGTCCAGCGCCACGCCGGCCCGCCGCACCGCAAACACGCCGACCGCGATAGCCGCCGAGACCAGCCCGCCCACTTTCGGCTCGAGCCCGGACAGCGCGTTCACGCCCAGCCCGGCGCCCGCGATGTTCCCGATATTGAACACCGCCCCGCCCGCGAACACGAGCGCTGCAAGAAACCAGCCCAGGCCCGGCGCCACTCGATTGCCGAGCGTCTGCGCCCGCAGCCCCGACATGCCGATGACGCGCCAGACGTTCAACTGCACCGCAATATCGATCAACGTGGAAACCACGATCGCAAACGCGAACGCCGCACCGAGCTGAACCGTGAACACCGTGGTCTGGGTGATGAACCCCGGCCCGATGGCGCCGGTCGCCATGAGGAAGACCGCGCCGAGGATCGAGCGCGTCTCAGCAGATTCAGACGTATCTTTCATACGGAAGCTATTTGCTCGACGCTCGACATTCGCTCATGGGAAACATCTATAGGCTTACCGTGTTTGCTATACATATCGCATGAAACGTGTATATTTATTTTCGAAAAATATACACGTTTTGTGCATGCAGCCTCTTCCATCGCTTTCTCACTTAGACACCGAGCGCTTCGAAACCGTAGCGCTGTTCAAGCGCTTGAACGCCACCACGCGCCGCCTTGCGGAGCTCAAGGGTGTTGCATCCACGATTCCGAATCAGTCGATCCTAATCAATACGCTCGGGATACAAGAAGCCAAAGACAGTTCGGCAATCGAGAACATCATTACGACACACGACGAACTGTTTCGCGATGATGCGACAGAGCCAAAGGGATCGCTCCAGGCCAAAGAGGTTCACCGCTATCGAGAGGCGCTTTTCACGGGCTATAACGCGGTTCGCCAAGACCATCTGATCACGAACCGTCATATCCAGACGATACAAGCAACGCTGGAAAAAAACGCCGCCGGGTTTCGTCGCATTCCGGGTACGGCGCTGCGAAACGGCTATGGCGACACCGTTTACACAACGCCTTCGCCCGAGCAGATCCCCGACCTGATGGCCGATCTCGAAACCTTCATCAACGACGACGAACTGTTCGCGCTCGATCCGCTGATCAAAATGGCGCTCATCCATTACCAGTTCGAGAGCATTCATCCCTTCTACGACGGCAACGGGCGAACCGGCCGAATTCTCAACGTGCTCTATCTCGTGAAGAACGCGCTACTCGATATTCCCGTGCTGTACATGAGCCGGCATATCGTCCGCACCAAGGATGAGTACTATCGACGCCTGCAGGCCGTGCGTGACAACGACGCCTGGGAAGACTGGGTGGAGTACATGCTGATCGCGGTTGAGCAGACCGCCGGCGAAACCATCGCGACCATTCGGGCCATCAAGGCGGCCATACAGCGCTATAAGCACCAAATCCGTGACCGCCACAGGTTCTATAGCCAGGACCTGATCAACAATCTGTTCATGCATCCCTATACCAAGATCGCCTTCGTGCAGGATGAGCTGCAAGTCACGCGCATCACCGCCACCAAGTATCTTGACGAACTGGTCGCCGACGGCTTTTTACGCAAGGAGCGAGTCGGCCGAACCAACTTCTATGTCAACGTGGCGCTGAACGATATTTTGACCGGCGATAAAATGACCGACTGAGCGTCGTTCAAAGCTAACAACAAACAGCAGCGAGACGCTCGAAGCACCCAAGGAATCCAATGAAAACGGTATTCATAAGCTCGGTGATCGAAGGGTATGAAGAAATGCGCCAGGCCGCTCGCCGCGGCGTAGAACTCATGGGCCTCAAGCCAATTACCGTCGAAGTTGACTTAGCGGCACAGGTTTACTCGCCAGAACAAGCCTGCCTGACCGCGGTCGCCCAGGCCGATATATACATAGTTCTTGCCGGTGCACGCGTCGGCTACAAGACGAACCACGGGGTATCGGTTACACAAGCCGAATATCAAGAAGCACAGAAAACACGGCGGCCGACACTCGTATTCATCGAAAACATTGAGCCCACGCCGGATCAAAAAAACTTTATCGACGAACTTCAGGATTACGCCAAGGGGCACTTTCGACGCACGTTCTCCTCGCCTGAAAAGCTGAAAGAAGAAATCGTTCAGGCACTCCGGCAGCTCGACGAAAGCCAGCGGGCCAGCTCCGAAGACGCTTTCCAGCAGCGCCTAAAAAAATAAGAACGAACGATCGACATACCCGCTGGTCTTTCGATCAAAACCAGCCAACGCTAACAGCGGCCTGGTGGCCACAGCCGCCGCACGATATCGATCTCGGTCGGCTCGAAAACGATCTCGACGACTATTTCGATACTGCTTGCGCTCAAGGCCTAATGATTAAACGCGCCGGGTACGAATCGTTGTCCGGACCAGATCACGTCGGTTTGTCGAGCCAAGGTCATCAGGTCCGCCTGTTCGAAGACGGTCTGATCCTCTATCGCGGGATCGCAACGCCACCGCAAACGTCTCGAAATAACCCGTTCGCGGGCATGTTTGTTGCACCATCCCAGGTTCGGGCCCGTGCGCTCGCTGCGTCTTGCCTAATCGATGCAACGGGCGCTTGGTGTCGTATAGCGTTGAACGGCATGTCGAACAAGCAGTTTACAGAGCCACCGTCCGCCGAACAGCGATCCATGAGCATGCCGATAACGGGCACCGAAAACGTAGCGAAAGACCGGTGCCTCATTCCATATACACCGGATCGCTATAGGCACTTCATCGACCGCTCGATCGACCAGTTCAGTCGCGAGCTATCACAACGGCTCTGAGCCACGGCAAGCGCAAAGCGCGCGCTTTCGCAGCTATAGAATAACTGCGTACACTCCGGCGCAATATGTCTTCCCCCAGGTCGAGCATGGCGATGCCGTGCACGGCTTTCTCGTGATTCCACGGCTTACATTGATGAATCAGCAGACACATGAGCACCTCAAGAGCGCGATCTGGGAGATCGCGAATCGCCTCCGCGGGCCGTACCGTCCGCCTCAGTATCGACTCGTCATGCTGCCAATGGTGGTGCTACGACGGCTGGATTGTGTGGTTGAGGAGCGCAAAGAACATGTTCTGGCTGCGCATGAAAAGCTCAAAACCCAGAACCATGATCACGACACGCTCGTAAAACTGCTTGGGCGTGCCGCTGACCCCAATCGTCAGCAAGCGCTCTACAACATTAGCCCTTTTACCTTCGACAAGCTGCTGGGCGATCCGGACAACATCGCGCCGAACCTCGTTGCTTATATCAACGGTTTTTCGCCGATCGCGCGCAGCATCTTCGAGCAGTTCGGCTTTACCGAGCAGATCGAAAAGCTGGACAGCAGTAATCGCCTGTTCACGATCGTGAAGGAAATGGCGGCACTCGATCTGCATCCGGACCGGATCGACAGCTTGCAAATGGGCTATCTGTTCGAGCATCTGGTCATGCGCTTCAACGAGCAGGCCAACGAAGAAGCCGGCGACCACTTCACGCCGCGTGAAGTCATCCGCCTGATGGCGAACCTCGTCTACACCGGCGAACAGGACGTCTATACGCCCGGCATCTATCGCACCATTTACGACCCGGCCTGCGGCACGGGCGGCATGCTCTCGGAATCCGAAAAATTCATCTACGGCCAGAACGAAGACGCCAACCTCGCGCTCTTCGGCCAGGAGTACAACCCGGAATCCTGGGCGATCTGCTGTGCCGACATGCTCATCAAGGATGAGGAAACAAGCAATATCGTCCTCGGCGATACGCTCGGTGACGGCAAGACCAAGGACGGCTTCGAAGGCCAACAGTTCCACTACATGCTCGCCAATCCGCCGTTCGGCGTGGAGTGGAAAGACCAGAAGAGCGGCGTCGAACGCGAGCACAAGACCAACGGTTTCAATGGCCGCTTCGGTGCGGGCCTGCCGCCGATCAACGACGGCTCGCTGCTGTTCCTCCAGCACATGATTTCTAAGATGCACGCCGCGCCCAAAGACGGCGGCGAAGGCTCGCGTATCGCCGTCGTATTCAACGGCTCGCCGTTGTTCTCCGGCGATGCCGGTTCTGGGCCGTCGAACATTCGCCGATGGATTATCGAAAACGACTGGCTGGATGCCATCGTCGCCCTGCCCGATCAGCTGTTCTACAACACCGGTATCTATACCTATATCTGGCTTGTCTCCAATCGCAAGCCGGAAGAACGTCGTGGCCAGGTGCAGCTCATCGACGGCACGCGCTTTTTCCAGCGCATGAAGAAAAGCCTGAACAACAAGCGCCACGAAATCGGCGACGATCAGATCGACGATTTGACGCGGATTTACGGGCGCTACCAGGACGGCGAAACGGCGGACGTCGTCATCGGCGGCGAAACCGAAAACCGCGTGGTCTCGCGGATATTCAAGAACCACGAGTTCGGCTTTCTAAAGGTCACCGTCGAACGGCCCTTGCGTATGAACTTCGAGGCCACGCCCGAACGCATCGCCCGACTCGACGATCAAACCGCGTTCGCCAACCTGGCCCAATCCAAGAAACGCAAGGATAAAGACGCCGCGGCCAGGGAGATCGCCGCCGGTAAAGCATTGCAAGCCGCCATTCGTGCCCTGCTTGCCGGCCTGGCCGCGAACGGTCGATACATGGATCGCGCGGCATTCGAGCACGACCTGAAACAGGCAGCGCAACAACCCGACGTGAAACTAGCCGCCCCGCTCAAGAAAGCGATCTTCAACGCGCTCGGCGAACGCGATCCGGACGCCGAAATCTGCTACGACGGCAAGGGGCGTCCGGAGCCGGATAGCGAACTCCGGGATACCGAAAACATTCCGCTGCCGCGTAACACGACGCTACCGTTGCCGATGAGCTTCGGGCCAGACAAGCCGAATGACGAACTGGTCGAGGCCTTTCGGGACGATATCGACGCCTACATGGCGCGCGAAGTCTTGCCGCACGTACCGGACGCCTGGGTGGACTATGACAAGACGAAGATCGGCTACGAGATTCCGATCAACCGGCACTTCTACGTCTATCGTCCTCCTCGGGCTGTCGATGAAATAGAGGCTGATATCGCGTCACTCGAGCGCGAAATAACCAGCCTCCTCAAAGACTTGTCCGTATGATTTTTTCAGGAAAAGAGCGGGCTACTCGAATCAAATGGCTTTTTGAGGGGTGCCAGAACGGCGCATGGGGAGACGAACCAACTGGCAAAGGCGACATCGCTTGCATTCGCGCAGCCGATTTCGATAAGCAACTAGGTAAGCTTAAGAACCTCGAACGAACGTTCAGGTCGATCGACGAACCGACATATCGTAAAGTCGGACTTCGACCAGGCGACTTAATCATTGAAAAATCGGGCGGCGGGGATAAGCAGTTAGTCGGCCGATCCGTGCTGTTCGAGGACGTTCAAAAAAGCATCTGCTCTAACTTCTTGGCTCGGTTAAGGCCAGCTTCCGGAACGAACCCCAGCTTCCTGAACTACCTGATGCTGGCCATATATAGCGCTCGCGGTACATACCCCCACATTAAACAGAGCACGGGGATACAGAACCTAGACACGAACAGCTTCTTAAATATCAAAGCAGATGTACCCGGCATTGAAAAGCAAGAAGAAATCGCTTGCTTCCTCGATCGAAAAACTGCCCGAATCGATGCGCTGATCGAAAAGAAGCGCGTCCTTCTTGATCGGCTGGCCGAAAAACGCCAAGCGCTAATTACTCAAACCGTCACACGAGGGCTAGATCTACATATAGCTCTGAAGAAGCCAGGTGTTGACTGGCTCAGCTGTGTACCCGAGCACTGGCATATTTTTCCCTTAAAACGGGTAATCGCTAAAATCGAGCAAGGCTGGAGCCCGTCGGCCGACGACAAAAGGGCAGCCTTAGATGAATGGGGTGTTCTCAAGAGCGGCTGCGTAAACGCGGGCGTTTTTAATCAAGACGAACACAAAACGCTTCCTGCTGGAGTGGATCCTAAGCCTTTACTGGAAGTAAAAACGGGCGATGTACTGATGTGTCGCGCTAGCGGTTCCACAGCTTTCATCGGATCTGTGGCTCTCGTAGAAAGTGTTCGACCGCACCTGATGTTTTCCGACAAGACTTATCGGATTACTCTCGATACTGAACAAATGGCCCCACAATTTTTTACTTATTTAATGGCTTCGAAGCCTTTAAGAGTACAAATTGCGCTTTCCATCAGTGGAGCCGAAGGTCTCGCAAATAATATTTCCCAATCAAGCGTTAACGAATATGTCGTATGCATCCCGCCGATCGATGAGCAGAAAGAAATAGCTAGTCGCCTTGACCAGACGGTCACAGCTCTTTCTAAAGCGGGTGCAAAGATCGACGAATCGATTTCCAAACTACTCGAATACCGCGATTCGCTTGTTACGGGCGCTGTCACTGGAAGACATATAACTCAAACGTGACTGAATGCACCTAATTTACTTCGACGAAAACAAATACAGCGAAGCCAATCCGTTCTTCACGATTGGCGGCGTGCTGGTGCCGGAAGCAAAGGTGCTGGAGCTCGATGAAACACTGACCAAGATTCAGTCGAATTTCTTTGGCAGCAGCCATCTCACGACCCAAAACGAGTTTCACGGCAAGGAGATGTTCCACGGCAAAGGCCCGTTCAAGGGCCGCAAGCTGGCGGAACGCGTTCAGCTATTCGATTATCTGGCCACGTTCCTCGTGGACAACGCGATCCCGATCCGGTTGATCCATATCGACGTGAATCGGCATCGCGGGAAATACACCTACCCTGAGCCGGAATATCGGCTGGGGCTGATGCTGTTTCTGGAGCGCGCCTGCGACTATCTGGATTCGGTCGACGACCTGGGGATCGCATTCGGCGATTACGAGCAGGACGAAGTCGCTCGCTCAGTGGTCGACTTCTCCGAGTACAAGACCTCGGGCAAGACGCCGATGCACTACGGCCGCCCGCTGGGGCGACTCGTGGATACGGTGTACTTCACACAATCGCACCATAGCCGGTTTCTACAGCTGGCCGACGTGGTGGTGTATATGGCGGGGCGTTATCTCCACCAGGCCGAGGTGCCGGAAAAATGGCACGATGCCAAGGTCTGGGAGATATGGGAAAAGATAAAGGCCAGTGCTGATATGCATATCCAGCACTGGCCTTGATGTTCGGAACGACTAGACCGCGTGGGTTAGGCCGCTTTTGGGAACGGCCCTCTAGTCGCTAAAGAAAATATAAGGCGCAGGCGCGTCAGAATCAAGCCGATCGATAGGGGACGGCGATGCCGGCACATACCGAACATGATTTCGAAACCGCGATCGAAGCAGGCCTGATCGACCGAGGTGGCTACGAAAAGCGCGACCCGAGCGCCTACGACGAAACGATGGCGCTGTTTCCCGATGATGCCATCGCCTTTATTCAGGCATCCCAACCCAAGCGCTGGAAACAACTCGAAACCCTGCTCGCGGACAAGACCGCGGCGACGGTGCTCGACAGCTTGACCAAAGAGCTCGCGCTCAAGGGCTCGCTGCACGTGCTGCGGCATGGCTTCAAGTGCTACGGCAAGCTGCTGCGGCTGGCATATTTTAAGCCGAACTCGGGCATGAACCCGGAGTCGGCGGCGCGCTATCGGCAGAACCGTTTGACGATCACGCGCCAGGTCGCGTTTACATCGGCCCTGAAACGGCCGGACGGTAAACATCGGCGCTGCATCATCGACGTCACGCTGGCCGTGAACGGCCTGCCGGTTGTGACCGCGGAGCTGAAGAACCCGCAGACCGGGCAGCGTGCAGCCGATGCCATCCGGCAATACGAACGGGATCGTGACCCGCGCGATCTGTTGTTTAGTTTCAAACAGCGCGCGCTCGTGCATTTCGCCATGGACCCGGACGAAGTCTGGATGACGACGCGGCTCAAAGGCGATGACACGTTCTTCCTGCCCTTCAACCGCGGCGTGAACCACGGTGCGGGCAACCCGCCGGTCGCCAATAACTGGAAAACCCATTATCTGTGGGACGAAGTGCTACGCGCCGACAGCCTGATGGATATCCTCCAGCGCTTCATTCATCTGGAGGTAACCGAGCACAAGACACCGGCAGGCCGGGGCATACGCACGGTACGCAAGGAAACGATGATCTTTCCGCGTTACCACCAGCTGGACGCGGTACGCCAACTCGTCGGCCACGCACAGGCCAACGGCTCGGGCCATAACTATCTGGTGCAGCATTCAGCCGGCTCGGGTAAATCCAACTCCATCGCCTGGCTCGCCCATCGGTTGGCCAGCCTGCACGACGCGGCCGATGACAAGGTGTTTCATTCGGTGGTGGTGGTCACCGATCGTCGCGTACTCGACGCACAGTTGCAGGACACGATCTATCAGTTCGAGCACAAGACGGGCGTGGTCGAGAAGATCGATGAAGATACCCAGCAACTTGCGCGCGCTTTGTCGCAGGGCACGCCGATCGTCATTACGACCATTCAGAAATTCCCGTTTATCGCGCAGGCGCTCGAAAAGCTGGATGAAAAAGGCGAAGGCCTTCGGATTGATACGGCCAACAAACGCTTCGCCGTGATCGTTGACGAGGCACATTCCTCGCAAAGCGGGGAAACGGCCGGCGCGCTGCGCGGCATGCTGAATAAGGCCGGCATCGAATCACGCATCGCCGCTCAATTGTCCGATGAGGAAGACGATGAGCTGTCGGATGATGCCAAGGCCAACCTGCTGCGCGAGGCAGCACGGCGCAAGCGTCAGCCGAACCTCAGCTTTTTCGCATTTACGGCCACGCCCAAATTCAAGACCAAGGCGCTGTTCGACGAGCCGGGGCCGAACGGCACGTCGCCCTTCCATGAATACTCGATGCGCCAGGCCATCGAAGAGCGCTTCATCATGGACGTGTTGGCGAACTACACGACCTACAAGCGATTTTACGGACTGGTAAAACAGGCTGAGACAGACCCGGAAGTGCCGCGCAAGAAAGCGGCCAAGGCACTGTCGCGATACATGGAACTGCACCCGGTCAATATCGACCAAATCGTTTCCGTGATCGTCGAGCATTTCCGGTTGAACGTGATGCACGAGATCGGTGGCCGCGCCCGTGCCATGGTCGTCACCGGCTCCCGTCTCGCGGCCGTCAAATACAAGAAAGCGTTCGACAAATACGTACGTGACCACGGCTATACAGAAATCCGCTCGCTTGTCGCATTCTCGGGCACGGTCGAAGATCCGGATGATCCGGGCGCTTCCTACACCGAAGTGGCGATGAACAATGGTCTATCGGAGCGCGAATTACCCGAGGCGTTCGAACGCGACGATTACCGCGTGCTGCTCGTTGCCGACAAATATCAGACTGGCTTCGACCAGCCGCTGCTGCAAACGATGTATGTCGTTAAACGCTTGGCGGGCGTTCAAGCCGTGCAGACGCTTTCAAGGCTCAACCGTATGGCGCCCGGTAAAGCGCGTACCTTTGTGCTTGATTTCGTTAACGACGAAGCGGAGATCTACAAGGCATTTAAACCTTATTACGAAACCACGCCCGTGGAAGAGAATGCGGAGCCGCAGCGGCTCAATGAACTCCAGCATGAATTACTGCAGCGGACTATATTCTCTCCGGACGATATAGCTGACTTCGCCGCCATCTGGTATCGGCCCAAACGCGAGCATAGCGGCCGTGAGCATCAGGAAATGGCGAGCGTGCTGGACCGCGTGGTGACGCGCTTCAAGGAGATGGCAGAGGAGGAGCAAGCACGCTTTCGCGGACAGCTCACAGCATTTCGCAATCTCTACTCCTTCTTGTCACAGATTATTCCGTATCAGGACAGCGAACTAGAGAAGCTTTATACGTTCGTACGAAACCTGATGACGAAACTTCCGCTACCGGACGACGGCACCCCCTTTACGCTCGAAGATGACGTGGCGCTGCGATATTACCGCCTGCAGCAGATGACCGACGGATCGATTGAGCTCGGCCGAGGTGAAGCCTATCCGCTGAAGGGGCCGACAGACGTCGGCACGGCCGGTGTGAAAGACGAGGCTGTTCCGTTATCCACACTCGTGGACAAACTCAACGAGCGTTTCGGCACAAACTTTACTGAAGCCGACCAATATTTCTTCGATCAGATTCGTGTATCGGCCGAGCAGGACGACAAGATTAGTGAAGCGGCGAAAGCCAACACTTGGCCTAATTTCAAATCCTATCTCGAGCGCGTTCTCGACGAGCTGTTCATTCAGCGGATGGAAGGAAACGAAGACATTTTTTCGCGTGTTATGGGCGACCAGTCGTTTCGATCGGCTGCGCACGAACACTTGGCAGCAGAGATATTCAAGAACGTTCGGGGCAGTTACGACTAAGCCAACTACGCTGATTGCCCCTTAGTAAACGAAACACCGATTTCGTTTACTAAGGGGCACAGCTAATTAAAAAGCTTTAACTATCATCGTACGTCCGTTCACTCACTCAATGCCTTACAGACATCGCATTCAGCGATAGCAAGCTTAAGAGCAATAGGCCGCGTAAATCGCCGAAAGATCGGTCCGGGTCGAACGCCTTATGTCGATTTCGTCGACACGCTGGTGAGACGTGTCGACAAATCGGTCTCAAACCGACACATCATTTGAGCTTCAAGCGTTCAACACGAAAGACTTGAGCCCTACCAGTTCAACGTCTCAAACCCGCCCTCGACTTTCTTGTTCTGGCTCGATTCGTCCAGGGCCACGCCGTTGGCGGCATCGTCGGCGTCGATGACACCGGCGGCGGGATCCTTGGCGATGCCGTTGACGACGGGGTGTTCGCGGAAGTATTCCTCGAAGCGCATTTCGGCATCGGCGCCGAACAGGATTTCGCAGGCTTCCATGAGGCCGTCGGATTTCTGGATGGTTTCCTGGCGNGAGACGAGGCTGATCTTGGAGCGCCGNCGCAGGAAATCCTCNAGNTTGGTGATCATNTCGCGGCGNGCGGCCTGGCGGACTTCGGCGCGGATGTATTCGGTGCCTTCGATCAGTATTTCGGCCTGGCGCGGGTCTTCGCGGATGTTTTCCAGGATGCCGATGGCNTGGCCGGCNTAGCGGCGCCACAGCCGNGTGGATAGCGGCTCGGAGGCGGTGGCGTCGGTGTAGTCGTCGAGGCNCATCAGGCGGGCCTGATGGAAGAATTCGTCGCGCACGGTNTCCGAGGGTTCGCCGTACCAGCGATANCGCGGNAAGCGGATGTNGATGCCCATTTCCTTGACGAGNTCGGTGATTTCGTCNCCGACGTTNACGCAGTCGGTGAGCTTGCCGCCGAAGATGCTGATGAAGCCCTGGTCGATATCGGAATCGATCTCGTGCTTGCGCGAGAGCTGCAGGAAGTCGCGATCCTTGCCGCCGGTGTTTTCCACNGCCAGCGGGCGCACGCCGCAACGGGTGGCGATGATGTCGTCCCGATCCAGGGGCTTGTCGAGCGCCAACCGCGCGTTGATGTTGTCGAGCACGAAGTCGATGTCGTCATCGGTGATCGCGGCATGCGGGTCTTCGGTACGCGTATCGGTGGTGCCCACGCAGGTGCGGTTGCCCATGGGGATCGAGAAGAACAGCCGCCCGTCTTCGTCGAAGAAGGCCAGTACGCGCTTGTTCGGCGTGAGCTGGTCGACGATGAGATGGATGCCCTTGGACAGCACGTGGCTGTGGTCGGTCTTCTTCTCGGTGAGCTTGTTGTATTGATCGGCCAGCGGGCCACAGGCGTTGACCAGGGTCTTGGTCTTGACGGTGAAGCTGCGCCCGCTCATCTGGTCGGTGAGCTCGACGTGCCAGAGGCCATCGCGGCGCTCGGCCCCGGTGGATTTCACGTAGTTGACCGCCGAGCAGCCGCTGTTCATGGCCAGGCGCACGAAGTTCCACACGAAACGCGCGTCGTTGTCGTGCAAAAAGGCATCGGAGTATTCGAAGCTGCCGGTGGCCTGCTTCGTATCGATGACGGGCTCTTCTTTATTGACCTGCTTGAGCGAGGGCAGGCGCGGGAGTCGCGTGAAGCAGTTACCGAAGAACCAATAGATCCACGTACCGGCCCAGAGCACCAGCGGATGCCAGCGAAAGCCCTTGGTGATGGTGGTCAGAAACCGGATTTCCTGCACCGTGGAGGGGTAATGCCGGATCAGGTGGTTGCGCGAGACACACAGCTCGCGCACCAGTTTGAAGTCATAGGACTCCATGTACTTGATGCCGCCCCAGATGAGGTTGGATGACCACATGCTGGTCATGCCGGCAAAGTCGCCCTGGTCGATGAGCGCGGTCTTCACCCCCTTGCCCGACAGGGCAGCGGCCGATACGGCCCCGTTGATGCCACCGCCCACGATCAGGGTGTCGTAGACCTCACCTTCGGCGAGTTTCTCGATATTGCTTTCTCTGAGCTGCATCGTCGTTGTCCTGATCGTTAACGTGTGCTCGGGTATCGCATCGTGCCCGTTCGCGGCGAACCGGAACCGGTTCCAGACCTAGGCCTGAATGTGCGCCCGAAGGCCCTAGTCTACAACCCGTCATTCGTTAGTCGTAGACCACCGGCAATTACGCACGCCAGCTGGCCCGGGTTGCAAGTCAGCCGGTGGCGGCGCGAATCCAGCGGGCGATGGCTTGGTTGCGCGTGTCCTGCACCCCGTA
>PBAO01000010.1 GCA_002715985.1 Lysobacterales bacterium | reverse complement strand
GTCAACCGCTGTTCGGTAGGCGTTGGCTTGATCATCGAGTTACCTGTCCTGTGTACGGGCACTTGCAAGATGCTGCCGACAGCATGAGCGCCGGTGTGAATCCAGCGTAACTGCCCGAGCGTGCCGTTACTTGCATGCGATCATTTGAGCGGCGAACCGAGCCGACTGACGCGCTGGCCGTGCATGCACTGAAACATCTGAAAACGCTGGCTCACGTTGTATGAAAAGCATGGCATGCAACCTTAACGGCGAAATCGTACTGCAACACGCCACGCTTTGCACTAACCCGACGCTCATCATCCGCTTGAGCCGGCGCGTTACAAAATATCGACGTGGCGTTCATCCGCTTGTCGATCATCGCGAACACATGGCTCGACGATCCCTGAATGATGCCGGAAATGGAATTAAAAAATCGTTCAGAGCGACAGGTTCTCATTGTATCTGTCGAATCTTGCGTTATCACAGGCTGATTACGGCTCGTGCCTCGCGTATATTGCCCGACTCGAATGGATTCAAGAGAACGTGGTCATGGCGTATTCGCAAAGCCGGGGGGCGGTAACGATCGTAGCCGTGAATTCGCGGGCCCGACGCCAGCGATTCATTATGCTGGCACACGATCTCTACGCCGATCGGCCGGAGTGGGTGGCTCCCCTCCATCTCGAGCGCCACATGCATCTGTCGGAAAAACACAATCCCGTGTTCACGCACCTGACGTGGCAGGCATGGATCGCCGTACAGGACGGCCGCGATGTGGGGCGTATCACGGCCCAGATCGATGCGCTTCGCCCACCCGAAGACAATCAGAACATCGGCTTTTTCGGCATGTTCGAGACGGTTGATGATGAGCGCGTGAGCGCGGCATTGATTGCCACGGCACACGCCTGGCTGGGCGAGCGCGGCATCGATCGTGTCCAGGGCCCGTTCAATCTCACGATCAACGACGAATGCGGCCTGCTCATCGACGGCTTCGATACGCCGCCGATGATGATGATGCCCCACGGGCGCGATTACTATCGCGCGCATCTCGAAGCCCAGGGCTATACGAAGGCCGTGGACATGCTGGCCTACTGGCTGCCGTTGCCGTTCGAGCGGCCTCGCGTCATGGAGCGGCTATTGGCCCGCTATGCCAGGCGTATCCACATCCGTCCGATCAATCGCAGACACTACGCCGACGATCTCGTCGTCCTGCGCGATATCTTCAACGATGCCTGGGCCAATAACTGGGGCTTCGTGCCTTTCACCGAAGCCGAATTCGACGATCTGGGCAGCACACTCAAACTCCTGATCGACGACGAGCTGGTCCAGATCGCCGAGGTCGATGGCGAGCCGGCTGCCTTCATCGTGGCCCTGCCCAATCTCAACGAGGCCGCCCGCGATATCAACGGGCGACTGACGCCGCTGGCGATCGGCAAGCTGCTCTGGCGACTGAAGGTGCGCTTTCCCAAGAGCATTCGTGTCCCGCTGATGGGCGTTCGCCAGCGCTATCAGAACAGCCCCATGGGCGCCGCTCTGGCCTACGGCGTGATCGGTGCGGTGGAGCAGGCGCTGGTGGCTCGCGGCGTCAACGCCAGCGAGCTGTCATGGATTCTCGATGACAATCAGGGCATGCGCGATATCATCGANTCNATCGGCGGCCANGTCTACAAGACNTATCGTATGCTGGAAAAACGCCTGTNATGCGNTGGGANATCNTCATACTGGCCGGTGATCGCGGCGCCGANGANCCNGTCGCNCNGGCCGNCGGCGCCGGCTGCAAGGCCATGGCCTCNATNGCCGGCCAGCCNTTNNTGGCCCGNATTCTGGANACCGTNAACAGCGCGCCACAGCTTGCACGCTGTCATNTCGTGGGNCCCAGNGCGGACATCGTGGCCGCCAANCCGACGCTGGCCTCGCTGATCGCAANCAGCGGCGCNCGCTGGCTGGCCCCCGANGACTCGCCCGNNGCNAGCNCCATGACCGCCNTGNCNGGTATCGACGACGATCGCCCGGTGCTGATCACNACCGCCGANCATGCGTTGTTGACCCACGACATGATCNCNGCNATGTGCNCGCCGCGCGACGATGTNGATCTGGCNGTCGGGCTNATCGANCGTGCGCGTGTATCCAGCGCCTACCCCGAATCCCGNCGNACCGCGNTNAAGCTCGGCGGCCGCGGNTANTGNGGCTGCAANCTGTTNGCTATTCACAANGCGCGNGGCCGTGTNCTNGTCGATGCCTGGCGGCGCGTNGANGACGANCGCAANCANCCNGCNCGCGTGGTNTCGGGCATGCTNGGCTGGNGNGCGCTGGCGCGCTATGNCNTGCGCCGNNTGTCGCTCGAGCAGGCGTTTTCCGGGNTGTCNCGGCGNTTCGATGTNCGCGTCGGCGCCNACGCTNNTGACNACGCCCGAAGCCGCGATCGACGTCGANACNGTGGCCGATNTNCGCCAGGTCGAANCCATACTGANCGNACGNNACTAGCCGATGGCGNGCATCAANCGTCTAGAATACGCGCNTCNTATCGTCTGGAGCCGGCATGGTTCGTAAAGCGTANGCCGACACGCCNCGCCGGCTGGGCATCATCTACAACGCACANAGCGGGCGTCATCGGCGTCGATGGGGNCATCANCCCCTGCCNGTNGATGTNCCCGCGATCGAGGCCAACACGGNCGAGGAGATCCGNGNNGCCGTGNCNCGNCTGGCCGNGGCNNGCGTCGANCTNCTGGCNATCGCCGGCGGNGANGGCACNGTGCAGTGNGTGCTCNGCGAGATNNTGATCAACACNGTGTTCGANANNCCGCCGGACATCGCGCTGATTCCNACCGGCAGCACCAACATGACNGCCAACGANGCCGGNTTNNTCGATGTCCGCCACGANGGCTGGCAGCCGCTGTGCGACTGGGCNGCCGGCCACCGCNCGGCNCGCCTGCGTGANCGNGATGTCNTGCGNATCGATCCGGCNGACGGNGCNCCGGCCATCGCCGGCATGTTCTTTGGNGCCGGCGCGATNCATCANGCNGTCGAGCACACNCANAAACGNCTNCACAGNGTGGGGCTACGCGGCGAGGTCGGCCCNGCNCTGGCNTTNTTNCGNTTCNTGAAATCNGTGATNANGGGNGATCGTCGNCATTTCNCCCCGACNCCGCTGANCGCCGACGACGGCCNGCANCGNCGCCTGGACGGTGANACNTTGCTGATCGTNGTNTCGACNCTGCANCGGCTGGTTCTGCGCTTCAATCCGTTCTGGGGCGAAGAAGGCGCACCGCTGCGCTGGACCGCGATCCGCCACGGTGCGCCGCGTCTGTTCTGGCGCCTGCCGGCCGTGGTTCGAGGCAAGCGCCCCTTCGGCAAGGCCCACGACGGCTATATCAGCCACAACAGCCATACGCTGTCGCTGTGTTTCGACGGCGGCTATATCGTCGATGGCGAGTTCTTTCGACACCGTAGCGCCGACGGCCCGTTGCGGCTATCCGTCGCGGGCCGGCTATCGTTCGTCGGGCTGTCGTGATGAACGAGGGCGCGGCGTTCAAGAGCGCACGGCTGGCTGCTCTGGCCGGGCCGTGTCGATTCGACGACGCCGAGGCACTGGCCCCGTTGATCACGGCTATCAAGGCCCGCCACGGTGCAAGCGTGCTGGGCGTGATCTTCTATGGCAGTTGCTTGCGTAGTGCCGATATTCGCAACGGCCTCGTGGATTTCTATGTCATCGTCGACCATTATCGCCGGGCACACGACAGCCTGCTGAGCGCGGCAGCCAATCGCCTCGTGCCGCCCAACGTGTATTACCTGGAAACCGCCGATCCCGCGGCCGGCGAGTCCTCACGGTTGCGCTGCAAATACGCGGTCATCAGCGAAGCCGAGCTGGCCTACGGCTGTCGCGATGCGCTGACCTCCGGGCTCTGGGGCCGTCTGGCCCAGCCGGTGGCCATCGTCTACGCCCGTGATACCGTCATGTACGAGCGCCTGCGTATGCACTGCGGTCAGGCGGTGGTTACCCTGCTCGAGCAGAGCCTGCCTGTGCTGCACGCCCCGCTGGCGCCGGCCGAGGTTTTCGCCCAGAGCCTGGCGCTGAGCTACGGCGGCGAGCTTCGGGCCGAGACCGATGATCGCAGCACGCATATCACGGCCGGATACGCCGCGGACTATGCCCGACGTGCCCGCGATGCGATCGACCTGCTCGATCTCGCCGTCCGGATCGATGACCAGGGCCTGATGCGTTGGCGTGCATCAAGCACAAGACGCCGCCAGGCACGACGACTCTGGTCCGCGCGTCGCCCAATCGGGCGTTTGCTATCGGTCGCGCGTCTATCGAAAGCCTGTTTCACCTTCGGTGACGCGGTGGATTACGGCGCCGACAAGCTGGCGCGCCACACCGGTGTGACGATTGAAGTCACCCCACGCCTGCGCCGCCATCCATTGATTTATGGTTGGCCCGTGCTCTGGCGACTCTATCGACAGGGCGTATTGAAATAACCTGCTGACCGACCGCTCATGAAAAAGCCGGCGCTCGGGCCGGCTCGTTCAGTGCAATGGCCCCGGTACCGCACGGCCTAGGCAGCCACAGTCACCGGCTGCGCATTGATATAGGAGATCGGCAAGGCCTCGGGGGCATCGAAGGTGATCTCTTCCCAGGCTTTGGGGTTGTCGAGCAGCGCACGCACCAGCTTGTTATTGAGTGCGTGACCCGATTTGAAACCGGAATAGCTGCCGATCAAGCCACGACCGGTCAGATACAGATCGCCGATCGCATCGAGGATCTTGTGCCGGACGAACTCGTTGTCGTAACGCAGACCGTCGGCGTTGAGCACCCGGTAGTCATCGAGCACCACGGCGTTGTCCATCGAGCCACCGCGGGCCAGATCATTCTGGCGCATGTACTCGATATCGCGCATGAAACCGAAGGTTCGTGCCCGGCTGACCTCCCGCACAAAGGACGTTGTCGAGAAATCGACCGTGGCCGACTGGGTTTCCTTCGAAAACGCCGGGTGGTTGAATTCGATCGAGAAATTGACCTTGAAGCCATCGAACGGCTCGAAACGGGCCCACTTGTCACCGTCGCGCACTTCGACCGGCTTGCGAATACGCATGAAACGCTTGGGCGCATCGAGTTCTTGAATGCCCGCAGATTGCAGGAGAAACACGAAAGGCCCGGCACTACCGTCCATGATCGGCAGCTCGTCACAGGACAGCTCAACAACGGCGTTGTCGATGCCAAGCCCGGCCAGGGCCGACATGAGATGCTCGATTGTCTTGACGCGCACGCCGTCTTGTACCAGCGTTGTCGCCAGCATGGTTTCACCGACGCGGTCGGCGGTGGCGCGAATATCGACCATCGGGCTCAGGTCGGTGCGACGGAATACGATGCCACTGCCAGCCTGCGCCGGGCGAAGCGTCATGAAGACCTTCTTGCCGGTGTGCAGACCAACACCGCTGGCGCGGATCGAGTTCTTGAGCGTGCGCTGTCGTAGCATGAGTCGAGTTTCCCTGGCCATCTACGGACGGCCTTCTTCCCTAATCATTTTTATCGGTCATTCTTTGATCATTGATTGATCAACGCCTCGGGGCATCAACTGGAAGAGGCCGCGGCACGCGTCATCATTCCGTCATCAAGATACGCTACAGTCTAAACCGCCAGTCTTAACTTTGACTTAATCTTAATGGCTTCGTAACGCCTTTGATAAAACCGGCCAGAATATCACGGCCTAAAGAACGAGTTCTATCCGGCATTCGTCGTCTCCCCCAACGACGGCGCCGCCACTGATCGCCCAGTGGCGGCCAAGCATTCCGGCGGTTCAGTCGGCTTGATTGCGCAAGAACGCCGGCACATCGAAGTAATCCATATCCACCGCGGCGCTGTCGTTTTGCTGATTACGCGGCGACTGACGGATAACGGTCGGCCGATCCAGATCCTCATAACGCATCTGGCCGGCGGCATCGCGTTTGACCGGACGACGCACGTCGCGCTCTGGCTTGGCCTGATGGCCCCCCAGTCCCGTGGCCACGACGGTGACCGTGATCTCGTCGCCGCAGTCGGCATCCTCGGCCATGCCGACGATGACCTCGGCGTTGTCGCCGGCCATCTCGGCCACGACTTCGTTGACGATCTGGAATTCGTGAATTCCGAGATTCTCGTCGCCGGTGACGTTGACAAGCAGCCCTTGCGCGCCGTGCAACGACAGGTCGTCGAGCAACGGGCTGGCCAGCGCGGCTTCGGCGGCCTCGCGGGCACGATCCTCGCCTTTGGCGGTGGCCCGGCCCATCATGGCCATGCCCTGCACGCCCATCACACGTTTCACGTCGGCAAAGTCGACGTTCATCATGCCCGGCCGGGTGATGAGATCGGAAATGCCCTGAACAGCGTTATGCAACACGTTGTTGGCAGCTTGGAACGCGTTCTTGAGCGTGATCGACTTGCCGAGTGCCGTGAGCAGCTTCTCGTTCGGGATCACAATCAGCGAGTCGACGAACTGTCCCAGCTCATCGATACCCTTCTGGGCCACTTCCATGCGCTTGCCGCGCTCGAAAGGAAACGGCTTGGTCACAACGGCCAGAGTGAGGATTCCCATTTCACGCGCAATCTCGGCGACCACCGGTGCGGCCCCGGTGCCCGTGCCACCGCCCATGCCAGCGGTGATGAACAACATGTCCGCGCCTTCGATGGATTCACGAATCCGCTCGCGATCCTCTTCGGCGGCCTGACGGCCCACCGATGGGTCGGCGCCGGCGCCCAGGCCACGTGTCACGTTGTTGCCCATCTGTACGAGCACATCAGCGTTACAACGCTCGAGGTGCTGTGCATCGGTGTTCGCGCAGATGAAATCCACGCCCCGGATACCACCGGCCACCATCTGGTTGACGGTGTTGCCACCGCCGCCACCGACGCCGATCACCTTGATCACCGCTTGGGCGTTGTGTTGATCAGCAAACTCGAATACTTCTGGCATGTTGCACCTCATGTTGCTTGCCGTGCTTTTCCTCTGCGGGAAAACATCTAGCCTCGGGCCCTGGCTGTCTTTACGATCGTATGACTTGCAACGCTCGCGGCGAACGCTGTGTTTTAAAAATTACCCTTGAACCACGCTTTCATGCGTTCCCAGACCTGAGCAAAGGACGCCTCGCCCTGGGTCACCTCGAGTCCGCCTCGTGGCTGGGTGCGGTTGCCGAATTCGAGCAAGCCCACGCCCGTGGCATGAATCGGGTTGCGTACCACGTCGGACAATCCGCGGATACGCTGCGGCGTCCCCAGTCGGACCGACATGTGAAAGACTTCCTCGGCCAGTTCGGTCAGCCCTTCCATCTTGGCCGAGCCACCGGTCAGCACCACACCACCGGCCAGCAGATCTTCAAAGCCTGAGCGTACCAACTCTTTATGAATGAGCATGAACAGCTCTTCATAGCGCGGCTTGATGACCTCGGACAGCGTGTAGCGCGAGAGCCGCCTCGGCGGGCGCTCGCCCACGGAGGGCACTTCGATGGCATCGTCCTCGACGATCTGCTCGGGCAGCGCACAGCCGTAGCGAATCTTGATCTGCTCGGCGTGCTGGGTCGGCGTACGCAGGGCCACCGCAATATCGTTGGTGACCTGGTCACCGGCGATCGGGATGACCGCCGTGTGCCGAATCGAGCCATTGACGAAGACAGCGATATCCGAGGTCCCGCCGCCGATATCGACCAGGGCCACGCCCAGGTCTTTTTCATCATCGGTGAGCACGGCATACGACGAGGCCAGCTGTTCGAGCGACAGTTTGGTGACCTCCAGACCGCAGCGCGCCACGCATTTCTGGATATTGTGCGCCGAAGTCACGGCACCGGTGACGATATGTACCTTGGCCTCCAGGCGCACGCCGGACATGCCGACCGGCTCCTGGATGCCTTCGTTGTCATCGACAGCAAATTCCTGCGGCAGTACGTGCAGGATTTTCTGATCCGCGGGAATCGCCACCGCACAGGCGGCATCGATCACACGCTCGATATCCGACTCGGTGACTTCTTTATTGCGCACCGCCACGATCCCGTGCGAGTTCAGCGATCGGACATGGGCCCCGGAGATACCGCAATGCACGGCCTGGATACGGCAGCCGGCCATGAGCTCGGCCTCTTCGACCGCGCGCCGGATCGAATCCGTGGTCGACTCGATATTGACCACCATGCCTTTTTTCATGCCCTTGGATGGGGCACTGCCCAGGCCGATGATCTCGAGCTGGCCGTCGTTGGCCTCAGCCACGATACAGGCCACTTTCGAGGTCCCGATATCTAGGCCAACGATGAGATTCTTCTCCGGCCGTTTGCTCATCCTGTACTCTCCTGCCCGGACGTTGACGCCGTGACCGTTCGCGTGCCGCCCACGGCGAACCCGTCGCTGTATCGCAGATCCACATAAGCCACACTGGCCAACGCGTTTTCAGCGGCCGAACGCTTCAATGCGAACCGAACGAAACGCTGCATGCGCTGTGCCAGGTGCGTTCGCCCGAGCCGCAGCTCCAGCCCATTATTCAAGCGAGCCTGCCAGTCGCCGCTCGCATCCAGTGTCAAAGACACGAGATCCGCCCTATGATCGGCGAGGATACCGGATAGTACGCGGTATTGTGCATATACTTTTGCCGCGTGCGTTTCCGGGCCGTTCAGACTGATCAGCCCCTTGGGCCGCTTGGCCGGGGTGAACAGCCGCCCGTTGGCGTCAAGCACCTGCTCCTGCCCCCAATAGGCGACCGGCTTGCGATCCGCGACGTGCACCTCGATACCACTGGGGAACCGGCGTGAGACCTGAATATCGGTCAGCCAGGGCTGATCGGCCAGCCGCTCGTGCAGGCCAGCCAGATCGATATCGAAATACGAGGCCTTGAGGTAAGGCGCGGCCAAGCGCGCCAGCTCGGCATCGGAGACATGATCTGAGTGGCCGCTGAGATACAGCTTGCGTGTATCTTCGCCATCGGGTTTGAGCCCCTGCCAAGTGCACGCTGCCACGCCGAACAACAAGACAGCGCCCAGCGTGATATCACGCAGACCCCGTAGTTTGAGCCCTTTCATGCCTGCTCTCCCGGGCTGCGATGCACAACCGGCACACCACATGACCCTTCATCGAAAAAAACACCAATCTTCATGAGATCCCTCGCGCGGCGACCAGCGCCTGCGCGGCCGCGCCGATATTGCCCGCGCCGAGCGTGAGCACCAGATCGTGCTCACCGACAAGCGCGGCCAGGGTGTCGTCGAGCTTGTCGATGTCATCGACGAACACCGGATCCACGCGGCCACGGGCCCGTACGGCTCGAGCCAGCGCCCGGCCATCGGCCCCGGTGATCATGGCCTCGCCCGCGCCGTAGACATCGCACAGCACCAGCACATCCAGGTCGGCCAGCACTTCGCAGAAGTCCTCGAAAAGGTCACGGGTACGGGTATAGCGATGCGGCTGGAAGACCACGACCAGGCGCCGATCGGGCCAGGCCTGTCGCGCAGCCGCGATGGTGCTGGCCAGCTCGCGCGGATGATGGCCATAGTCATCGACCAGCAGCGCGCGTGACGTGCCAAAACGCAGATCGCCCAGCACCTCGCAGCGTCGGCCGATTCCGGCGAACGCCGACAGGCTCGCGCCGATGGTGGCCATCTCCACGCCCAGCTCATAGGCCACGGCGGCCGCGGCGAGAGCGTTGAGCACGTTGTGTCGCCCCGGCAGGTTCAGATGCACGCGATGCGAACCGGCCTCGCGGGTGACCAGCGTGAAATGGCTGCCCGTGCCGTCGAACGATAGCTCCGTGGCCCGGAAGTCCGCGTCCTCGTCGATGCCATAGGTCAGAATCGGCCGCCCCACCTTCGGCAACAGCTCGCGCACGACCGGATCATCCAAGCAGAGCACGGCCAGACCGTAGAACGGCAGATGATGCAGGAACTCGACGAACGTATCGGTCAGCTTGGAGAACTGCCCGCCATAGGTTTCCAGATGATCGGCATCGATATTGGTCACGATCGCCATCATCGGCGTCAGGAACAAGAACGAGGCATCGGATTCATCAGCCTCGGCGACCAGATACGGCCCGGCGCCCAAGCGCGCGTTCGAACCGGCGCCCAGCACCTTGCCGCCCACGATGAAAGTGGGGTCCAGCGCGCCGTCTGCCAGGCATTGGGCCGTCAGACTGGTGGTCGTGGTCTTGCCGTGCGTGCCGGCAACAGCGATGCCATAACGAAACCGCATCAACTCGGCCAGCATCTCGGCGCGTCGAACCACCGGCACCAGCCGCTCGTGGGCCGCCGCCACTTCCGGGTTGTCGGCGGCGACCGCGGTCGAGACAACGACCACGTCGGCCCCCTCCACGTTCTCGGCGGCGTGGCCGCCGTAGATCGTGGCGCCCATCTCGGCGAGCGACCGGGTCGTGGCACTGTCCTTTTGATCCGAACCGGTGACGGTATAGCCCAGATTGAGCAGGACGCGCGCAATGCCGGCCATGCCGACCCCGCCGATGCCCACCATGTGGACGTTGCGCACCCGGCGCATCGGGCGATGCGTCAAGGGCTCGAAACCGGCACGGCTCATCGCCGCACTCTGGATATCCATCATGAGGCACTCCAGGGCTGTGTACAGGCCGCCACGATCTGGGCGGTACTGTCCGGCCAGGCCACGCGTCGCGCGGCCTGGGCACGCACGAGCAGCTCCGCGCGATTGCGCCCCAGCCCGGTCAGGGCCTCGACCAGACGGGCAGGCGAGAGCTGGTTCTGGCGCACCATCAGCGCGGCCCCGGCATCGACGAGATGGCGGCCATTGGCTGCCTGATGATCGTCCACGGCGTGAGGAAACGGGATCAGCAACGCGCCCAGCCCGGCCGCTGCGAGCTCGGCCACGGTCAATGCCCCGGCCCGGCAGACCACCATGTCGGCCCAGTCATAGGCCGCGGCCATATCGTCGATGAAGGCCTCCAAGTGGGCCGTCACACCGTGTTGTTCATAGGCCTGCTCGGCAGCATCCAGCGTGCGCCCGGCCTGATGCCAGACCACGGGCCGCCGATCCGCCGGCATACCGGCCAGGGCTTCAGGCACCTGCTCGTTGATGGCCAGTGCCCCGCCGCTGCCGCCCAGCACCAACAGCCGCAGCGGGCCCTCGTGGGCCATGAGCCGTTGTTCCGGCGCGGCCAGCGCCAGAATATCGGCGCGTACCGGATTGCCCACGGTCTTGGCCCGGCGCCCGGCAACGAACGTATCGGGAAACGCCTGCAACGTGGCATGAGCAATGCGTGCCAGCAGACGATTGGTCAGCCCTGCCGCGGCGTTCTGTTCGTGAATCACCAGGCGCCGGCCTGCGACACGCGCCACCAGGCCGCCCGGCCCGGACGCAAAACCGCCCATCCCGATCACCAGATCAGGATTCACACGCTTGACCACGGCATGCGCCTGCATGAGCGCCCGCGTAATGGCAAACGGCGCGGCCAACAGCGTGGTCAAACGCTTGCCACGCAGCCCGGCCACGTCGATCGTATGCAGCGGGATATCAGCCGCCGGCACAAGCCGGGCCTCGATGCCAGCCGCCGTGCCCAGCCAGGCGACCGTGGCCCCCTGCCGGGCAAGCTCTGCGGCTACGGCAAGCGCGGGAAAGACATGGCCGCCGGTCCCGCCGGCCATCATCAATACCTGCTTGCCGGCGTAGACGCCAGTCATCGGGCCACCCCGCGCTTGGCGGCCGTGCTTTCCAGATCCACGCGGATCAGCAGCGCACACAGCACACACATCATCACCAGCGACGAGCCGCCATAGCTCATCAAGGGAAGTGTCAGCCCCTTGGTCGGCAACAGACCCATGTTGACGGCCATGTTCACAAAGCCCTGTAGAACCATCCACGCCGACAGGCCGTAGGCCAGGAAACCGCCGAAAAGCTGGCCCTGTTCAATCGCACGCCCTGCAATGACAAAGCCACGCCAGACAACGACCGAGAACAGCCCGATCAGCACGAGCGAGCCGATCAGCCCGAACTCCTCGGCATAGATTGCGAACAGGAAATCGGTATGTGTTTCCGGCAGATAAGACAGTTTCTGGACCGAGTTGCCCAGACCAACGCCGAAGACATGGCCCCGACCGATGGCGATCAGCGACTGTGTCAGCTGAAAGCCGCTGGCAAAGGGATGGGCCCATGGATCCGAGAAACTGATCAGACGCTGCATGCGATACGGCGACGACAGGACGAGCGCGGCCACGCAGGCCGCCCCGAGTCCGGCCAGCACGACCAGATTGAACAGTCGCGCGCCGGCCACAAACAGGATGATGCCGGCCACGGCCAGCAGCACCGCGCTGGCGCCGAAATCCGGCTCGAGCAGCATCAGAAAACAGGCCACGACCAGAAAGACGATCGGGCGCAGCAGGCCCGACCAACTGACCGCCAGATCGGTCTGGCGCCGTGTGGCATAGCCGGTGATATAAAGAATCAGACACAGCCGGGCGGGCTCGGAGGCCTGCAGGGCCACGGGGCCGAAATCGATCCAGCGCCGGGCGCCGTTGACCGAATGTCCAATGCCCGGCACCAGCACGATCGCCAGCAGCGCCAGACCCAGCCCCAGCATGGTGAAGGTATGACGCTGCCAGGTCTGCATGGGCACATGCAGAACGATGAAGCCGGCCACCAGCCCGACAACCCCGTAGATCGCCTGGCGATAGAAGAAATGCAACGAATCATCGGCCATCTTGTCGGCCACGGCCACCGACGACGAGCCAACCATCACCAGACCGAGTGCCGCAATCAACGCCAGCGTGCCCAGCAGCCATAGATCCGGGGCCACGCGTGGCAGACCCGCCGACAACAAGCGCCTCATGCCGCACACTCCTGAACACACCGAACGAATGCATCGCCGCGATCGGCATAACCGGCAAACTGATCGAAACTGGCACAGCCCGGCGAGAGCAGCACGACATCACCGGGCTCGGCGATATCGGCGCCGCGCGCGACGGCACTCGCCAGATCACGGGCCATGAAGACCGGCGCATGGTCGGCCACGGCGGCTGCGATCCTGGCCCCATCTTCACCGAATACGATCACTGCGCGGGCCTTTTCGGCGGCGACCGGGCCGAGCGGGGAAAAATCCGCTCCCTTGCCCTGTCCGCCGGCCAGGAGCACCACCGGGGCGTCCATGCCCGACAAGCTGGCCAGCATGGCGCCGAGGTTCGTGCCCTTGGAGTCGTTGACGTAGCGCACGCCAGCGATTTCGGCCACCGGCTGACAGCGGTGGGCCAGGCCGTCGAACGCACGCAGGCCGGCCTGGATGGCCTCGGCCTCGATCCCGACGGCATCGGCCAGGGCCCAGACCGCGGCCGCATTCAAGGCGTTATGCCGGCCAGGCAAGGCGATATCAGCCCGCGCCGGGCCCTGTGTATCACCGCGAACCAGCCCGCTCTCGACGAGCCGGTATGTAGCCCGGGCATGGGTGCCGAACGACACCACGTTGGCATGCCCGGCGGCCAGCTCGGCGGCCGGGCCATCGTCGGCATTGACCAGCGCGGTCGCGGCATGCGCGAAGATACGCGCCTTGGCCGCGGCATAGGCGGCAAGATCGCCGTGACGATCGATATGATCGGGCGAGAGATTGAGCACGGTGGCCACCGTCGGCGCCAGGCTGTCGCAGAGCGCCAGCTGAAAGCTCGACAGCTCCAGCACGTAGAGCTCGACATCATCGGCCAATAGGTCCAGCGCCGGCGTGCCGAAATTACCGCCGATGACCGCGTTGATACCGCCGCGCCGAGCGATGGCGTGGGTCCAGGCCGTGACCGTGGACTTGCCGTTGGAGCCGGTGATGGCGACGACCGGGGCGGCCGCGCAACGCGCGAACCATTCGATATCGCCCACCACCTCGTAGCCGGCCGTGCGCGCCGCCTCGATCAGCGGCTCGCGCAGATCGACGCCGGGCGAGACCATGATCTCGTCCATGCCGGCCAGCGCCTCGACGGGCAGCCCGCCGGTCATGATCTCGACCTCGGGCAGCTCGGCGGCCAACGTTTCGGCGGCCGGGGCCACGCCGCGGCTATCCACCACGCGCACGATGGCCCCGGCAGCCGCAGCAAAGCGCGCCGCCGAGGCCCCCGTGGCCCCGCAGCCCACGATGAGCACGCGCTTGTTGGCGAGATTGGCGTACCAGGCGTTCATCGGATCTTGAGCGTGGACAGACCGATCAACACCAGCACCAGGGTGATGATCCAGAACCGCACGATGATTCTCGGCTCGGGCCAGCCCTTGAGCTCGAAATGATGATGCAGCGGCGCCATTCGAAAGATACGTTTGCCGGTGAGCTTGTAGCCGACCACCTGAACCATCACCGAGACCGTTTCAGCCACGAAGATGCCGCCCATCACCAGCAGCACCAGCTCCTGGCGCACGACCACCGCCACGATTCCGAGCGCGGCCCCCAGCGCCAGTGCCCCGACATCGCCCATGAAGACCTGAGCGGGGTAGGCGTTGAACCACAGAAAGCCAAGCCCTGCCCCGGCGATCGCGGTACAGAAGATCGCCAGCTCGCCCACACCCGGTATGAAGGCAAAGCCCAGATACCGCGAGAACTCGGCGTGGCCGGTCACATAGGCAAAGATGGCCAGAGCGGCTGCCACCAGCACACAGGGCATGATCGCCAGGCCGTCCAGCCCGTCAGTGAGATTGACGGCGTTCGACGAGCCGACCACCACCAGATAGGCCCAGATCACGTAGCCGATCCCCAGGGGCACGGAGACGTCTTTGAGCATGGGAATCAGCACGCTGGTCTCGACGGGCGAGGTGGCCCCGAAATACAGCCAGAGCCCGGCGATCAGCCCAATCAACGTCTGACCGCCGTATTTGGCCTTGGCCGACAGGCCCTGGCTGTTGCCGAACTTCAGCTTGCGATAGTCATCAACGAAACCCACGCCCCCGAAGGCCGCGGTCACGAACAGCACCAGCCACACCCAGCCCACGGTCAGGTCCGCCCAGAGCAGGGTCGCGATCAATACCGCGGCCAGAATGAGCGTGCCGCCCATTGTGGGCGTGCCGGCCTTGACCAGATGACTCTGTGGTCCGTCATCGCGCACGTGCTGGCCGATCTGATGCACCGTCAGCGCTCGAATCAGCATGGGCCCGCAGACGAACGAAAAGATCATCGCCGTGAGCACGCCGAGGATGGCCCGCAGGGTCAGAAACTGGAAGACACGAAAGCCGGAAAAAAACGGCTCGAGCCACTGTGCGAGAAACATCAACATGGCGAGTCCGCCGACGATTCGTGAGCCATCTCGTGCGCGCGCGGAGTGAGCGCGGCCGCCACCTGATCCATGCCGGCGCTGCGCGATCCCTTGACCAGCACGATCGGGGCGGACTCGGCCTCGGCCAGAGCCTCGGTCAGGGCCGCAATCAGCGATTCCCGATCGGCAAACCACTGCCCGCCGTCACCGAATGTCCGGGCCGTGGCGCGGCCGGCCGCCCCGGTGACGAACAGCCGCGACACACCGGCGGCGCGGGCATCGTGCCCGGCCTGTTCGTGGGCCGCTTCTGTGTGATCGCCCAGCTCGCCCATATCGCCGAGGGCTGCCCAGCGTGGGCCATTCTGGGTGGCCAACCAGGCCAGTGCGGCCGCCAGCGATCCGGGATTGGCGTTGTAGCTGTCATCGACCAGACGCGCGCCGTCGCGGGCGGTGGTGACCGCCAGCCGGCCACCGACGTGGGCCATGCGCGCCAGGCCGGCAGCGATCTTGGCGATCTCCAGGCCCATGGCATGGGCCACGCCGGCGGCGGCCAGCGCATTGGCCACGTTATGACGCCCGGGCATGGCCAGCTCGACACGCGCCTGGGCGCCCCCGATCACAAGCATGAAACGACTGCCCTGCTCGGTGATTTCGATATCGGCGGCGCGGACATCGGCCTCGCAAGCCTCGAGGCCGAAGCCCACCACCCGGCGCCGTCCGGCCAGCTCTTGCCAGAGCCCGGCATAGTCATCGTCGAGATTGATCACGGCCGTGCCGTCATCGGGCAGGCGGATGAACAGCTCGCCCTTGGCCTTGGCGATGCCCTCGCGCGAACCGAAACCTTCTAGATGGGCCCAGCCGGCGTTGGTGATCACGCCTACCGTGGGCCGCGCGATGGCCGCCAGCTGGCCGATCTCGCCGGGGTGGTTGGCGCCCATCTCGATCACGGCCCGGGCGTGGTCATTGTCCAGGCGCATCAGCGTGAGGGGCACGCCCAGGTGATTGTTCAGGTTGCCCTCGGTGGCCAGCACCGTGCCGGCTTCGCCCAGCACGGACGCGATCATCTGTTTGACCGTGGTCTTGCCGTTCGAGCCGGTCACGCCGGCCACCGGGCCGTGATAACCGGCTCGGGCCAGGCGCGCCGCCCGCTGAAGAGCACCCGCCACGTCATCGACCACCAGCTGCGGCACATTCGTATCCTGGGCCCGGGTGACCACGGCCGCAGCGGCACCGGCCGAAGCCGCGCGGGCCACGAACTCGTGGCCGTCGTGGTTGGCACCGGACAAGGCAAAGAACAGTGCCCCGGGGGTGATGCGCCTTGTGTCGATCGTGGCGCTGACGAACTCGGCGTCGGCCCCGATCAGCTCGGCACCGAGGGCCGCCGCGAATGCGGATAGACGGCCTTTCATGTCGTCTCCCGGGCGTGGACGGAGGCGACGCGCGCGGCGCGGCGTGCATTCAGCGCCTGGGCCGCCGATACGCGATCGTCGAATGGATAGATATGCAAACCGTACTGCTGGGTCGTTTCATGGCCCTTGCCAGCGATCAGCACGACATCCCTGGGGCCGGCCGCATTGATCGCGGCCGCGATCGCGCGGGCCCGGCGATGCTCGATGTCGAAGTCGTGGCCCTCGACCCAGTCGGCGGGCAAGCCGGCACGAATCTCGGCCACGATATCGGCCGGCGTCTCGCCGCGCGGGTTGTCATCGGTCAGCCAGACACGATCGGCGCCGCCGGCGGCGGCCCCCATCAGCGCGCGCTTGCCGCGATCGCGATCACCGCCGCAGCCGAAGACACACAACACCTGTCCGGTCACATGGGCACGCAGGCTCGACAACGCGGCCTCCAGCGCACCGGCGGTGTGGGCATAGTCAACGACGACCAGCGGCGCGGCCTCGAGACCCGCTTCATCAGAGCCGGCGATACGCTCCATGCGTCCGGGCACGGTCGTGGCCGCCGACAGTGCGCGAGCGGCATCCGCGAGATCGACGCCGCGTGCCAACAGCACGGCCATGCAGGCCGCCAGATTATGAGCATGAAAGAGCCCGATCAGGCCGGTATCCAGGCGGGTTCGGCCCGCGTGGGTGTCCACTGTGACGCCCAGGCCATCGGCATGCGCGTCGACGGCCACGATATGCACGTGATGGGCCTGTTCGGCCACCGCCTCATGCCGGCCGTAAGCGATCGGCGTGACGTTGGCGCGCGTGGCGGCCTCGGCCAGCCATGCCGCGCCGTGCGTGTCGTCGGCGTTGAGAACCACGTGCGAGAGCGTGTCGTGCATGAACAAGCGGCGCTTGGCGGCCGCATAGGCTGCGTCACTGCCGTGATAATCCAGATGATCGCGCCCGATCTGTGTCAGCACGGCCACATCGAAGGCCACGGCATCGGTGCGATGCTGGGCCAGTGCGTGAGACGACACCTCCATGGCCGTGGCAGAAAAGCCGCTGTCGGCGATCCGGGCCAACCAGTGCTGGATCCGCGTGGCGTCCGGCGTGGTGTGGGTCGCCAGCGACAGCGCGGCCGGATCACCGAAGCCCAGCGTGCCGATATAGCCACAGGCCATGCCCAGCTCACTCATGGCCTGGGCCAGCAGCCAGGCACAGGAGGTCTTGCCATCGGTGCCGGTGATCCCCGTCATATACAGGCGCTCGGCCGGCCGGCCATAAAAATCGGCGGCAATCTCGCCGGCTCGAGTCGTCAGCCCCGGCACCGGAATCAGCGGCAGATCCAGGGCGGGCAGCTCGAGGCCTTCTGCCGGCTCGTAGGCAATGGCTGCAGCCCCGCCGGCCAACGCGTGCTCGACGTGGTCCAGCCCGTGCCCGCGGGTACCGGCCAGCGCCAGAAACAATGCCCCTGCACCGAGCGTGCGACTGTCCAGGCAGACATCGTTGATCGGGGTCTCGGGCAGCGCGGCCTCGGTATAGGCCGCCAGCAGCCGGCTCAACGTCGTGGCTGGATGCGTGTTCATCGTCATCTCAGCCTCCTCGGTTCGGGTGGTAGGTCGCAGCGGTCAACATCTTCGGCTCGTCCGGCGGGACATGCAGAATCCGCATGGCGCTGGCCATGATGTCGGCAAACACCGGGGCCGCCACGGTGCCGCCGTAATACGAGCCGCGCGTCGGCGCATCCACGACCACCAGCGTGACCACGCGCGGGTTGTCCGCTGGCGCCATCCCCACGAACAACGCCCGGTGCTGATCCAAGTGATAGCCGTCGTTGCTGATCTTGCGCGCGGTGCCCGTCTTGCCGGCCACGCTGTAACCGGCGATCGCGGCGCGTGAGGCCGTGCCGTCCGGGGCGACGACCCCCTCGAGCAGACGGCGCATGGTTTTGGCCGTCTCCGGCGAGATCGCCTGCTGCGCCGGCGGGTGCATGTTCGCGCCCTGGCCCAGAATCAGGCGCAGGCTGCGCAGTTTGCCCTGGCTGGCGATCGCGCTATAGGCACGGGCGAGTTGCAGCGGGGTCACGGCGAAACCGTAGCCGTAGGACGCGGTGGCGGTCTCGACCCTGTCCCAGGTGTAGAAATCCTTCAACACCCCGAAACGTTCGCCGGGAAAACCGGACCCGGTGGTCTCGCCGAACCCGAAGTTGCGGAAATCCTGCCAGACTTTTTTCGGGCCCATCGCCAGGCCCACGTGCGCCGCACCCACGTTGGAGGATTTCTTCAGGATCTTGGCGAAATCCTCATCGCCGTAGTTCAGCTCGTCCTTGATCGTGAGCCGGCCGACCTGGAACCAGCCCTTGGTGTGAATGATGCTGTTCGTGTCGTAGAGCCCGTTATCGAGCGCGCCGGAGAGCACGATCGGCTTGGCCGTGGAGCCCGGCTCCATGACATCGGTGGCCGCCCGCATACGCATGCCGGCCGGCTTGATCGAACTTCGATCGTTGGGATTGAAGCTGGGATACGAAGCCATCGCCAGGATCCCTCCCGTACGCGGGTCGAGCATGACCACCACGCCGTCCTTGGCCTTGTGCTCGACCACGGCCTGTTTGATGTTGCGATAGGCCAGATACTGCAGGCGTGAATCGATGGTCAGCTTCAGATCCTGACCGGGCTTGGGCATCTTGTATTCGTCCAGATCATCCACGGCCCGCCCGCGGCCGTCCTTGATCACCTTGCGCTCGCCGGGCTCACCCTCGAGATACGCGTTACGAGCCAGCTCGACACCCGACTGGCCCTTGCCGTCGATATTGGTCAGCCCCACCAGCTGGGCAGCCGCCTCGCCGGCTGGGTAATAGCGCTTGTATTCGCGCTGCAGAAACACGCCCGGCGTATCCAGAGCCATGACCTGATGCGCATCAAAGGGCGAAAGCTGGCGTTTGAGATACAGGAACTGACGTGATTTGTACCGGGTCAGCCGTTTTTCCAGCGACGCGGGATCCATACCCAGTGACTGCGCCAGAGGCGCGATCTTCTCCGGCGCGTCCAGTACGGCCCCCGGCACGGCCCATACAGATTCCGTGGGGGCGGACAACGCCAGCGGTCGGCCGTTGCGATCAACGATCGCGCCGCGATTGGCCGGAATCTCCAGCGTGCGGATATGGCGCATGTCGCCCTGGTGGGTCAGAAACGCCTCGTCGTAGATCTGGAGATCCACTGCACGCACGACCAGCGAGACACCGAATACGGCGAACAGGCCCAGCACGACCCAGGCCCGCCATCGAGGCGGCGTGAAGTTTGTCGGCGTATCCTCGGACACGAGCTAGCCCGCCCCCAGCACGATGTAATCGGCCGGCTGGATCATCTCGAGTTCCTGACGAGCGACCTGCGAAACCCGGTCCGGACTGGACCAGGCGCTGTTCTCGAGCTGGATCTGGGCCCACTCGGTGGCCAGCTGATCGCGCGTCTGTCGCTCGGCCTGCAGTTCGTGATACAGCTCGCGCGTCTGGTGCTTGGTCTGCACCACGGCCACGGCACTGGCGATATTCACCACCAGCAGAGCAACGAGCAGCAGAATCGGGTGCTTGATCATACGATCACCTTCGGCGCCTGAGTGCGCTCGGCCACGCGAAGCATTGCGCTACGGGCCCGCGGGTTGGCCGCGATTTCCATGGCATCGGCCCGTCTGGGTTTATTGACCAGCGACAGAGCCGGCTCTACCGCGGGCGCCATCGGCACGGCCGGCTGGGCCGGCTGGGCCTGGGCCCGCATGAAGCGTTTGACCCGGCGATCCTCCAGCGAGTGGAAGCTGATGACCGCCAGCCGCCCCCCCGGAGCCAGCGCTGGCAGCGCACCGGCCAACCCGGCGTCAAGAGCACCGAGCTCGTCGTTGATATGCATACGAAAGGCCTGAAAGGTGCGCGTGGCCGGATGGATCCGTTTGGTCTGGCTGATCCGGGCCGGCACGGCATCCGCCACGATCCGGGCCAGCGCGCCCGTGTCGGTCAGGGTGCCGGCCTCGCGGGCATCGAGAATACGCCCGGCGATACGCCCGGCCATCGGTTCTTCGCCCAATGTCTTGATCACGTGAGCGATCTCGCCGTGGCTGGCCTGGGCCAGCCATTGGCCCAGCGTGGTGCCCGTACGCGTATTCATGCGCATGTCCAGCGGGCCGGCATGACGAAACGAAAACCCGCGCTCGGCAACATCGAACTGCGGCGAGGACACGCCCAGATCGAACAGAATGCCATCCACACGACCGGCCAGGCCGCGCGCGGCGATCTCATCGCCCAGCTCGGCAAACGATCGCGCCACGAAAACGAGCCGCGAGTCATTGAAAACATCGTCGGCAACGGCTTGGGCATCCGGATCCTGGTCAAAGACCAGCAGATGACCCTCCGGGCCGAGCCGCTCGAGAATGGCACGGGCATGACCGCCCCGGCCGAAGGTGGCATCGAGATAGACGCCCGCCGGTCGAATCGCCAACGCATCCAGACAGGCATCGCGCATCACCGGCACGTGGGACGGCTCGGCCATGACAGGACACTCCAATGAATTTTCCGGGGCCAGGCAGCTCATAGACTGATGTCCATCAACACGTCGGGCAGATCACCGGCAGCGGCATCGGCGGCCAGCGCGTCAGCCGTGTCGGCGTTACGTCGATCAAAGGTGTCGGCATCCCACAACTCGAACAGGTTGCCGATGCCCGACAACGTGGCCTTGCTACCCAATCCTGCAGCGCTGCGCAGCGGCCCGGGCAGGAGCAGACGCCCTTGCCGGTCCATATCCACGTCGCGTGCGTTGCCAATGAAGAAACGCTGAATATCGCGCACCTTTGGATTGAGACTGCCGCGTGCAAGCAATTGTGTTTCGAAGGCCTGAAATTCGGGCGCCGGATAAATCAACAGACAACCATCCCAATGTCGCGTGAGCACAAGCCGACCCGCGCAGTCATCAAGCAACGACTGCCTGTAAGACGCCGGTATCGCTATACGACCCTTGGCATCAACGGTGACCGCGTGTGACCCCTTGAACACTGGATGGCCTCTGGGCGCTATTTAAACCACTCTGCCCCACTTCGCTCCCTTCGACGCCACTATAGGCAGGGCCTAAACAGAGTGTCAAGACAACCAATCGACAAAAAATCCCCACCAATCAGCGAGTTCCGCGTGTCTTCACAGGCATCACCCGAGACGGAAATGACAATTTTTAGGGCTTTCGGGTCAGTTGCTTGGCGATCAATACTGTATGTAAATACAGCTATTGAAGTGCATCCACACGGCGTATGCAACGTACGCGCCGCCCCCGGTGGGGCAAAGTGGGAATACCAGCAAGGACGACCCGCTCTCGAGGGCGGCTGCGCCCGAGCGGATCGATTCGAGAAAGAGAGAGTCGGCCGATAAGCCGGGTTCTGTCGTATGCCGTCATTCATCTGGGATGCACGTCGCCGTGCACCTCATGCGACCTACCCGAGGACTATGCGGGCCGCACGTCGTCCTCCTATTTG
>PBAO01000009.1 GCA_002715985.1 Lysobacterales bacterium | reverse complement strand
TCGCATCCAGTAGCCTGTCCCCAGAGCAAGAACAACGGTCGGCAGGCTGGCCGCGATCCAGGGCGGGATACCATAGACCGGCCCGGTCGAGGCCACGATCTCATTGATCAAGAAGAACAACAGTCCGATCAGCCCCCCCACGAACAGGCGTTGGCCGGCACTGGCGCTACGCAGCGACCCGAAGGCGAACGGCAAGGCGAAAACCACCAGCGCCCAGACGGTGAATGGCGTGACGATGTTGCGCCATAGCGCCAACTGATAGTCATCGGCGTCGATATCGTTGGCCTGCAGATAGTTGATGTATTGCCATAGCCCGGCCGATGACAATTCGTCCGGCTTGGTGACCGCGATATCGAGCACGTCGGGGGCGATACGAATCGGCAGGGCCAGGCGCTTCGGCTGCGCCACGCGTGCTTCGGTCGGCGATAGATGCGTGATCTCGGGGTCCTCGACGATGAGCTTTTCGCCGTCGGTGCGCGCGGTCTCGCCGGCCACGCTTTCCACGACCTGGCCGTTGTCGTTGACACGATAGGCGTACAGGCCATCGATACGCCCGCCCGGCAACGTGGAATCCACGCGCAGAAACCAGCCGGACTGGCGCAGCCACAGCCCGTCGTCGACCGAGCGCCGGGCTTCGCCGTGGCGGGCCTTGTCGCGTAGATCGGTGGCGTGCCGCACGCCGCCCGGGGCTACATATTCACCCAGCAGTGACGTGATCAGCGCCATGGCGATTCCGGCCAGACTGACCGATACCGCCAGACGCTTCATCGACACGCCGGCGCTGCGAATGACCACCAGCTCGCTGCCTGCCGCCAGCGCGCCCAGCGCCAGCAACGAGCCCAATAACGCGACCACCGGCAATACGAGATACAGCCGCGCGGGCAGCATCAGTGCCATCCAGATCAGGATCTTGTCGAAGGTGTAGTTGCCGTCGCCCAGATTGTCGACCTCGCTGATGAACAGCATCAGCGTCAAAAGCGCCCCGATCACCAGAATGACGACACCGATCGCGGTGAGTACCGAGCGCGCGATATAGCGATCCAGAATATTCATCGTGCACCTCGCTTGGGCGTCCGGCCGAAACCGCTCTCGCGGGCAATCAGATAGATCGCAATACCCAGCACAACGACATGGACCCACCATTCGCCGATAACCGGCGGGAGTAGATCGCTTTCGATCGCTTCACCTGACAAGCGAACCAAATTCAAATAGACCACGAAGAACAGAATACCGACCACGATACGTCCGTAGCGCCCGGCACGCGGCGGCACACGGCCGATGGGCAGGGCGATCAAGGCCAGGATGATGATGGATAACGGGACAGAGATCCGGGTTTGCCAGGCCGCGATTTCCTCGCCGCGATCGCTTTGCATCAGTGTCCACGTCGACAGGCTGTCTTCGTCGCCCGCATCCACCTGTTGTGGCGGCAGCAGGCGCACACCGTGTTCAGCAAACCGGATCATTCGATAATCGGCCTGACCGGGGTTGCCTTCGTAACGCCAGCCGTTCTCGAGAATCAGGGTGACCGCATTCTGATCCCCGATTTGCTGACGCGCGGTTTCAGCAGTCACGAGGGTCTGAACATCCTGATCATCGCGATTTTCGCGTACGACACGGATGAACACGTCGTGCAGGTTGCCATCGGCGCCCCGGCTCTGGGCATAGAACGCCACGCGCCCGTCATCGAAGCTGGCAAAGCGTTCCGGGGTGATCGATTTGACCGCATTGGCCGCCGTCTCTGCCCCGAGCCGGCTCATCGAGCGCTCGGTATAGGGCGAAACCACCAGCGATAACGTGCCGGCGAACAAAGCCACCAGCAAGGCAACGCTCAGAAACGGTCGATAGATCGTGCCAAGCCCGGCCCCGCCGGCCATGAGCGCGGCCATCTCATTGTCGCGGCACAGCCGGCCCACCACCAGCATGATCGCCAGCAGAATCGACAACGGCATCACGATTTCCATGTTGCCGACCACCGACAGGAAAGCCAGCGTGATCACGGTGTCCACCGGCACCTGGCCGGCCGCCGCATCGCCGATGAAGCGCGACAGCCCGATGCCCAGCGTAAGCAGAACGAAAACCGATGTAATCGTCAGCCAGGTCTTGGCCGTCTCTCCGAACAGATATCGAAAAATGACTTGCCGCATGAACGCTCGCGTCCTCGCAATAACGAGAATTAGATATTTAAATGACTCAAAGACCGCCGGGGGATGATTTTTTTCGACAATTATGTAAACTTCGCGCTTTCGTTCGTGTCCATGGCCGCATGGCAATGGTTTCGACATCGCCCCAGACGATCATGACACGGTCGATCGGCACCAGGATCAAGGCCCTGCAGGAGCAAGCATGGAATATCTCGTTAAGAGCGGCAGTCCGGAAAAACAGCGCGTTGGATGCGTGATTGTCGGTATCTTTGACCGNCGCAAGCCCTCCACGCAAGCCGAGTCGCTGGANGANGCCAGCGGNGGACTCATCGCTTCGGTCATGCGTCGCGGTGACATGGACGGCAAACTGGGGCAGACCACCCTGCTGCACGGCCTGGATCATATGTTCTGTGATCGTATCCTGCTGGTGGGCTGCGGCAAGGAACGCGACTTCAATGTCCGGGCCTATCAGAAAGCCTGTCGCGCGGCTGCGGCCGAGCTGGATGTCATGGGCGGTGTGGACGCGGCCTGCTATCTCACCGAGCTCAACGTGCGCGGGCGCGACGACTTCGGCTGGAGCGTCAAGCAGGCCCTGCTGACCTTCGAGGACGTATTCTATCGCTTCGAGGCCTGCAAGGGCGCCAAGCACGAGCGCTATAGCCGCAAGCTCTCGCGCCTGACCTTCCAGGTGCCGCGCCGCTCGGACCTGCCGGCCGCCGAGCGCGGCGTGAGCGAAGGCGTGGCCACGGCCAACGGGGTGAAATTCGCCAAGGACCTCGGCAACATGCCGGGTAACATCTGCACGCCGAGCTATCTGGCCGAGCAGGCGACGGCCCTGTCCGAGCGCGAACCGCAGATCAAGACCACGGTGCTCGACGAGGCCCAGATGGCCGAGCTGGGCATGGGCGCGCTGCTGGGTGTCTCGCAGGGCTCGTCCCAGCCGGCCAGGTTCATCGTCATGGAATACATGTCCGGTGCCAAGACCGACAAACCGACCGTGCTGGTCGGCAAGGGCGTGACGTTCGATGCCGGCGGCATCAGCCTGAAGCCGGGTGCTGCCATGGACGAAATGAAGTACGACATGGGCGGCGCTGCCAGTGTCTTCGGTGCCATGCAGGCAGCCGCGGAAATGGGGCTGGCCACGAATCTCGTCGGCGTGGTCGCTGCCACCGAGAACCTGCCCGATGGCAACGCGTTCAAGCCGGGCGATATCCTGACCAGCATGTCCGGCCAGACCATCGAGATTCTGAACACCGACGCCGAAGGCCGGCTGGCACTGGCCGATGCCCTGACCTACGTCGAGCACAACTACGACGCCGATGCCGTGATCGACATGGCCACACTGACCGGTGCCGCCGTCGTCGCACTGGGCCATCATGCGGCCGCTCTTTACGGCAACAACAGCCCCCTGCGACGTGCTCTGCGCGATGCAGGCGATCTCGTGGGCGATCGTGCCTGGCCGATGCCGCTCTGGGAGGATTACCAGACCGACCTGGAATCCAACTTCGCCGACATGGCCAACGTCGGCGGGCGGGCCGGTGGCTCGATCACCGCCGCCAGTTTCCTGCATCGCTTCGCGCGCAAGATGCGCTGGGCGCACCTGGATATCGCGGGCGTGGCCTGGAAGTCCGGCAAGGACAAGGGCGCGACCGGGCGTCCGGTCGGCTTGTTGGCGCAGTATCTGGTCGATCGTAGCGACAGCGAATGATCAGGCCTGCCGCGTGACCGAAGTATTCTTCTATATTCTGGAAGATACGACAGCCGAGGCACCGGATCGGTTTGCCTGTCGTCTGATCGAGAAAGCCCACGGCGAAGGCCATCGTGTGTATGTCCACGCGGCCGACGCCGACGCAGTGGCCAGAATCGACAAGCTGCTCTGGACATTTCGCCAGGGCAGCTTCGTGCCGCATGCCGCGGCCGCCGATCTGGCCACCGACGACGAGCTCACACCGATCGTGATCGGCGCCGGCGAACCGCCCGACGGTTTCGACGACGTGCTGGTCAACGTCGGTGGCGATGTCGGGGCCTTCTTCTCGCGCTTTGCCCGACACAACGAAATCGTGGGGGCGGCCCGTGTCGCCCAGGCCCGCACGCAGTATCGCTACTTCAAGGATCGGGGCTATGCCCTGACCACACACAAGATCCCGGCACGCTGAGTCGACGTTCGATTCGGGCGTGCCCCGTATTCATATCGCAGAGAGCCCCATGGCCGAGCTGGACAAGACCTTCGACCCGCATGCCATCGAAGCCCGCTGGTACCCCGTGTGGGAGAAACGCGGCTATTTCAAGCCGAACATGGACGCCGAGGGCGAGCCGTTCGCGGTGATGCTGCCGCCGCCCAACGTCACCGGGCGTCTGCATATGGGCCACGCTCTGGATGACACCCTTCAGGATGCGCTGACCCGCTATCACCGCATGAAAGGCGTGCCCACGCTCTGGCAGCCCGGCACCGATCACGCGGGCATCGCCACCCAGATGCTCGTCGAGCGTCAGGTCGAGGCCGAAGGCAGCTCACGCCACGCCATGGGCCGAGAGGCCTTCGTCGACCGGATCTGGCAATGGAAAGCCGAATCCGGCGGGCATATCACCACCCAGATGCGTCGGCTGGGGGCATCGGTGGACTGGTCGCGCGAGCGATTCACCATGGACGACGGCCTCTCGGCGGCCGTACAGCATGTGTTTGTCGATCTATACCAGCGCGGCCTCATCTATCGCGGCCAGCGGCTGGTCAACTGGGACCCGGTTCTGAAGACCGCGATCTCGGATCTCGAGGTCGAAAGCGTGGAGACGGCCGGGCATATGTGGCACGTCAAGTATCCGCTTGAAGACGGGGCCACCTATGAATACGTCGAGCGCGACGCCGAGGGCCGCGAGACGTTTCGTGAAACACGCGACTATATCTCGATCGCCACCACGCGCCCCGAAACCATGCTGGGCGACGGTGCGATCGCCGTACACCCGGACGATGCCCGCTACGCCCCCCTCGTGGGTCGTAAATGCGAGATCCCGGTGGGCCCCAAGGCCCAGCGTCGCCTGATCCCGATCATCACCGATGAATACCCGGACCCGGCGTTCGGCTCGGGCGCGGTCAAGATCACCGGCGCGCACGACTTCAACGACTATGAGGTCGCCAAGCGCAACAATCTGCCGATGTACCGGCTCATGGACGATGCCGCGGCCCTGCGCGTGGACGCCATGGCCTATGACGAAGCCGCCAAGGGTGCTGCCGAAATCGTGGACAGCGGTGAAACACCCGACGCCATGGCGGTCGATGCGATCAACCTTGTGCCCGAGGCTTATCGCGGGCTGAACCGTTTCGAGGCCCGTCGCCGGATCGTGGCCGATATCGAGGCCGCTGGCCTGCTGATCGTTGTCGAAGACAAGACGATCATGCAGCCCTTCGGTGATCGCTCGAACGAAGTCATCGAGCCGATGCTCACGCGGCAGTGGTTCGTCGATGCCAAGCGCCTGGCCGCACCGGCCATCGAGGCCGTCGAGGACGGGCGGATCCGCTTCATCCCGGACAACTGGTCCAAGACCTATTTCGAGTGGATGCGCAATATCCAGGACTGGTGCATCAGTCGTCAGCTCTGGTGGGGCCATCGGATTCCGGCCTGGTACGACGCCGTCGGCAATGTCTATGTCGGCGCCGATGAAGCGTTTGTTCGTCAGGCCAACGATCTGGCTGACGACGTCGTGCTGACCCAGGATGAAGATGTCCTGGACACCTGGTTCTCCTCGGCGTTGTGGCCGTTCTCCACGCTGGGCTGGCCACAGGACACCCAGGCACTCGAGACCTTCTACCCCACGAGCGTGCTGGTCACCGGCTTCGACATCATCTTCTTCTGGGTGGCCCGGATGATCATGATGGGCATGGAGTTCATGGGCGACGTGCCCTTCCGGGACGTCTATATCCACGGCCTGGTGCGCGACGCCGACGGCGCCAAGATGTCCAAATCCAAGGGCAACGTGCTGGACCCGATCGATCTGATCGACGGCATCGATCTGGAAGCGCTGGTGGCCAAGCGCACCTCCGGGATGATGCAGCCGCAGAAAGCCGCCCGGGTCGAGAAGGCCACCCGCGCGGAGTTTCCCAACGGCATCGCCGCCTATGGCACGGACGCACTGCGTTTCACCTTTGCCGCGCTGGCCTCCTACGGCCGGGATATACGTTTCGATCTGGGGCGCGTCGAGGGCTATCGCAATTTCTGCAACAAGCTCTGGAACGCGGCACGCTTTGCCCTGATGCAGGTGCCCGAGGACTTCGTGCCGGCGGCTGACACCGACGTCGAGCTCTCGGCGGCCGACCGCTGGATCATCTCGCGCCTGCAGCGGGTCGAGGCCGATATGGCCACGTATTTCACGACCTATCGGTTTGATCTGGCCGCCAACGTCGTGCACGACTTCGTCTGGCATCATTTCTGTGACTGGTATCTCGAACTGATCAAGCCGGTGCTGGCCGGCGATGCCAGCGACAGCGCCAAGGCCGGCACGCGGCGCACCCTGGTGCGCGTGCTGGAAACCACGCTGCGCCTGCTGCACCCGTTGATGCCTTTCATCACTGAAGAGATCTGGCAACGCGTCGCCCCGCTGGCACGTGGTGCGGCACTGGCCACGGAAGGTGAAAGCATCTCGCTGCAGGCGTATCCGGTCAGCGATGTCACGCGCATCGATGAACACGCCGAGGCCGAGATCGAGTGGCTGAAAAANGTCATCGGCGGGCTNCGTACCATNCGCGGCGAGATGGATATCGCGCCCNNACANNAGATTCCGNTGATGGTNGCCGGTGCCNCNNCCACCGACCGNGANCGGCTGACCCGNCATCGGCGNGCCATCGATTTCCTNGCCGGGGTCGANTCNATCGANGAAATGGCCGCGGACGCCATTCCCGAATCGGCCGTGGCGCTCGTCGGTGACATGCAGCTGCGCGTGCCCCTGGCCGGCCTGATCGACACCGAGGCCGAGCTGGCCCGTCTGGACAAGCGCCTGGCCAAGATCGACAAGGACCTCACCGGACTGAACAAGCGCCTGGGCAGCGATTTCGTCGACAAGGCCCCGGCCGAGGTGGTCGCCAAGGCCCGTGCCCAGGCCGACGACCTGGCCCGCGAACAGGCCGAGCTCACCGACCAACGCGCGCGTATTGCCGCGCTCTGAAATGGGGCCCGGGTTTGAAAAGACAGGCGCGTGCACAAATGAACAGGAATGAGCGCGAATGAAGTCAGCACCCGGCCATACCATCCGCCGATAGACGCCGATTGCCGTTGACGACGACGAAAAGCGATACTTCCTGAACCGGGCGCACAAATCGTTCGCTTCGTGTCCCGGGAAAATCAGACGCTTCGCTCGATCAGACACCGATACGGAGGCCTCGGGGGATTTCTGACCCATCCCGGGGCATTCGTGCACAACCCCCGGTGTCGACTCGCATCGACTTGTGTTCATTCGCGGACAAGTTCTGAAGGACAACCAACGAGTCCGAACAAAGACTCTGGAGCCAACGCATGGCCGGCCGACTGTTACTGCTGTTCATCATCATCCCGATCATCGAGCTGTTTCTGCTGATCAAGATCGGCGGGCTGATCGGACTGTTTCCGACGATCGCGCTGGTCATCCTGACAGCGGTCATCGGCAGCCAGCTCGTGCGCCGACAGGGTATCGAGGTAATGTCGCGCATCCGGGCCGCGCAGGCCCGTGGGGAAGCGCCCGCACTGGCCATGATCGATGGCGCGGCCCTGTTGCTGGCCGGCTTCTTCCTGCTCACGCCGGGCTTTCTCTCGGATGCACTGGGTTTTTTATTGCTGGTGCCCAGGCTGCGCCAGCGGGTGGCCCGGGCACTGATTTCACGCGTGGTCGTCATGGCGCCGAACATGGGCGCGGCCGGCTTTTCCACACGTGGCGGCTTCGCTGACAACGACGACACCATCGAAGGCGAGTATCAGCGCAAATCCGAACACGCCGAGCGCGACGCCGACCGGATCACGCGCCGCGATCAATAACACGTAGAGTGGGGCGTCGGCTTTTCCAGCGGTACCGCCATGCGCCAACGCGCCGCCCTCACCGGCCACGCCGAATCCGAGGCCCGGCTGGCCGATCTGCGCACCGATCTGGCAGCCCGGCTGTATGGCAAGCAGCATGTCATCGATCACGCGCTGGTCTGTCTGCTGGCCGGCGGGCATCTGCTGATCGAGGATGCCCCCGGCATGGGCAAGACCACGCTGGCCACGAGCCTGGCGCATGTTCTGGGCCTGGATTTCTCGCGTATCCAGTTCACCAGCGATCTGTTGCCCGGCGATATCCTGGGTCTGTCGGTCTACGATCCGGCGAGTACACGCTTTGTCTTCCGGCCGGGGCCGATCTTTCATGCCCTGGTCATGGCCGACGAGATCAACCGCGCGAACCCGCGCACCCAGAGCGCCATGCTCGAAGCCATGGCCGAGGGCTATGTCAGCATCGACGGCGCCACTCGGGCCCTGCCCCGGCCTTTCCATGTCATCGCCACGCAGAACCCGGCGGATCAGGGCGGCACATTCGCGCTGCCGGCCTCTCAACTCGACCGATTTCTGATGCGTCTATCGATCGGCTACCCGCCGCCCGAGGCCGAGCGTCGGCTTCTGGGCGGCGATGTGCCGGTCAGCGATGAAACCCTCCCGGCAGCCGGCCTGGATCTGACGGCCTGTCAGGCCGAAGTGGCCGGTGTTGCCGTCGCCCCGGCGCTGATCGATTATCTGTTGGGCGTGATCACCGCCTCGCGCGATTCGCGCGATTTCGTCACCGGGCTGTCGCCGCGGGCCGGCATCGCCCTGCGTCGTGCCAGCCAGGCCCGGGCCTGGCTGGCCGGGCGCGATCATGTCCGCCCGGACGATGTGCAGGCCGTACTCGGCCCGGTGGTCGATCATCGGCTGGCACTCGCGCAGGCCACGGAAACCCGTCGCCCCGGCGCGGTGCTGGCCACCCGAGTGCCCGTCGACTGACGCCCCCGTGTGCATGCTTCGCCGTGCTGTACATCGGCTTGTGGCCCGGGCGGCGGCCAGCATCGCGCGCCGAGCCCCGCGCGGCGCACTGCCGCTGCGTATCTCGTCGCGGCGGTTGTATATCCTGCCCACGCGCTTTGGCGGCATGTTTGCGCTGTTGATGATCGGTCTGCTCGTGGGGGCGACCCACTATGGCAGCAATCTGGCCTTTGCCCTGGCGTTCTGGCTGGCCGCGATCGCGCTGGTGTCGATGCATCGCGCGCACCGCAACCTGGCGGGGCTGTCATTGGCCGATATTCGCGCCGACCCGGTCCATGCCGGGGACAGCCTCATCTGGCGGCTCACCTGGGCCAGCCAGGCGAGCCGCCCGCGTCGTTGCGTGGCGATCGCCCTGGCCGACACGCCGCCAGTGCTGTGCGATATCGCCACGAGCATGACCATCAGCGTCGAGCAGCCGGCCCGCCGCCGCGGTAAGCAGGCCATCCCGCGAGTCCATGTCGAGTCGCGTTATCCGCTGGGCCTGTTTCGCTGTTGGGCCTATCTGGCACCGCACCATGTCGTGCTCGTCTATCCCGCGGTGATCGGCACCACAACGGTTCGCGACACCGCCGATATCGCTCGCGAGAGCACAGGCCCAGCCGCTCTCATGCACGGGGCGTTCTTTCGCGGCCATCGGCGCTATCGCGACGGCGATACCTGGGCACAGATCGACTGGAAACACAGCGCGCGCCGCGATCACTGGCTGGTGCGCGAAAGCGAGCCGCCCGCCACGCCGGCCCCGGCGGTATTCGCCTATCACGATCTTGGCGACCGATCTCATGAGGCCCGCCTGTCACAGCTGGCCCACTGGGTGCTCGAGGCCGATGCCACGCCGGGGGATTATCGTCTGGTTCTGCCGGACGCCGATATCGGGCCGGCCCGTGGCCGGGCCCATCGCACGGCCTGTCTCGACGCGCTGGCACGCCAGCCATGAGGCCGCGCGGCGCCGGCTACCCATCACGCACCGAGCGCCTGGCTCTGGTCGGGCTGGCCGTGTTCGTCAGTGCCGGTCATATTGCCCATCTGCCGATCGGGTTGTCGGGCCTCGCCCTGCTGCTTTTCTGCTGGCAGGGCTGGGCGCACTGGCAGGGCCGACCGCCGCCACCCGGCTGGCTGCGCGGCGGGGCCACGCTCGGCGTTTTCGCCTGTGTGTTCTTCGGTATCGGCCAGCTGACCGGTCAGACCGCGGGCGTGGCACTGCTGGCGCTCATGACCACGCTGAAGCTCAGCGAGCTACAGCGCCAGCGCGACACAGACATCGTGCTGTTGCTGTGTTGTTTCGTACTGGCGACCGAGTTTCTGGTCTCGCAGTCGCTGGCGATGGCGCTGTATCTCGTTGCGGGGCTATTGGCCATCGTCACGGTGTTTGTCTACATCCATACGCTGGCCGGCCCGGGGCGTCTGCGTCATGCGATGCGCGAGGCCGCCACGCTGACGGTGCTCGCCGTACCGCTGGCCGGTCTGTGTTTTGTATTGTTCCCGCGTCTGCCCGGCCCGTTGTGGCATCTCGAGCGCGACAAGGGCTCGGCGGGCGTCACCGGCCTGACCGATCGGATGTCGCCGGGGGCGATCAGCCAGTTGGCACGCTCGCAGCGTGTGGCCCTGCGAGCCCGCTTCGACGGGCCGGCGCCGCCGCCCGGTGCACGCTACTGGCGTGGCCCGGTGCTCTGGGATTATGCCGACAACACCTGGTATAACCGCGCCGACAGGCCCGATCTGCCGGCGGCCACCGTAGTGGCGCAGGGGCCGACCCGGGACGTGACCATCACGCTCGAACCGCGCGATCAGCCCTGGTTGATCGCGCTGGATACGCCGCTTTCTGCAGATCGTGAATACAGCGTGGCGGCCGGGGCGACGCTGATCGCGGAGGCGCCGATCAACGAGCGTATCCGTTATCGAACCCGTTCAGCGCTCGAGCGCCGCCTGGATCCCAATCTGTCGCAGGCAGCCCGCGGCCGCGCGCTGACCCTGCCTTTCGCGGCCAATCCGCGCACACGCGCTCTGGCCCAGCGGCTGGCCGATGAGACCAGCTCGTCTCCGGCGCTGGTCGAGCGTGCGATGACGTGGTTCGCAGCCCACGATTTCGTCTATACGTTGCGCCCGCCGGCCACATCGACCCGGAATCCGGTCGATGATTTCCTGTTTCATACCCGCGCCGGCTTTTGCGAGCACTATGCCGGAGCCATGGTGTATCTCATGCGGGCGGCCGGCGTGCCGGCGCGCGTGGTCACCGGCTATCTCGGTGCCGAGCCGGCGCTTTACGGCGATTACTGGATCGTGCGCGATGCCAATGCCCATGCCTGGGCCGAAGTCTGGCAGGCCGGCACCGGCTGGGTCCGCGTGGACCCGACCCGGGCCGTGGCCCCCGGGCGTATCGGTCATCTGCCTGCGAATACGGCCGATGACACCGGCGTGGCTGGCAATGCCCGTGGCAACGGGCCGCTCACCGAGCTGTTCTATCGTGGCCGCATGGCCTGGGACGGCATGAACGCCGCCTGGAATCAATGGTTTCTGGCCTATGGGCCCGCGCTTCAACAAGGCTTGCTGCAGCGCCTGGGGCTGAAAAGCCGGAGCGGCGGCGTGATCGTGCTGACGCTGGCCGCCGTTGTGCTGTTGGGGCTGGCCTCGCTGTTCATGCTTTGGCATATGCGCCCGGCCCGAACACGCGATCGGGTTCTGCGGGCCTGGCAAGGCGTGGAGCGCAGCATGGCCCGCGCCGGTCGTCCCCGTGCGCCCCATGAACCGGCGAGCCGATGGGCCGCCCGCGTTGCCCCCGCGATGCCCCGCAACGGCCCCGAACTCGTAGCACTGGCCGCCGCCTATGAGGCCGTGCGCTATGACCCGCACGCCGGCACCGCCGAAAGACACGACTTCCAGCGCCGGGCGCGCCGTTTTCGTCGTCGTCGGCTCTGACCGGCGGCTCGTTGCATGGCACACTCGTTGCCCGTCCCACGCCTTGCCCGTCATGGATCGTCGTCGTTTCTGCCCTGTCTGCGCCCGCCCGCTGGAAACCCGCCGTATTGCCGATATCGACCGGCTGGCCTGTCCGGATCGACGCTGCGGGCATATCTTCTGGGACAACCCGATTCCGGTCGTCGCCGGCGTGGTCGAGCACGCCGGCCAGCTCGTGTTTGCGCGTAATGCGGCCTGGCCGAAGGGCATGTATGGCCTGGTCACCGGGTTTCTGGAGCCCCGCGAGGAACCGGCCGAAGCGGTGGTGCGAGAGGTCGCCGAAGAACTGGGGCTGACCGCCGAGGTGACCGAATTCATCGGCGTCTACGGCTTTGCCCGCAAGAACCAGATTCTGCTGGCCTATCATCTGACCGGCCACGGCGAGATCACCCTGCCCGACGGTGAACTGGCCGAGGCGTTTCACGTCGACAAGGACAAGGCCGAATTCTGGCCCGGCGGTACCGGACTGGCCGTGCGCGACTGGCTGCGCGCCCGGGGCTTTGATCCACAACCACGCGAACTGCCGCCCGAAGTCGAGGCCTGGCTCAAGGCACCGCCGGACCGGGATTGAGGCGCCCGACGATCTCTTCTAGCGTGTCGTCATATCTTGTGACGACACGCCCTAGGTCTTCGCGCGACGTGCATCCACACGGGTCAGCAATACGCCGCCGGCGATGAACAGCACCACCACCGAGACGATCGAAGCCCGGGCACTGCCGGTAGCCGCTGCAGTCACGCCGACCAGTATCGGGCCCAGCACGGCTGCGAACTTGCCCATCATGTTGTAGATGCCGAAATACTCGCCGGACTTGGCCTGCGGTATCAGCCGGGCGAAATAAGAGCGGGACAACGATTGCACCCCGCCCTGAACCAGGCCGATGGCAGCCGCCATGACATAGAACTGCCAGACGGCGGTGAGAAAATAGCCCCAGGCGCTGATGGCCCCATAGATCGTCAGGCCGAGATAGATCGCTTTCTTGGTCTCCCAGCGCGAGGCCAGCCAGCCGAAACCGATGGCTGCCGGGAAGCCGATGAATTGCACGAGCAACAAGGCAGCGATCAGGCTCTGCTGGCCAAAGCCCAGGCTCAGACCGAAATCCACGGCCATGCGGATGATCGTGTGCACGCCGTCGATATACAGCCAGTAGGCCAGCAGAAACAGCCAGACCTCGCGCCGGCCCATGATCTCGCGGATCGTGGCCGCCAGATCCTTGAGCCCGCCGCTCACGGCCTGGCCGATGGGCTCACCGCGCGCCTTGCCGGTCTCGGTCACGGTGGCGAACAACGGCCACGAAAACACGCCCCACCACACGGCAACACTCAGAAACGCCCAGCGCACGGCTTCGACCCGGTCGGCCAGCCCGAACCAGTCGGGCTTGAGGGTCATGGCCACGTTGACGGCCAGCAGCACGCCGCCGCCGAGATAGCCCAGGCCATAGCCCAGCGCCGAGACCCGGTCATAGTCCGCCGCGGCGGCGACGTTCACCAGCAGGCTGTCGTAGAAGACCATGGCCATGAAGAACGCAATCGAGGCGATCACGAACAGGCCCATGGCTATCAGCCAGTGGCCGGGGCCCACGAAGAACAGCGCGAATGTCGCCGCCACGGCAAATGCGGTGGCCAGGGCCAGCGCGGCTTTCTTGTGATGCCCGCGATCGGCGATCGCCCCGCCTATGGGGGCAGCGAACAACACGATCAGGCTGGCCAGCGCGCTGCCCAGGCCCAGTTGCAGGGTGCTGGTTTCAGCGGCGTAGTCCGCGCTCCAGTAGGTCTTGAAGAAGATCGGAAAAAACCCGGCGACCACGGTGGTGGCAAACGCCGAATTGGCCCAGTCGTAGAGCGCCCAGCCGATCTGGGCCCGGCGCGTGAAACCGGCCTTTGAGGTCGAATTGTCTGTCATGCGGGTACCGTATAGGCCAGTAGCAGCGCGTCTTCGCGCTTGGGATCACCCGGATAGTAGTTTGGCCGCGTGCCTTGACGCACGAAGCCATAACGCGCGTAGAGCCGGCGAGCCGACGTATTGGACGGGCGCACCTCGAGCAGAATCGTGGCAGCCTGTTCCGAGCGGGCTTGGGCGACGAGCGTATCCAGCAGCCGCTCGCCCAGGCGCTGGCCGCGCGCACAATCATCGATGCACAGATTGAGAACGTGGGCCTCGCCGGCAGCAATCGTCGCCAGCATGTAGCCGGCCACGGTCAGCCCCGGGCAGCCGATCACCCAGGCGCGATATCCCACGCGCAGGCAGTCGCGAAAGATCCGCTCGCTCCAGGGATACCCATAGGCGGTCGTCTCGATGGCCAGCACGTCATCGATATCGCGCGGGCGCATCCGCCGGATGGCCCAGGCCGAATCCACGTGAGCGCTCATGCCGCCTCCGAAGCCAACGAGCCGATCCGGCGGGCGATGATTTTCAAATCGGCCCAGGCCTTGTGTTTCTGATCGGGGCTGCGCAGCAGATAAGCCGGGTGATAGGTCACGAGCACGTCCAGATCACGCTGCGGATATTGATGCAGCCGGCCGCGCAGCTTGCCCAGCGGTGTCTTGCAGTTCAGCAACGTCTGGGCCGCAATCCGCCCGACCGCCACCACGAGCCGCGGCTGCATGAGGTCGATCTGTCGTTCCAGCACCGGCCAGTCGGCAGCGATCTCGGCAGCGGTGGGATCACGATTGTCCGGCGGGCGAAACTTGCAGATATTGGTGATGTAGACGTTGGTCTCGCGCGAACAACCGATGGCAAAGAGCATCCGGTCCAACAGCTGCCCGGCCCGGCCCACGAACGGCACGCCTTTTTCATCCTCGTTGGCCCCCGGCGCCTCGCCGACAATCAGCACGTCGGCCTCGCGCGCGCCGATACCGAAGACCGGCTGCGTGGCTCCACGATGATCTTGGCCGGCCAGCCAATCGGCCAGGCCGTCCCAATCCAGGCCCGACAGATCCGACGTGTCTTCGGCCGCGGGCGGCACATGACCGTCGGTACCGGTATTCGTCTCGGGCACGTCCGCCCCCAGCAGATCGTGCTCGATCGGCTCGGGGGGCGCGTCGTCGTGGGCCGTGACAACGGTCGTTTTAACAGCCGAGGCCTCGGCGCCCTCGAGCGCTCCACCGGGGCGGATCCGCCAATCGGTGAGCCCGAGGGCGGCCAGGCGCCGGGCACGGTCGGATATCTCGTTCATGGGGTCAGCCTACCGGGTCATCGCGGGTTTGCCAGCTCTACAGCCTCGCAACTCGGCCACGATCACCGAGCTCTTGGCCGTGCCGGGGGATTGTTGCAGCAGGTGCATCTCGATTCGTGGTGAAACGGCCGCCGGCACGCCGATCAGCCAGGGCACGGGACGGGCCGGCTTGTCGCGGGCCCAGGCACACAGGGCCGACACATCGTCTGCCGCGAACACCGGCCGGCCCAGCATTTCGGCCCAATACGGCGCCGAAAGCGGCGCCAGGACCGCGATCGGCTGGGCGCCCGGCGCCGCCAGAGCATCGCTCAACGCGGCGCGCTCGATACGCTTGTCAAACAGACCGGCCTCGGCGTAGAGCCCTGTGGCCACACCCACGGCCAGCATCCAGGCCAGTACAGACATGCTCCACGCGCCGCGATGGCTCAGCAGGCCCGCACCGCCGATCGCCAACGCCACCGCGCAAACCGCCAGCGCCGGCCAGCTCCAGCCCAACGACGCCGTGGCATACAGACACAGCACGACCAGCAGCGACACGACACTCACCCCTGCCAGCCAACGCCGCCCGGCGTCGGCCATGGCCACAGCCAGCGCCCAGATCAAAAACAGAGCCGACAAGGCGATCAGCGAAACTGTGTGCCCCGGGGCGGATGCCGCCACCAGCCACGACAGGCCCAGAATCAGCGCGATACGCCCACCGCCATGGCCCATCGTGGCGACCAGCGCCAGCACGAACGGCAACGCGATGATGACCGCGACCGCGACACTCAGGCTCCAAGACGAGCTCCACCCGGCCACACCCAGGCTCTGGGCCCATATCTCGATCCCCGACCCGAACCGGGCCATATCCGGCAGAACAAGCCGGTCCGTCAGCGTCAGCGCGGCCAGCCCTGCCAAACCGAGCACCGTGAGCCGCGCGTTGCCCAGCAGCCGCCAGTCGCCTGCGCACAGCCCGCGATGACACCAGATACCCGCCAGCACGCCGATGAGCGCCAGCCCGGCGCCGTTGACGAGGAGCAGCATCACGACGATCAACGCCGGCCCCACCGCCGGTGTACGGTCCCGGGCCGGGGTGGCGGCGCGATAAAGCATGAATACGCCAAGCGTGTTCATGCCCAGCCCGGCCATCACGATCGGGGCGGCCCAGTACAACGGGCTGGCGACAAGCAATGCAGCAAACACGGGCCCGCGATCGCCGCGGTCCGGGCTGGCCAGGGCGTATGCGGCCAAAGCCAACAGCGCGGCCGCATCGGGCATACGCAGGGCCAGCTGATCGGGAACCCCGGCGGTATGGAGCAGGCCGGACAGCGCCAGATTGAGCACCGCCACACCATTGCCGAAGCCACGGCGCAAGACATCGACAAGATCACTGCCCGGGGCCAGCAGGCTGTGCAGCCGGGCCAGCGCATCGGCTTCGCTTGCCCCCAGCGGCAGGCACAGCACCAGCCCCATCAAGGCCGCCGCGACAGCCAGCGCCGCGATACGTCGTCCGAGCTGGATCACCCTCGAGTCACCCGATACGTGGGCTAGCGATCGGCCTTACGCCCGCGCCGGCGCTTGCGCTGTAGTGCCATGATCGGCCCCGACACCGCATAGGCGAAGAAAGCCCCGAACAGCACGCGCGGCGGGTCGATCACGATCAGCACGAAGGCCACCACCACGAGCAGGATATAGCGAAACGGCACCCGCCCGCCCAGGTTGATGTCCTTGAAGCTGTTGTAGCGCACATTCGAGACCATGAGCGCCCCGGCCCCGACGGTCAGGGCCAGCACCGGGATGACCAGGCTGGCCCCGTCGATGCCGAAATCCGCCCCGACCCAGATGAAGCCGACGAGCACGCCCGCTGCGGCCGGGCTCGGCAGGCCCAGAAATATCTTCTTCTCGACCGTGCCGCCTCGCGTGATGTTGAAACGCGCCAGACGAAGAGCCGCCGCCGCAGTATAGAAGAACGCGGCCAGCCAGCCCAGCTTGCCGAGCGTATCGGACAGAGCAGCCAGCGTGTGCAGGCTGTAGAGATAAGCCAGCAGCCCCGAGGCCAGCCCGAACGACACCAGATCGGCCAGGGAGTCGTACTGGATGCCGAAATCCGACTCTGCGTTGGTCAAACGCGCAACGCGCCCGTCGAGCATATCGGTAAGCATGGCCACGAAGATCGCGATACCGGCCACGGCAAAGCGACCCTGCGTGGCGGCAATGATCGAGAAGAAGCCGGCGAAGATCGTGCCCGTGGTGAACAGATTCGGCAGCAGGTAGATCCCCCGCTTGCGACGAGGCCGCTCGGGGGCGTCCGAGGATTGGCGCATAGAGTTGGCCTATGGAAAATGAGAAACGCGAAATCGAGAACAGGCCCGTCTATCCACGCGAAAGACTCAGCCTAACGCAATCGATGTATCAGCGGCCTATTCGGGAATCGGCTCGTTGACCGGCAGGGCCGAGCGACAACGCCCGTTCTGCTTGTGCACGAGCTTGGCCAGCACACTGGCCCCGGCACGTACGCGATCGCCCAGCTCGACCTCGACCCGGGCATTCATCGGCATGAACACGTCCACACGACGTGCCAGCCGACGGCTGCCGCAACAGCGGCCCTGGCCCACGCGCTCGCCGTAGCCGCTGCGACACGGCCGCTGGCCGAACAACGAGCCTTCGCGCACGGCCATGATGAGCTCGTCGCCCTCGTCGGTCCGGATCCACGTGGCGGCCGTTCCCAGTTTGGTCAACGTCTCGTGAGGCAGCTCGAGCACGGTGCCCTCGGCCGGCGAGCGCAACAGATAGGCGCCCAGCAGGTTCACGTCGATCGAGAGCTTGATCGCCTCGCGATCGAGATAGGGGTCATAGCACTCACGCCGGTGGCGGATGGTGCCATCGATCGGGGCGATGACGGCCAGCGGCTCGGCCGGGACATCACGCGGGGCATCGCGAAAGAACACGATGGCCAGCGCGATCAGGCCGGCCACCGGCAGCGCGGCCCAGAAACCGAAAACGGCGTTGACGAGGAGCAGTAGCCCCGCCAACGCCGTCAGCACATACCAGCCTTCGCGAACGATATGTAACAGCGTCTTGCGCTGCATGGAGGTTCTCTTTCGCCCCGTCGCCTAGTTGCGCGACTTGTCCACGATCTTGTCGGCGGCGATCCACGGCATCATGGCCCGCAGCTTCTCGCCCGTGCGCTCGATCTCCGAGTTGGCGGCGTTGCGCCGACCGGCCTTGAGCATCGGGCTGCCCGCCTGGTGCTCGCCGATGAACTCACGTGCGAACGCGCCGTTCTGAATCTCGGTGAGCATTTTCTTCATCTCGGCACGGGTGTCGTCGGTGATCAGACGCGGGCCGCGCGAGATATCGCCGTACTCGGCGGTGTTGGAGATCGAGTAGCGCATGTTGGCGATGCCGCCCTCGTAGATCAGGTCCACGATGAGCTTGACCTCGTGCAGGCACTCGAAATAAGCCATTTCCGGCTCATAGCCGCCTTCGACCAGCGTGTCGAAACCGGCCTGGATCAACGAGACCACGCCGCCGCACAGCACCGCCTGCTCACCGAACAGATCGGTCTCGGTCTCGGCCTGGAACGAGGTCTCGATGATGCCGGCACGCCCGCCGCCGTTGGCCACGGCATAGGAAAGTGCCACGTTCTTGGCATTGCCCGAGGCATCCTGGAAGATCGCGATCAGGCTCGGAACGCCGCCGCCTTTTTCGTACGTGGTGCGCACGAGATGACCCGGGCCCTTGGGCGCGATCATGATCACGTCGAGATCGGCACGCGGCTCGATCAGCTGGTAATGCACGTTGAAGCCATGGGCAAAGGCCAGCGTGGCGCCGTTGTTGATGTGCGGCGCGATCTGCTCGTTGTAGATCATCACCTGATGCTCGTCGGGCGCCAGCAGCATGACCACATCGGCAGCGGCGGTGGCATCTTCGATGCTGGCCACGGCCAGACCGGCCTCTTCGGCCTTCTTGGCCGAGGACGATCCCTCACGCAGGCCTACAACGACATCCACGCCGGAGTCCTTCAGATTGTTGGCATGGGCATGGCCCTGCGAGCCGTAACCGATGACCGCGACTTTCTTGCCCTGGATCAGGGACAGGTCGCCGTCCTTGTCGTAATACACGTTCATGCTCATGGACTTCTCCTGCTGGATATCGTTCGAGGACACGTCGCGTCCTCGAGGCTGTGGGATGTTCGTTATGCGTCTTGCACCAAGGCCGGAGTGGCGGCGTCAGCCCTGTCCGGCCACGGCCATCATGTCGGCACTGCGATAGCGCAATACGGCCGCCCCGGGCGTCATGGTCACCGCCCCGCTGCGGGCCAGCTCGACCAGCAGGCCGGCACTTTCCACGCGGGCGACGAAGGTATTGAGATCGTCGCCGCTGCCGATGAAGCGCAGCAGCGTCAGACCGTCGGCCTCGCTCAGGATCCGGGTGTCGTAGTCTTCGGCCAGGGTCTCGATCGACGTATCGGCGGTGTCGCGTCGTACCTTCACCAGCGCCAGCTCGGCTTCGGTGTGTTCGTCGCCGGTCATGTCGAGCACGTCGATCACATCCACCAGCTTCAACAGCTGACGATTGATCTGATCGACCACGTCCTCGGTACCTTCGGTGACCAGCGTCAGGCGCGACATCGTCGGGTCTTCTGTCGGCCCGACGTTCAGGGTTTCGATATTGAACCCGCGCTGCGAGAACAGACCGGCCACACGCACCAGCGCACCGGCTTCGTTGGCCATGAGAATAGAAATGACGTGTCGCATGAAGCCCCCGGTAGACATCGGCCAGGCGGGCCGTATCGGCAAGCGCGCAAAATACGCCCATCGACAAATCGACGCAAACGCGGCCAGGATTAATCTGAGCAGGAACCGTGGAAAAGCCGTGTTTTCGGTTACAATCGGCTCTTTTCCACCCGGCCGCAGGACCACTGCCATGACCCAAGCCGAACACAACGCCGATATGTCAGACCGCCATCCGCTGGCTGGCACCGTCATGAGCGGTGCCGACATGATCGTGCAGGTACTCGCCGACGAGGGCGTGGATACCGTATTCGGCTATTCCGGCGGCGCGATCCTGCCCACCTACGACGCGATCTTTCGCTTCAACGCCGAGCATCACGACGCCATGCCCCTGATCGTGCCCGCCAACGAGCAGGGCGCGGGCTTCATGGCCGCCGGCTATGCCCGGGCCTCGGGCAAGGTGGGCGTGGCCATGGTGACCTCCGGGCCCGGCGCCACCAACTGTGTGACCCCGGTGCGCGACTCCATGGCCGACTCGGTGCCCATGGTGCTCGTGTGTGGTCAGGTCGCCACCGCTGCCGTGGGCACCGATGCCTTCCAGGAGGCCCCGGTATCCAACATCATGTCCAGCGCGGCCAAGCACGTGTTCATGGTCACCGATCCGGCCAAGCTGGAGTCGACGGTGCGCACGGCGTTCGAGATCGCACGCTCGGGCCGGCCGGGCCCGGTGGTCATCGACGTGCCCAAGGACGTACAGAACTGGGAAGGCACGTTCGACGGCGAAGGCCTGCTGCCGGTGCCGGGCTATCGTCAGCGCATGCACGATCTGCGCGCCAGTCAGCTGACCGATGCCAAGTGCCAGGCGTTCTTCGATCTGCTGGGCGAGGCCGAGCGGCCGTTGATCTATGCCGGCGGCGGCGTGATCAATTCCGACTCGGCCTCGGAGATGGCCGCCCTGGCACAGGCCTTCGGCATTCCCGTGGTCACCACGCTGATGGGCATCGGCGCCTTCGACACGACCGATGCGCTGGCCATGCACATGCTCGGCATGCACGGCACGGCCTTTGCCAACTACGCGGTCGAGGACTGTGATTTCCTGATTGCCATCGGCGCACGCTTTGATGATCGCGTGGCCGGCGTGGCGCACGCCTTTGCGCCCAATGCCCGGGCGATCGCCCACTTCGATGCCGACGCTTCAGAGATCAACAAGGTCAAACAGGTGGCCTGGCACCACGTGGGCCTGTTGGCGCCCAGCCTGTCACGGATACTGGCCTATGGCCGGGAACAGGGCTTCTCCCGCGATCTGGCCGACTGGCACCAGCATACCGCCGCTCTGAAGCGCGATTACGGCATGAACTATGACCGTGACAACGCGGTGATCCAGCCCTATGCCGTGATCGAGTCCATCAACGCCGTCACCGAGGGCCGGGCCGTGATCGCCACCGGCGTGGGCCAGCACCAGATGTGGGCCGCGCAGTACTTCGATTTCCGCGAGCCGCGTCTGTGGCTGACCTCGGGCTCGATGGGCACCATGGGCTTCGGCCTGCCGGCCGCCATCGGGGCCGCGTGCGCTCGACGCGACAAGCTGGTCATCGATATCGACGGCGATGCCTCGATCCGCATGAACATCGGCGAGCTTGAAACCGCCACGACCTATGACCTGCCGGTGAAAGTCGTCGTGCTCAACAACAATGGCGACGGCATGGTCAAGCAGTGGCAGAAACTGTTCTTCAAGGGCCGTCTGTCGGCCTCGGACAAGTCGCTGCACAAGAAGGACTTCATCAAGGCTGCCGAGGCCGACGGCTTCGAGTTCGCCAAGCGCGTGAGCGACCCGGCCGAGCTGGACGCTGTCGTGGCCGATTTTCTGGCCTTCAAGGGCCCGGCGTTCCTGGAAGTGATCGTCGACCCGGAAGCCGGCGTATACCCGATGGTCGGCCCCGGCAAGACCTACAAGCAGATGATCACCGGTGACTGGATCAACAATCGCTATGCTGACGACGCCGGCGATACCGACGTCGGCCCCTCGGAGATGTTCTGATCGGATAAGGACCGGCCGTGTGCCGGTCTTTTTTTCGGCCCGTCACGCGACCGGCTTCGTGCCGCGCACGCGCGCATATGCGTGTAACGACGGATTGCCAGGCATCGCTGGTATGCAATGCTTGGCATGTCTACATACCCGCATCCTGAGCAGGCTCGACACGATTCGACCGGGAGATATCTGAATGCACGTACTTGTTGTCGGCGCACACGGCCAGATCGGCCAGCGCATCGTTCGCGCCATGGCCCGATCCGAGCACACCTCGCGCGCGATGATCCGCGACGACAGCCAGCGCGAAACACTGCAGGCGCTGGGCGCCAATGAAATCGTGGTGGCCGATCTCGAAGATGATTGCAGCCAGGCACTGGAGGGCTGCGATGCCGTGATATTCACCGCGGGCTCCGGCGGCCATACCTCGGCCGAGAAAACCAAGGATGTGGATCGCAACGGCGCGATCTCGATCATCGATCAGGCCGCGGCCGGTGGCGTGCGTCGCTTCGTGATCGTGTCGTCGATGAATGCCGACTCGCCCGAGCACGGCGCCGAACACATGCAGCATTATTTCCGCGCCAAGGGGGCAGCCGACAATCATCTGCGCGAATCGGAGCTGGAATACACGATCGTGCGCCCGGGCAAGCTGACCGACGACGCCGGCACCGGGCATGTCGATATCGCCAAGGATCTGGGCCGTTACGGCGACGTCCCCCGCGACGACGTGGCCGAGGTGCTGGTCATGACGCTGGATTCGCCCAATACCATCGGCCGTCACTTCGAGCTGCTGGCCGGCGATACGCCGATCGCCAAGGCATTGCTGGGGGTGTGATGACGAGCCGGCAAGAACGCCCGACCCGGCTGGCCTTCGATGTCGCCGCGGCCGAGGCGCATCTGGCCCGCGTGGATCCGTTGCTGGCGCGGGTGATCGCCGAGCGCGGGCCGTATGCCCCGAGCTCGGTGGCCGCACCGGATGTCTTTCACTCGCTGATGCGCGCCATCGTCTATCAGCAGCTTTCCGGCAAGGCCGCGGGCACCATCCATGCCCGCGTGCTGAGCGTCCTGGGCACGACCGAGACCCCCGGCCCGCGGGCGATCCTGGCCACCGATCCCGACACCCTGCGCAGCGCAGGGCTCTCGGCCAACAAGCAAGCCGGCCTGCGCGCACTGGCTACGGCCGCTGTCGCCGGTGAGCTGCCCGACGAAACACGCCTGGCCGACTATAGCGACGACGAGCTGATCGCCGCTTATTCAGCCATTCGGGGTATCGGCCGCTGGACCGTCGAAATGCTGCTGCTGTTTCACCTGGGCCGCCCGGACGTCATGCCGATCCATGATCTTGGTGTGCGCAAGGGCTTTGCGCATGTCTATGGCTGGGACAGCCTGCCCAAGCCGAAACAGCTGGAAGCCGCCTGCGAGATCTGGCGGCCCTATCGCTCGGTGGGCAGCTGGTTCATGTGGCGCGCACTGGAGGCCGTCGAGGCCCGGCCGCAGCCGGGCTGACCGCTCGACCGGCGGCCTCGTTCAATCGCGTACCAGCACGATCTTGCCCATGTGCTGGCCGCTTTCCATCGCACTCTGCGCGGCCATGGCATCCTCGAAGTCGAAGGTGCGATCGACGATGGGGCGCAGGCGCCCGGCCTCGAACAGCGGGCGCAGACGATCATCGAACATGCGGGCCAGCTCGATCTTGCGCTCGATGGGCAGGCTGCGCATGGTCATGGCCACGATAGAGAGCCGGCGCATGAGCAGCTGGCCCATGTTGAGCTCGGTCTTGACGCCGCCGAGTATGCCGATCTGGACCTGTCGGCCGTCGGGACGAAGGCTGGCCAGGTTGTCGGCGAGTGCCGACGCGCCCACGAAATCCAGCACCAGATGAGCGCCGCCGGTCTGTGCTTGCACGGCCTCGGACACGCCCTCGTCGCCGTCGACCAGCCCGAGATCATAGGCCTGAGGCATGCCCTGCGCCTTGAAGCGGGCCGCCATTTCGTCCAGACGCTCCTGGCTGCGGCTGGTGGCGATCGAGCGCGCGCCCAGTGCGTGGATCAGCTGCAGAGCCGCCAAGCCCACACCGGAGGTCGCCCCGCGCACCAGCGCCCACTGGCCCGGCGCCAGACCGCCTTCGAGAAACAACCCGCGATAGGCGGTGAGAAACGCCTCGGGCATGGCCGCCGCCTGAGCATGATCGTAATAGGCCGGCGGGCGAATCGTATCGCGCTCGTGCACCACGATCTTTTCGGCATAGGCACCGCCGCCGATCAGGCCCATGACCGGGTCGCCGACCTTGTGCAGCGTGACCCGCTTGCCCACGGCCGCGACTTCTCCGGCGTATTCCAGCCCCGGGCGCCGCGGGTCGAAGCCGGACGGCGGCGGATAAGCGCCCTTGCGCTGCATGAGATCGGCTCGGTTCAGCCCCACAGCCCGCACATCCACCAGAATCTCGTCAGCGCCGGGGCGCGGCGTCTTGATCTCTTCCAGACTCATGGTGTCTGAATTCTCGGCGTCGTCGATCAGCCATGCACGCATCGGGGTCCTCACTTGGCGTGAACCTGCTCATGCAGGTATGTCGTTCTGGCGCGACGATACACACCCCGCGCCCGGAATTGAACGACCCCAGCCTATTCATCGAAGGTCAAGCGGGCGGTATGCTCAATGACGGCCATCCGACCGACGGCGCGCGTCCCGGCTGTCGTCGTGCGTTTTCCTGCAAACCCACAAGGGAGTCTCACATGAAAAAGACGATGTCTATCATAGCCGCGGCCGCCGTATCGGTTGCCCTGCTGGGCGGCTGTGCCGGCTCGGACTGGAACAATTCCGATACCGGCACGGTGCTGGGCGGCGTGGCCGGCGGCGCGCTGGGCAGCCAGATCGGCAGCGGCACCGGTTCGACGATCGCCACGGTCGTGGGCACGCTGGCCGGCGGTGCGCTGGGCAATTACATCGGCGGCCGATTCGATCAACGCGATCGTCGTCAGTTCGGCAGTGCCCTGGAATCCAACCAGACAGGCAATACCTCGCGCTGGAGCAACCCGGACACCAACGGCACCTACTCGGTCACGCCGACCAACACCTATCGTGACGGCGACCAGCCCTGTCGCGAGTTCACGATGAATGCCAACGTCGAAGGCGAGACCGATCAGGTCACCGGTACCGCCTGTCGCCAGAGCGATGGCAGCTGGCGTGTGGTCAATCGCTGATCCACGCGTGTCGTCTCCCGCACGCTCCGAGCCGGCGCATTTTGCGCCGGCTTTTTTGTATGCTTGGTGCCCCGCTCCCTTCGAACACCGGACGCATGGCTGATCACCCGAGCCGCGGCGACTATCCCTGGCACTGTGTGTTGCGTACACGCTGGATGGATAACGATATCTACGGCCACGTGAACAACGTGACCTACTACTCGTATTTCGATACCGCAGCCAACCGTTATCTCATCGAGCACGGCGGCCTGGATATCCAGAACGCACCCGTCGTGGGGTTTGTCGTGACTTCCCAGTGCCACTACCACGCGCCTGTGGCCTTTCCCGATACGGTCTCCATCGGGCTGCGGGTCGACAAGCTCGGCACCCGATCGGTGACCTATGGCTTTGGCGTGTTTCGTAACGATGAAGACACAGCCGCGGCCACGGCAAGCTTCACGCATGTCTTCGTCGAACGAGCCAGCGGCCAGGCTGTGGCGATGCCGTCGTCGATCCGGGCCGCCCTGGAAGCGCTGGCCTAAAAAAAGCGGGCCGAAGCCCGCTTTCTTTTGTCCTGAACCGCCGTATCAGCTGCTGGCACGGTGCAGCGGCGGGATGATCTTCTCCGCAGCCAGCCGGTCGAACAGGTCGAAAAACGCGGCCCGGGTTTCACGATGCTCGGTGAAACCGTAGTCCCGAGTCTTGTTGATGTCGTTCACGCACTCCTGGGTGCGTCCCAGATCGCCGTCGGTATGCCACCAGGAAGCGATCTCGTTGACATCGGGCTCGACCAGGTCGTACTTGGCCGCGATCTCGCGCCAGGTGTCTTCGATGCCGTCCATCTGGGTTTCCAGCGGCTGCGGCGTGGCCGGGCAGTCGGCGACTTCCAGGCCGAAGTATTCGCCGATCTCGGCCCACATCCGACGCCAGCGAAAGACATCGCCGTTGACCGTGTTGAAGGCCTGGTTCTGGGCCCCCGGCGCCAGAGCCGCCCATTCCATCTGCCGTGCCAGAAGCAGGGCTTCGGTCATGTCGGTGAGAAAGTTCCACTGTTCCTGGCTGCCGGGGAAAGTGAAGGCCCGCCCGGTTTCGCGACAGATCGAGGCATAGACCGCGAGCGTGGTGCCCATGTTCATGGCATTGCCCGGGGCATAGCCGATCACGGTATGCGGGCGGTGCACGTTCCAGGCGATGCCGTAACGCTCGGCCACATCACGCATGATGTCTTCGAGCGTGTAATAGAAGTTCGGGCCCGGTACGCGCTCGGCGGATTCACGAAACGGGGTTTCGACCCGGCCGCTGCCATAGTCGTGGAACGAGCCCAGATACTGCTTGGTGCCGGTCACCAACGAGGTGTGCTTGATGCGCGACGGATCCAGGGCGGCGAACAGATTGTTCATCATCGCGCCGTTGGCTTTTTCGTTTTCTTCTTCCGAATCGCGCGCGGTCCAGGTGCAATAGAACACGTGCGTGATCGGCAGGCCGTCGAGCGCGGCCTTCGTGGCATCGGCGTCCAGCAGATCGGCGGAAACCGGAATCACGCCGGCCGTCTTGGCCGGGCGACGGGACAGCCCGTAAACAGTCCATCCGCTGGCCGCCAGATACTGGGCGAGATTGCCGCCGGTGATACCGGTGGCACCAACGACGAGTGCGTTGCCTTTTTGCATGATCATCTACTCCAAAGCGGTCGGCATGGCCAACCCGTGGTGTCAACGCCGTCGATTATGCGCGCTGTTTTGGTTGCATCAATCGCTCGAAAGACAAATGATATTTGCATGAATCGCAACATTGATCTCAACGCGCTCCGGACTTTCAAGGCCGTGGTGGATGCCGGCGGGTTTTCCGGTGCGGCACATCAGAGCCAGCGGGCCGTCTCCTCGATATCGCGCCAGATCGCAGCGCTGGAGACCGCGCTCGGGCAGCCGTTGTTCTATCGTCATACCCGCGCGGTCACGTTGACCGAACAGGGCAAGCGCTATATCGACCAGGTGCGGCCCTGGCTCAGTGCACTCGATGAGCATACCGAGGCTCTGTTCGGCGACAGCGACAGCCCCGCGGGCACACTGACCATCAACGCCCCGGTTGCCTTCGGCCAGCGCCAGGTCGTGCGTCTACTCAACAGTTTTCAACGCCGCTATCCCGGAATCGCCGCCGAACTGCGATTGACCGACGAGACCATCGACCCGGTCCGTGCCGGCTGTGACGTGACGTTTCGTGTCGGCCAGCTCTCGGATTCCTCGTTCATCGCCTATCGACTGGCGCCCATGCGGTATGTGCTTGCCGCGGCGCCGAGCTATCTGGCCCGGCAGGGCCGGCCTGCCACACCCGCGGATCTGGCCGACCACGACTGCCTGCGCTATCAGGGCGAATACGGCCGCCAGCGCTGGTATTGTCGTGCGCCCGACGAGGCCGCACTCGTGCCACTGAGCGTGGCCGGCTCGCTGGTCAGCGACGATGCGGCCAGCCTGCGCGCGGCCGCTGTCCTCGGCCAGGGCTTCGTGCTGTTTCCGAGCTGGCTGATCGAGCAGGAACTGGCCAGCGCCTCACTCGTCCCCGTACTGGAAGACCACGAATGGGAAGTCACGGGGCGACGACGCGACATCCATCTGTTGCATGCCGCCGGGCGCGAGCCGCCCCCCAAGATCGCGGCCTTCATCGATCACGTCATCACCGAGATCGGTGATCCGCCAGCCTGGGATGGTGCGCTTGCCTGACGCCGCCTCGACCATTGTCTTCGCTTACACGGGCGCCAAGATCGCATAGGCTAGCGCGATTGTTCGCAAGCCCCACTGGTTTTCGTGCCCGATACTGATGTCTTTCCCGCCCTGTCTGCTCGTGATCATCAAACGGTCGTGGTCATGCCACACGACGGCGTGGAAATCGCGGTCACACTCATGCAGCCGGCCCTGGCTGCCGGGGCAAGCGCTCCGCTGATTCTCCATGGCCACGGCTTTGGCGGCTCGCGCCTGACCGCGCGCGGTGAGACATCGCTGTACGAGTCGTTGTCCGGGGGTGCCCTGCCCTCGACTGACGCGGCCCGACGAGCGGCCGATGCCGGGTATTTCGTCATCAGCTTTGATCAGCGCGGCTTCGGCGATTCCGGCGGCCATGTTCACATCATGGATCCGGATATCGAGGGCCGGGATATCGTCGCCCTGCTCGACTGGGCCGAGACCGAGATGCCCAATCATCACCGCTTGGCGCACCGCGACGGCCGGCCCCTGGTGGGCGCGCTGGGGTTGTCCTATGGCGGCGCCTTCCAGCTGGCCGGCGCGCTGCGTGACGCCCGCCTGGCCGCGATCGTCCCGACCGCCACGTGGCACGATCTACGCTACAGCCTGGCCCCGGCCAACGTCGTCAAGACCGTCTGGGGGGCCTCATTGGTGGCTCTCGGGCTGCCCACCTCCGGCGTCAAACTCGACCCGGTCATGTATGCCGCGCTGGGCCAGGCGCTGGCCTCGCCGATTACGGGTCGCGGCGTATCCGACAAGGTGGCCCGCCAGCTCTACGCCAACAGCCCGATCGCGGTTTTTGAAAGCGATGACGATCAGGCGCTGGCCCATCTCGGCGCCGACGCGCTGCTGATTCAGGGCGTGGGCGATACGCTGTTCAATCTCAACGAGGCGCTGGCCAACGCCAAGGCGCTGACCGCGGCCGGGCGCGACGTGCATCTGGTGGTGATGCGCCACGGCCACAGCCTGCCGTTTCTCGAAGACATCAACCGTATCGCCTACGAGACCGATGCCTATCTCAACGTCGGCGACCCACCGGCCGAGATGGCCGCCCTGGAGCTGGCCTATCTCGACTGGAAGCTCAAGGGAGCCGCCGCCCCGGCTGCGTTGCCGCGAGTGGCCGTCGTGCTCGACGACGATACGGTGCTGGCCTTCGACGCCCTGCCCGAGGCACGCCAGCCGGATCATGTCTTTTCCGGCCAGGCGGCCACGGGCGGGCTCGATCTGCTCAAGAACACGCTGTCGGGCAATACGCTCGGCGGGGTCGCCCGACTTGCCCAATACACAGCCACCAACATGCAGACCCAGATCCGCGACTGGTTCAACCGGGATCCGGATACCCGCGATGCCCACGGCACGGGACTGCTGGCCCGCCTGGTCAATGCCCTGCCCGCCCAGCATCTGGACGAGCTGGCCAGCGGGGGCACGTTCCTGCCGCTTGTCGATATCGATGGCGACGATCAGGCGCTGGCCGGTATTCCGACCCTCGAGCTCACGCTGAGCGGCGGCGGCCCGGCGCCGGTGGTATTCATCGGCATCGGCATCAAACGCGAGCGACAGGCGGTGACCATTCTGGTCAACGACCAGCTTCGCCCGGTGCGCGATGTCGGCAAACACACACTGGACTTGAACGGCATCGCCACACGGCTGCAGGCCGGTGATCGCGTGGGGTTGCTGGTGTATGGCTATCACCCGCAGTTTCTGGCCAGTTTTTCGGGTCTTCCGGGGCATGTCGATGTATCGGGCCACGTCGGTCTGCCGTTGGTATCGATCTCGCGGCATCGCCTGACCTAGATCACACCCGGGGCTGATAAGCTCGGCACATCGATTCATCGCTTCTCGGCACTGTTATGGGTGCGCTTTCTGCCTTCGGGCTGGCCCTGGCCACGGCCACGATCCTTCTGGTTCTGGTGTGGGTCATCCAGCTGTTCAATCGTCAGGCGGGCTGGGTGGATGTGTTCTGGTCGGCCTCGATCGGCCTCATCGGCCTGGAATACGCCCTGGCCGGCGATGCTCCCTCTACGGCGCGTTTCATCATGGCGGTGCTGGCGCTGGCCTGGTCACTGCGCCTGGCGGGGTATCTGGCCAAGCGCATGAAGGACCACGGCGAGGATTCGCGCTATGCCGCGGCGCGCGAGCGCTGGGGCAAGAAGGCCGATCTCTATCTGCTGGGCTTTTTCATCTTTCAGGCAGTCGCGGCCGTGGTGCTGGCCATCCCTTTTCTGGTCATCGCCTACATGGACGAGGGCCCGTCGCTGGTCACGGGGGCGCTGGCCATTGTCGTCTGGCTCGTCTCGGTGATCGGCGAAGGCACCGCCGATGCCCAGCTGAAGGCGTTCAAGGCCAGGCCGGAGAACAAGGGCAAGGTCTGTCGTCAGGGGCTTTGGTACTACTCGCGCCATCCCAATTATTTTTTCGAGTCACTGCACTGGGTGGCCTATGTGGTGCTGGCCATCGGTGCCAGCTACTGGCTGGCCACGCTGATCAGCCCCGTGCTCATGGCGTTTCTGCTGCTCAAGGTCTCGGGCGTGCCCACGGTCGAAGGCAAGGACGCCGCGGACAAGCGCGAAGGCCACGATGAGTATGTGCGTACCACCAATGCCTTCATTCCCTGGCCGCCGAAACGATAATCCCGCTGCTGAATTGCCGAACAAGGAGTTCTTCGCTTGGATAGCCTACCCATAGAAGCCTGCGAACGCGGCTGGGTGCCCGACGGTATCGCCCGTGCCGGCATGCGCCGGCTGATCGCCTCTCGTCTGGAAGCGCCCGAAGCCACCGACCCGGTCAAACGCAACGAGCACATGCGTGCCTTTCTCGACCGGGCCTCGTCCGGGCCGATCGCCCAACACACCGCCGATGCCAACGCCCAGCACTACGAAGTGCCGCCGGCCTTCTTCAAGACCGTGCTGGGTGCGCATCTGAAATACAGTGGCTGTTTGTTCGAGCACGGCGTCACCGATCTGGACACGGCCGAGCACGCCATGCTGGCGCTGACGGCCGACCGGGCGCGGATCCGCGACGGCCATCGCATCCTCGACCTGGGCTGCGGCTGGGGCTCGTTCTCGCTCTGGGCGGCCAAACGCTACCCGCACGCCGAGATCCTGGCCGTATCCAATTCCAACGGGCAGCGCGAGTGGATCGAGGCCACGGCGGCCGAGCGCGGTCTGACCAATCTCACCGTCCAGACCTGTGACATCAACACCTTCGAGCCGGGCAACAAGCGCTTCGACCGGATCGTGTCGATCGAGATGTTCGAGCACATGCGCAACTACCGCACGTTGTTCGGAAAATGCGCAAGCTGGCTGGACGATCACGGGCGGCTGTTCGTGCATGTCTTTGCACACAAGTTCTTTGCCTACCCGTTCGTCGACAAGGCCAACAACGACTGGATGGCCCGCTATTTCTTCACCGGCGGCATCATGCCCAGCGAAAACCTGTTCGCACGGTTTCAGGACGACCTGATCCTGCGCGAATCCTGGTGGCTGTCCGGCCAGCACTACGAGGCCACCGCCAACGCCTGGCTGGCCAGGATGGACGCCGCCCGCGAGGCCTTGATGCCGCTGATGGTGGACACCTACGGCCAGCGCGATGCCGAGCGCTGGTTCAACCGATGGCGTATGTTCTTCATGGCCGTGGCCGAATTGTTCGGCTACGCAAACGGCAACGAATGGGGCATTGCCCATTATCTGTTCACGCCCCGCCGCCCCGCGGCTGATTGAGGACTCATCTATGCCGTATGACAAGACGCGATACACCGCTGCCCTGCTCGTCGTCCTGGGGGCCGGCCTGCCCGCGACAAGCCCGGCCCAGCCGGCCAACGCAGCCGCCGGCCCCAACGGCCCGCGCTGCTTCAACGGCTATGCCTATACGCTGGACGGTGGCCAGTATCGTTACACCGAGCATCACGAACTCAGCCGCCAAAACGGCCGAATCACGGACTGGGACGTCACCTACGTCGGGCGCGACGGCCAGGTCGTGGCCACCAAGCACATGGATTTTTCGGCCAGCCAGACCGTGCCGGTCTACGAGATGACAATGCCGGCATCGGGCTATCTCGAAGGCATCTCGCACGACGATGGCACCTGGACGATGTACAAGCGCGAGTCGGCCGACGCCGATCGCCAGAACGAGACCTTCACGATCGATCCGCCCATGGCCGCGGATTCGGGGTTCAACGAGCTGGTGCGCAACCGCTTCGACGCACTGCAAAGCGGCCGCACCATCAAGTTCAAGTTCGCCGCCGCCGGGCGCCAGAGCGTGATCGATCTCAAGGCCTCAAAGACCGGCACCGCCCGATTCGAGGGACAACCGGCGGTGGTCTTCACCGCCAAGCTGGATATGTTCCTGGTCAATCATCTGGTCCAGTCGCTCAAGCTGACCTATGACCCGGACACCAAACGCCTCGTGCAATACGAAGGCATCGGCAATATCCATAACGATGCCGGCGAGGTCTATCCCGTACGGGTGAGCTATTACGACGAAATGCCGGCCGTAGCCAAGGAACACGGCGCACCGGCGCCCGCCTGTGGCTCATCAAGTGCCTCGTAACACGCCGACGCCGGCCAGAAAAAAGCCCGCCGGGTAACCCGAGCTGGCTTTCTTACATCAGGCCGTCGTCTTACTTGTAACGCACCAGCTCCGGCTGGCGATCCAGCCACGGCATCATGCGGGCAAACGCTTCCTCGATATTCTCCATCGAGGTCGAGTAGCTGATGCGCAACAGGTTGGAGGAGTGCTCGCCAAAGGCATCCCCCGGAATCACGCAGACGCCGGTTTCTTCCAGCATGCGCATGGCAAGCCGGCCCCCGTCCACACCGTCGGGCAGGGACGGGGCGATATAGAACGCGCCCTGCGGCCAGTAGCCGGTCAGCCCCGGCGTGTCGCCGATCAGATCGACCACACGATCGCGCCGGCGGGCATATTCGGTGACCATTTCGGTGATGCACGACTGGTCACCGTAGAGCGCGGCCACCCCGGCCCACTGGGCAGGCGTGCTGGCCACGGTCGTCGTGAACATGTGATAGCGGCGCAGCGTACGGATCGTGTTCTGATCGGCCACGATCCAGCCCACGCGCAGCCCCGGCATGGCATAGGTCTTGGAAAAGCTCGACACCACCGCGATGCCGTCCATGTCCGTGGCACAGGAGAGCACGCTGGGATAATCGATATCGTCGAGAATGAGGTTGTCATAGACCTCGTCGGAGAGTATCTCGACCCCGCGATAGGCCGCTTCCTGGCACAGCCATTCGATGGTCTCGCGCGGATAGACCGTGCCGGTCGGGTTGGACGGCGAATTGAGCACGATCGCGTGTGTGTTCGGCCCGATCATGTTGATGATGCGCTCGGCATCGATCTGATGGCCTTCGCTGGCCTTGGTCGGCACGGTACGAATCTGGCCGCCGTTCATGCGGATCAGCGGCGCATAGAGCAGAAACGTCGGGTCGGCGATGATGAACTCGCGCCCGGGGGCGGCCATGGCCGTCAGCAGCAGATAGATGCCCTCGGTGGCCCCGGTGGTGATCAGGAAATTGTCTTCATCCAGCGTGGAGCGATACTTGGCGTTGTAATACTCCTTGAGGGCCGTGAGCAGCTCCGGCAGGCCCGCATCCATCGTGTAGCCGGTCTGGCCGGCCTGTAGCGCATGAATATGCGCATCGATGATGTGCTGGGGCGTGGCGAAATCCGGCTGGCCGATCGACAGATGCACCACATCATCAAGCTCGGCCGCGCGGTTGACCATACGCCGAATGCCCGAGATCGGAATCGCGTGCATCGCCGGGTTCCAGACCATCTTGTCGCGCACATAGCGCTTGTCCGGTTCCGGCGGCAGCACGTCGGCGCTGGCATCCATATTCACAGCCATGGCTGACCTCTTTTCATCGATGGGACGGGGACAACGAGCGGGCAGCCGGACACCGGCGACGGGCTCATTACGGCGAGCGTAGGCACCGCTGATCACGCCGGTCAAGCATCGGCGCCGCGCAATCCCGCGATCCGTGTTGACGCCTTGTCAGACGGGCGGATAACGTCGACTGGTCATTCGCTACCGCGCACCCACCGCGCCAATCGAGGATCGATGTCCCAACCCGGGCCAGCCGCCCCGTCGCAGCCCCTGCGCATCACCGTACTCACCGACGGCGAGACCCGGCCGCCGGGCCTGGAACGTATCGAGGCCGAGGCCGATGTCGTGCTGGCCCACGACGAAGCCAGCCTGCGCGAGGCCCTGCCCGGCAGTCAGGTGCTGCTGGTCACCGATTTTCGCACCGCAGCGCTGGAAGCCGCCTGGGACGCCGCCGATTCGCTGGCCTGGATCCATGCCGCCAGCGCGGGCGTGGATCAGCTCATGTTCGATGCCCTGGTCGAGTCCGATATCCCGGTCACCAATGCGCAGGGCATCTTCGATCGCAATATCGCCGAGTACGTGCTGGGCGTGATCCTGGTCTTTGCCAAGGACACCAAGCAGAACGTGCTCTACCAGCAGGAGCGGCGCTGGGTGCATCGTGACACCGAAACCATCGAGCACAAGCAGGCGCTGGTGGTCGGGGCCGGCTCCATCGGCCGGCGTATCGGCACGCTGTGCCGCGCTGTCGGCATGGATGTCGTCGGCGTGGCCCGGCGCGAGAAACCCGGCGACGAGACGTTTTCCGCCATCCACGCCCAGAGCGATCTCGACACCCTGCTGCCCGCGGCCGACTACGTGATCATCGCCGCCCCGCTGACCGACGACACACAGGCGTTGTTCGACGCAGGCCGCTTCAAGGCCATGGCACCGCACGCGCGCCTGATCAACATCGGCCGCGGGCCGATCGTGGTCACCGATGATCTCGTCGCCGCCCTGGAGGCCGGCGAGATCGCCGGCGCGGCACTCGATGTCTTCGAAACCGAGCCGCTGCCGGTCGATCATGCCCTGTGGGGCTACGACAACGTGCTGATCTCGGCCCATATGGCCGGGGACTTCGTCGGCTGGCGCGAAGCGCTGATCGACCAGTTCGCCGCCAACCTGGCCCGCTGGCAGCGCGGCGAGACCTTGTTCAACCCGGTCAGCAAGCGTTTCGGCTATGCACCAAGTTCGCAGTAAGGTACAGCTGTCCGGTGATCTGTATCGCCTGTCTGATTTGAAACCCGCGCCGTGCGCCTCGATGCTCAGCGCATGTCATTTGAAAGACGCCTGAGCNCGAGNGTGCATCGCGTCGAAAGGACCCGNATCNCATGATCGAATCGTATCTGCTCAAGAACATNGCCGGTTATATCGACGGTCAATGGGTCGACAAGGCCGATTCCGGCGAAACNNNCGNNGTNTTCAACCCGGCCAACGGCAAGACNCTCGCCGAAATCCCNTACATGGCCGCCGACGAAACCCGNCGCGCCATCGATGCCGCCAANGCCGCGCGNNCCCACGTGCCNGACGTCAAGACCCGNCGCGAATGGCTCGANGACTGNNTCGAGGCACTCACCGANGAAAAAGAGGAAATCGGCCGTATCCTNTGNCTNGANCACGGCAAGCCGTGGAANGAAGCCCAGGGCGAGGTCGACTACGCCGCCAGCTTCTTCCGCTACTACGCCGAGACNATGGAAGACGCGNTNGCCCCGCAGAAGCTNGAAGAAGAAGCCAAGAACTGCAAGTGGACGATCTACAANCGCTCCATCGGNGTGGCCGGGCTGATCACGCCCTGGAACTTCCCGATCGGCATGATCGCCAAGAAGATCGCCCCCGCACTTGCTGCCGGCTGCCCCGTGGTCATCAAGCCGGCCACCGAAACGCCGCTGACCATGATCGCCATGTTCCAGATCATGCACGAGCGCCTGGACCTGCCCAAGGGCATGATCAACCTGGTCATGGGCAGCTCCAAGGACATCGGCGGCGAGCTCATGTCCAACTTTGACGTGCCGGTCATTTCCTTCACCGGCTCCACCGGCGTCGGCCAGCTGCTCGTCGAGCAGTCCAAGGAGCACGTCAAGAAACTCAGCCTCGAGCTCGGCGGCAACGCGCCCTTCATCGTGCTGGATGACGCCGATCTGGAATCCGCGGCCGAGAACCTCATCGCCAACAAGTTCCGCGGCGGCGGCCAGACCTGTGTCTGTGCCAACCGGATCTTCGTGCAGTCCAAGGTCTACGACAAGTTCTCGAAGATGGTCGTCGACAAGGTCAAGGCGCTCAAGGTCGGCGACGGCATGGACGAAGACATCGACGTCGGCCCGCTGATCAACAAGGCCGGCTTCGACAAGGTTCACGACCACGTCAAGGACGCTTTGTCCAAGGGCGCCGAACTCGTCGCCGGCAAGCACCCCGACGAGCTCGACTCCGACAAGAACCTCTTCTACCCGCCCACCGTCATCACCGGCGTCACGCACGACATGAAGTGCTGCCAGGAAGAGACCTTCGGCCCGCTCGTGCCGATGATCAAGTTCGAGACCGACGAAGAAGCGCTCAGGATGGGCAACGACACCGTCTTCGGCCTGGCCTCGTATGTCTTCGGCAAGGACGAAAACCGTGCCCACAAGATCATCGGCAACCTCCACTTCGGCCACTGCGGTTACAACACCGGCACCGGCCCCGCTGCCCACGCCCCGTTCGGCGGCATGCTGCACTCCGGTATCGGCCGCGAAGGCGGCGAAGAAGGCCTGATGGAATTCGTCGAGGCACAGACCGTGCCCGATGGCAGCTGATCCATCAGCTTCGCCTGATTGATGAGGCGGCCTTCGGGCCGCCTTTTTTGTGCGTGTTGTTCGGGGGTTGCATGACTTGCGGGCATCGTTCGACCGTTGCACCGCTTTATCGTGTCACTTTCGCAGGTGTCAGGCTTTTTGAGTTAGACCGCTCACCTGCTGCGTTAGCTGGGCGTTTTCGCACTGCTGTGCGAGCCACTTTTATTTGCTTGTCCAAATAAAAGTAGCCAAAACAAAAGACACCGTCCTCGGCGCCCGCTTCGCGGGTGCACGCCGATGCTCACGTCGACGGGACGCGCCCATAAATGATTTTCTAGGACTCACATCGCTTTCGCGATGCTTAAACATCTTTGCGCGCCGGCGCAGTGCGCCGGACACCCGTCGCCGCTCCGCGTCTCCGTCACCTTCAGCAACGGATAGAATACAGCGCGGGCGACCAAGGCTTGGGAGTTGGGCCAAACCACGCGGTAGGCGCCTCATGATTTGGCCCAACGCCGCACCTGCCGAGCCGCGCCTGTATTCGCAGTCCCTTCAGAGCCGGCGCAGACGCGCAGGTTGCCTGGGTGTCTGGCGCACCGCGCCAGCGCGGCCAGTTGTCTGAGCATCGCCAAAGCGATGCGAGTTCTGGCCGTGTCCCAGGCAATCTGTGCGGCTGCGCGTACCCGCGTAGCGGGCGGATATGTAGGGGGTCCTTTCCTTTGGTTACTTTCGTTTGGACAAGCAAACGAAAGTGACTCGCGCTGCAGCGCGAAACCGGGCCTCAAGGCATTCTGGCAAGTGGTTCAACTCCATAGCCGATTCGCCCAGCTGAAGCGACTTGCGAGCAAGCGACAGTCGCAAACCAAAACCCACCTAAGACCGAAAACCCATTGCAGCCCAAACACCCCAAAGCGTATGTTCAACCCATCTCAACGGGCCGAAAAAGCCCATCCCACAAAGCCGAACGGATGCCCGCAGTGAAAGCCTATTTCGACGAAACCCAGAACCTGCACCACCCCCAGAGCTATCTCACCCGCGGTGCCATGCGCGCCCCGCAGGAAGTGCCGGCCCGCATCCCGCCGCTTCTGGCCGCACTCACCGACATGGGCGTCGAAATCGATACCCCGCGTGACCACGGCATGCGCCCCATCTCTGCCGTGCACGACATGGGCTATCTGCGCTATCTCGAATCCGCCCATCGTCGCTGGCCCGAGGACTGGGGCGCGGAAGTCATGTCCAATATCTACGTCCGCAAGAACAACCCCATGAAGGGCATCCTCGCGGAAACGGCCTACTACATCGCCGACGGCAGCTCCCCCATCGGCCCCGACACCTGGCACGCGGCCTATGCCAGCGCCCAGTGCGCCCTGTCCGCCGCCGACGACATCGCCGCCGGCCAGACCAGCGCCTACGCCATCTGTCGCCCGCCGGGCCACCACGCCCGCCCCGACGCCGCCGGCGGCTTCTGCTTTCTGAACAACGCCGCCATCGCTGCCGACTACCTGCGCCAGACCTACGACAAAGTCGCCGTCCTCGACCCCGACATGCACCACGGCCAAGGCATCCAGGAAATCTTCTGGCAACGCGACGACGTCCTCTACGTCTCCATCCACGGCGACCCCACCAACTTCTACCCCGTCGTCACCGGCTACGAGGATGAACGCGGCGAAGGCAAAGGCTTCGGCTACAACCTCAACCTCCCCATGCCCCACGGCTCGTCCGAGGCATTCTTCTTCGACAAGTTCGAAGAAGCTCTGACCGCAATCCGCTTGTTCGAGGCCGACGTGATCGTCGTGGCCCTCGGGTTTGATACCTATTACGAAGACCCTCAGGCCAAGGTATCCGTCACGTCCGAAGGGTTTGGGCAGATGGGCCGTTTACTGGCCGCGACAGGCAAGCCGATCTGCGTGATTCAGGAAGGGGGGTATGACGTTGATCATCTTGGGATCAACGCCACGCACTTTTTTGGTGGGCTGAACTCGGAATGATCCGGTCGCTGACAACGTCGACAATTGTCCGGCGTGTTAGGTAGACATCTTGGAGCGCCGCAAATCGCAGAATCAACCAGTTACGGCAAAATTATGTCGACAATCCGCTAATACTGTTTGCGTGTTATATCTACAAATGTCGTCGAATTGGCGTTAGAAAGAAGAGAGAGTTGAATGCGTCTTTCCGAAAAAACATTAGAACTAAACTTCTGTGCTGGTCTGCCACGAGCTCTCGGTTTGGATGTCTTCTGGATCGGCCTTACTCAGGAGGAAGAGAAATCGTTCGGTTTCGACCATTGCACGAATATGGGTGGTATGTTTCTTATCATCCAGATGAAACGTTTTCATAAACGCATGAAGAGATCGGGTGCCAAGCGCTTTAATGCGCCACATCATCAGATGCAAGCTCTTAAAAATGTGGATCTACTATTGCAAGCGAGTGGGGTGCGTAGATTTGTCGCGTACGCTATCCCTGAGGCAAGTGATTCCGTCGAGCTATGCGGCCTGAGGTGCCCGGCAACTTGTATCAACTATTTAGATTTGGCCGACTTCCCGAACCGAATACCGTCGCCCGGTCGAAAAAGCGACATGCATTACGTAGATGTGGCGGGCAGTACAGCTACCGTTCATTCAGAAGCGTTCGAAGTCAATGTGATTCAAGCTGGATCGCTTAGACAAACCCTTGAAAGAAGTGAGCGAATGAACGTTCGGGAGATATCACCTGATTTACGACGAGAAGAATTGGGGGAGTACTTGTCGCTCTTGAGTCGCCGTACAGCCTTAGGTGTAGCGGTCTAACGAAGCGCTGCATTTGACCGTCCGAAGCGCTGCCGCGCTTCGAACGGCAACTGAGCTTCAGCGTTAGGCCAGTAAATGAGACTCATGGATTGTTTCGGAACAAGAGACACGGAAAGCATTGAAACGAGGTCTGCCGCCGAGTCGGTAATAGAAAGGGTGTATTTGGCGGTACAGCAACTCTGCGTCGGAAGTGGTGATGTCAGGAGTCGGTTACAAACCGCGGTTATAACTCTCTTGCCGCTTCAGAGCCGAGAATTTCCTAGCGAATTACAACAAGAATTTAATTCGATCATCGCGGACGCTACGAAGTATAAATCTGAAATGCCGGAATTTAGAGGCGATCTTGAAGCAACCATGAGGCGAATTAGGAATTCTACGGGTCAAAAGATCGCTGAACGTATTTTTGGCCTATACGCTCGGCTTCAGGAAATTCGCGGATTTCCACTGCTGGGTTTTCGGCATCCGGAAGCGTGAGTTGAACCAGCCTAACGAATCGCTGCAGTTGACCGCCGAAAGCGCTATCGCGCTTCGGCCGGCAACTGAGCTTAGGCGTTAGCCCTTTACGCAAAACCACTGGCGAGCTTAATCGCTCATGGAAACAATTGACTTTCTAGAAAAAAACTTAGCTAGGCAGCTCGGCTGGATTCAGGCCGCAGATAAACGCCTCTCGCTAGTACTACCGCTTTCTACGGCTATGCTTGGCGGTTTAGCCGCCGTATCTCCCGCCGCTTGTAACTGGAGCATATTAGCTGCAGTATTCACGTCATTTGCAGTAGTTTTGTTGTGTTTGAGCGTACTTTTCTGCGCGGTATCTTCGTTTCCTCGCACTGTAGGGCCTAAAGGATCTTTGATTTATTTTGGCGGGATTGGTGCGAGAGACGTTGCTCAATTTCAATCTGAAGTTGTTTCGCTAACCGATGAAAAATATATTGAGGATTTAGCTAGGCAATGTCACGCGAATGCCAGCATTGCGTGCTCTAAGTACGATTGGGTAAAGCGCGGAATGGCGAGCTTGTTTTTAGCAACGATTCCTTGGGCATTTGCTATTTATTTTTTATATAGTGTTTGAAAGATGGCCTTATCCGACGATATAAAAAACGACGTACAAACCATAATTAACACTTCATGGAATAAGCGCGATGGCCAAAAAGTCCCAGAAACCGGCGAAGTCGCGCTTGCAGGGGGCGCAGTAGAGCTAGAGGCCACGTTTTTATATGCGGATCTCTCCAATTCGTCAAAGATAGCCAAAGAGTTGGATCGGCGTATAGCAGCCAAAATAATGAAATCCTTCTTGGCGGCAACCGCGCGAGTAATAAGGCACTGCGGAGGCAAAGTTGTGAGCTTTGATGGAGATCGAATTATGGGGGTTTTCTACGGTGACTCAAAGAACTCAAACGCTGCAAAATGCGCGCTGCAGATCAAATATATCGTTCAGCGGGTGCTGCGCCCAAAGTTTGAAGCTAAATATGACTCAGTCAATAACGCCTCTTTTAAGATCGATCATGGAGTCGGAGTGGACACCGGCACGGTTTTGGCAGTACGCGCTGGTGCCAGGGGGGCCAACGACCTGATATGGATTGACCGCGCTCCCAACCTAGCGGCGAAGCTGAGTGATATCAGAGACGCGCCTTACCAATCGTTTATAACCGCATCTGTTTTCAATCGACTTAATGATCGTTCTAAATTCGGTGGCGAAGATAATAAACTGATGTGGGAAAGTAGAGTCTGGACGTTCTTGGGACAAAAAATCAGCGTCTACCGTTCGAGCTGGTATTGGTCGCCATAATCGATGGCTAACATATCGCTGCAGTTGACCGCCCAAAGCGCTGCCGCGCTTCGGGTTCCCTCCGCGGCCTTCGGCCGCTCCGGCGGCAACTGAGCTTAGGCGTTCGGTCTATCAAAGGAATATCCGGAGTAGCGATTGGATAATAATGCTGTTCTAGTTACGTTGGTATCTTCGTTGCTCTCAGGGCTTATCGGTGTGGCCGTTTCTGCATGGTTCTTTTATCGATTGGAGCGGCGTAAGCAAAAGCAAGATTTAGCAAGAAGGTTACTTGGAAATCGCTTTAGCATTCGTGGAGACGACTTCTCTCGTGCAATGAATGAAGTCATCGGAGTATTCGCAGACGCCGATATAGTGCTAAATAAAATGCGGCTGCTTTATGAAGCATTGGAGGTGCCCGGCAAAAGCAACGCCGAACCTGCCCTTATCGATTTCCTCAAAGCCGTCTGTAAGGATTCAGGACTTTCTCAAGTTGCCTTAAACGACACCTATCTTCTAAAAACATTCAACGCGCGTAATTAACTTAATACCGAACAAATCGCTGCAGTTGACCGCCCAAAGCGCTGCCGCGCTTTGGGTTCCCTCCACGGCCTTTGGCCGTTCCGGCGGCAACTGAGCTTAGGCGTTAGGCATCGAGATCGAATATGGAGAAGCTGCCTCAAATAGTCCTCCGGAGATTATTATTATCGAAGGAGTTCTATTTCAACGCAGTATGTGAAAGTGAGTTGGCCTCCGAGTTAGAGCGAATGATTGCCGTTCATAACTTCCATATTGCGATTGAAATTCTGACAAAAGCCGTACTTTTACACCACGAAATAAGAGGCGAAAAAACTTTAAATATTGATTTTGAGTCGATGCTTGCTGAAATTGACAAGCACCCACCTTTCAAAGCTAGGAATATAAAAATTCCATACCGCCAGGAGCTAAGGAACCTCAATCAATATAGAAACCTTGTTCAGCATCATGCGATGGTGCCAGAGCAAAGCGTAATGGATGACTTCCGAGTTTTTACGAGACGATTTTTGGAAAAATCTATTCCACTTTATTTTGATATCGAATTTTCTGAAGTTTCGAGGTTCGAATTCATCGAAGATTCGCTGCTGAAAAAGCTCGCCTCAAATGCGTATGAAAAACTGCAATCCGATGAATATGAGCAATCAGTTTGCCTTTCCGCTGCTCTTTTTGTTTATGGGTCAAGCTCTATCACCGATTTCCTCCCGCACGAAGGATTGAACTCAGCATTCTTTGCCACGTCAGGTTTGCGTGATTTTAGAGATCTGACGAGCGCGATAGAAAAGACACATGACCGGATTCGAGATAGCGAGAGATTTACGGCATTAGTCGCGTCAGGACTAAAACTAGCAGACATCAAGCGTTTCGAATCGAGAACACCTCACGTAACTTTGGCCATATATGGACATCCTTGGTTCCAATCCAGACAGGATGTGTCGTATGGGCAGTCAGATGCAGAATGGGCCATAGACTATGCAGTTTCGAGCGTTCTTCTATGGCAAAGACAGGAACTCAATCCGAGCATACGAGACCACTGGTCCGGGGCTGTAGAGTTTATTAACGGGGAGTGGCCGAAAGAAGATGCCTAACAGATCGCTGCAGTTGACCGCCCAAAGCGCTGGCGCGCTTTGGGTTCCCTCCGCGGGCTTCGCCCGCTCCGGCGGCAACTGAGTTTCGGCGTTGAGCGAAATGAAAAGGAGTTCGAATGTCCGATCAAAAAACCGAAATTACTCGCGGCTTGGCTAGTCTGCTCCAAAAGCCGATACTGACTGGGGTCTGGTACAACGGAAAAGGTATCCAAATTGATGGATACAAATTTGTTGCGTGCCGATTCGATAACTGTGAACTCTATGTTAACTCCGCTACTTTCGACATAGAACGCTGCTTCATCGATTCAAGCACAAAAATAATTTACGGATCAGACCCTCTCAAAGTCATTAGGCTATTCAATAAGCCCTACGAATGGTTCTATGTGAATGCTCCCGTCTTCGCTCCAACTAGACACAATGACGGAACTGTGTCTGTTAGCGGGCAATCATGAAATTTGGTAGATTCGATACAAAAATGAATGCGGATCTGAATTTTTATCCGCAAAAAAGTCAAGTATTTTTATCGATTGCCGCTTTAGTGTCTGGCGCATCCCTTTTTATTGGTTTTTTTTTCCTGTGGCATAAACCGTCAATATCTTGGGTGCCGATATTAATCGGTTTTATGGGTCTACTAGGGAGCTTTGTCGGCTGGTTTCGTGCTCAGCCCCAAACTGATCTCGAAAGTGCCAGTAAAACCGCACTTGTTGATAAAGAAGCTGGGTTAGAAATCCACACGGATTCGCGAACGTTAGTATCTAAACAGGCAGTCCAAGCTATAGGGCAACTATTCACAACGCTCGCGCACCGTCAACCATTGCCCGAACCTGACGGCATGGTTGGTTCTAATGGCGAACCGATACCTGACGCTAAAGAGAAAGCGGCAGCGATTGTACGAGACGTAAATGCCGAAGCAGAAGCAAATCTTAATGATACTGCCCAAACCTTTTCACAGTCATCGTCGGGAGCTGGAGCTGGAGCAGAGCAGCCTAATGTCGTAGAAAGCGAAGCATACCGCGCTCGGGAGTGATAGCAGTGTTCTACGAGCGCCCAACGTGTCGCTGCAGTTGACCGCCCAAAGCGCTGCCGCGCTTCGGGTTCCCGCCGCAGCCTTCGGCTGCTCCAGCGGCAACTGAGCTTTGGCGTTAGCTACCGAGATGTTTTCGCTCGCTACCAACCTCGTTTTGTCTCTTGTTGTTGGGATCACAAGCGCATTGGCTGCGACATTTTTTGCTTTTCGAAAATTTCGCGCTGAACGAGTTTGGGAGCTCCGTGCTGAAGCATACCGGCAATTAATCAACTCGCTTCACGATATGTTGAGAGTGCGTGATTGGAAAAACGAGTTTGCAGAAAATGGCGGCAAGCTTGATCAGCGCCCAGAATCTATAGTGGAGCTTTGGGCTGGTTCGCGCGTTGCAAAACAACATATATTGCGGACGGGCGATCAAGCAGCATTCTTGCTGTCAAAGGATGTCGGCAAAGCGATCGAACAGTTCAAAAAGTCGTTAGACGATGCTCTTCAAGCAAATCAAGCTATCGACATGTTTAACGAAGAGGCTGTTGCAATTTCAGCGTGTCTACAAGAAGTTAAAGCTATCGGTAAACGAGAACTTGGGCTTAAAAGCTAACGATACGCTGCAGTTGACCGCCCAAAGCGCCGGCGCGCTTTGCCGGCAACTGAGCTTCGGCGTTAGGCCGAGCATCAGACTTCAGTCGTTTTATTGCTAATAGGGGGAGATCAAATGGCGTCGTTACCATACATAACTGCGACCGGGAATATTGAGAAGGCACTCAATGCCATCAAATCTGCCGCAACACCCGACTCGGTAAGTCAAGATTTCGTAAAGACTATTCTCGGCATAAAGGGTGGATCCGGCAATCAAATTGCATCTTATCTGAAAAAAATTGGATTCGCGGGGGCTGATGGGACGCCTACCGAGCTCTATATACAGTTTCGTAATCCCAGCACTTCGGGAGCTGCTGCAGCATCGGCACTAAAAATAGGCTACGGACCGTTATACAAGCGAAATGAATATGTGCACAAGCTGACCGACGACGAGCTAAAAGGTCTAATAATAGAAGAAACTGGGGCAGGAGATGACTCCGCAGTACCTAGTCTCGTCTTGAACTGCATAAACGCGTTGAGACAATTTGCGAAGTTTGATTCACCTGTTATTGAAGCGGAAGTCAAAAATACGGGGCAAAAGAAACAAAATGCGGAAAATGTAAATCACTCTAAACCTTCCAATGATGCTAAGCATGCTAGTTTGGGCATGAATCTTTCATACACTATAAACCTGAATCTCCCAGCAACGTCCGATATTGCCGTTTTCAATGCAATTTTCAAAAGCCTTCGAGAAAATTTGTTGAGTGGTGGCAATGAATAATCCAGGCAAATCAGATCTGGTTCGATCCTTCGGAATGTCTGGTTATTTGGTTTCAGAAGAATTGAAAGCTGTAGAGCAGGCCTATCGCGTCGAATTGGGACACTTGCCTGTGGATAAGGACAATTCGAAGAAGCGGTACTATCCGCAATTTGAAGAGTCCGTCAGAAACGAAGCTTCGGAAATGGCTATTCACTACGAAGCCTTCTACTGTCTAGAGCAATCAATTAGGAAGCTCATTACCGAAACCCTCGCGGATGCCGAGCCAGGTAATTGGTGGAGCAGTGGGCGGATTCCCGCTGACGTAGTGAAATCGGCCGAGGGATTGATTCAGAAAGAGATCGACAGCGGCATGACAAGGCGCTCAGAAGATCCAATCGACTACACTACTTTTGGTCAACTCGCAGTGATAATAAATTCGAACTGGGACGTTTTCGGGACCATATTCACAAGCCGTCGAGCAGTAGAAAAAGTCATGTCTAGCTTGAATATGTTGCGCGGACCCATCGCGCACTGTAGCCCTATGACAGAAGATGAGGTAGATCGCCTGGAGCTCACGGTAAAGGATTGGTTCCGCATCATGGCTTGAGTCGATATCTCAGAAGGCCTAACAGGTCGCTGCAGTTGATGTCCACTAGCACGGCCACAACTGAGCTTGGGCGTTATACGATATGAAAAAGATGCGACCGCATATAGGTGTGAGTTACGTAGCAAAGCTACCGGTCGATGAGATCGAACTGTTTCTTGCTGACGTAGACAGCTCGGAGCTATGTATCGTTAGCGATAAACAGGACGACTTCGAGATTCAAGCTGGGGTTGAACTGCTGCTTTCGACAGCGATAGCCGTTTATCTCCTCAAACCGTATTTCGTTGGCTTTTTAAACGAAGCGGGTAAGGACCACTACCAAGTGCTTCGGCGCGCTTTAATTACGTAATAAGGGACAGACCACGGTTTATCGAAAAATTGCCGCTAAAGATGGTTAAACCGTGGTTAGCCGGCCCTCATTTCCCATGCGGCCTTTTGCGCGGCTTTCGGCTAGCCCGCAGACAACTAAGCCTCGGCCTTAGACCTTTAATAGAGCTCGCGAAGCTGGGCGATTAGTATCGAATCGCCATCGATTTTATAGATTAGGCGGTTCGTCTGGTTTATTTGGCGTGACCAAAATCCAGACAGCGCATGTTTGAGTGATTCTGGTTTTCCGATGCCTTCGAACGAGTCTCGGGTGATGTCTTTAATAAGCGCAGTTACGCGCTTGACTGCTTTTCGTCAGTTCTCTGCCAGTAGAGATAATCTTCCCAGGCCTGTTCAGAGGAAAAGAGTTTCGCTCGGCTACGTCTCGTTCACTCTCTCGGCCTGACTCACGATCATGAATCGCATTTAATAAGCGTTCCGCATTTTATAAGTTCTAAAGCGAGTACGCGGCGTCCTTTAACGCTGTGTAGTCGTCCACTGACATCACGACTACTGACCTTTCGCGTGATCGTCACCAGAGCGCGGCAGGCGACCGCTCAAAGCGCTTGCACGCTTTGGGCCCTCCCCCGGCTTGGCCGCCAGTCCGCCGCCTTGCCTCGGCACGACACGCTCTGCCCCGTGATTGGGCGCTCCCCGCGCGTTGTTAAAGCACGATCGTGCGTCGCCCGCTGATCAGCACGCGGTCTTCCAGGTGATAGCGCAGGCCACGTGCCAGAACAGCCTTTTCGATGTCCTTGCCGTAGCGTACGAGATCGCGCACGGCGTCGTTATGCGTCACGCGGGTGACGTCCTGCTCGATGATGGGGCCTTGATCGAGTTCGGGGGTGACGTAGTGACAGGTCGCCCCCACCTGCTTGACGCCCCGCTCCCAGGCTTGCTGATACGGCGATGCGCCGACGAAGCTCGGCAGAAAGCTGTGGTGGATGTTCAAGATCTGCCCGGCGTGGGCGTCGCAGAGCCAGGCCGGAAGGATCTGCATATAGCGCGCGAGCACCATGGTGTCGGCATTGGCGGCGGCGAAGAGATCGTCGATGGCATGCCAGGCGGCGTCTTTGTTGTCTTTGTCGACCGGCACATGGTGAAAATCGATGCCGTGCCACTCGACCAGGCCGCGCGCGTCTTCGTGGTTGGAGATGATGCACGGGATATCGACATCCAGCTCGCCGGAGCGCCAGCGCTCGAGTAGATCGTAGAGACAGTGCATCTGGCGCGAGACGAGGATGACGATGCGTTTCCTGACGGCGCTGTCGGCCAGGCGCCAGTCCATGTCCAGTTCGTCGGCAATCGGCATGAGCCGTGCGGCCAGCGTGTCCAGACTGATCCCGAGCGAAGCGGCATCGACCTCGACACGCATATAGAAACGCCCCGTGCGGCTATCCGAATGCTGGCTGGAGCGCCGGATCGAGCCGCCTGCTTCGGCCAGAAAACCGGCCACGCGCGCGACGATGCCCACGCGGTCCGGGCAGGAAAAACGCAGCGTGAAATGACGAGCAGACGACATGACTGGCCAGGCAAGCAGAAAATCAACGGCAAATGATAGCGCGCCTGCGGCCCGCGCCGCGTGGTCGAGCACACGAGCCGGGCAAATCCCGGGCTTATATTGCAGACTGGTGGCGCAAGCCACGCCATTTGTTACCCCCATGACCCCGCATACCCCGTGACGCCGGATTTTCAATGTCTGCAGGCGCTGGGCTGGCCGTTCGACGGCTGGCCACAGACCGGCCCCTGGGCCGAGGTGATCGCCGAGACGCATCGATCGAGCCCCGAGGCCCGCCCGGCACGAGTCGTGGCCCAGCACCGCACCGGTTACGAAGTCAGCGACGCATCGGCCGATGCGTTCGACGTGGTGTCGTTGCCGGCCTGGCAACGCCCGAATCTGGCCCCGGGCGAGCGGCCCTGCGTGGGCGACTGGCTATTGATCACCGGGGCCGCGGATGGCCGGGCCGAGGCCCGGGCACTGCTGCCGCGAGCCAGTGCGCTGACCCGCGCCGCCGCCGGGGAACATTACGGCCAGCAGCTCATCGCCGCCAATATCGATGTGGTGTTTCTGGTCATGGGCCTGACCCAGGACTTCAACCTGCCCCGGATCGAACGCTACTTGTCGTTGGTGCGCGGGCGCACTCGGGCCGTGGTGGTTCTGACCCATGCCGACGGCGACCCGAGCCACGGCGCGCTGGCCCGCGCGGCCCGTGAGCGCCTGGCCGCGCTCGATATTCCGGTGGTGGCCGTCGATGCGCGCGCGGCCGCCAGCGTGACCGCGTTATCGCCCTGGCTCGCCCCGGGCACGAGTGCGGTGGTGGTGGGCAGCTCCGGCGCCGGCAAATCCACGCTGACGAACACTCTGCTGGGCGACGTGCGCATGAAAACGGGCGCAACACGGGCGCGCGATGCCCGCGGGCGCCACACCACGACCCATCGTGCGCTCTGGCGCCTGCCGGGCGGGGCCTGTCTGATCGACACGCCCGGCATGCGCGAGTTGAAACCCACCGGCGAAGAAGCTCTCGACGAGGACGGGTTCAGTGATGTGGCCGCCGTGGCCGCGCGCTGTGTGTTTCGCGATTGCCGTCACGACCGGGAGCCGGGCTGTGCCATCAACCAGGCGATCGCCACCGGCGCGCTGGACGCGGCACGCGTGGCCAACTACCTGAAGCTGCAGGCAGAGATCCAGACCGCCGCCGCACGCAAGGCGGCACGCCAAGCGCCGCGCTCGGGCAATCGCAAACCCAGCCGGGCCAAGCTGCGCCGTAACGATCAACGCTCTGGCAAGCCCGAGTAAGACGCCGCCGCCATACGCACCCCGCCCGGCCCGAGCCGACAGGATCGCCTGCCGGGGCACGGCCCGGGTTGTCATGCGCCCGGTCCGGCCCCCTGACTTTTGGCGCATTGATTTTTTTCCGAGCCAACCGCTTACTACAAGAACGCCGCAACATGATCTAGATCGCAGGCGCTGCAGCGTTCGGGGGGAGCAAGGTGGCATCAGGCGAGCGTCAATCGATCCGTCATCGGCAGCGCCGCGAGCCCGCGCTGTCCCGAGCACGACCGACCGCGTTCGTGCTGCTGGCGTTGTCGATTGTGTTCGGCGGGGCCGTGCCGGCACGTGCCGACAATGTGATCCGATTTGTCGGTCGTGTTGTCGAAACCACCGACCCGCTGGATACCGATCCACGCCACCGCAGTCGCCAGCGCAAGACACTGGCCGCGCCGCCCGGCCGGGCCGAGGTTGCACGCTGGCTGAGCAGTATCCGGGCGCGCCGACCCGAGCTTGGGGTGCATCTCGAGCCGGTGGATCAGCGGCACGCTGTTTTGCGTATCAGTTATCCCTAGGGCTTGGCTCCGGGGGCGGCGCTGCAGCAGCCGGCCCGCCCATGGCGCCGCTCGGCCTGGAAGTCGCCACCTGGCGGCGTGCGGTACACGCCGGCCGGGCAGCCCGAATCAGGCGCCCGCTGCCGGCCCGGCCGGCGTGATCAGCCAGTCACCGGCAACGCGGTCCACGCGGTAGGCACCGGTCGCCTCGGCTGGCCGGCTCTCGTAGTAGCCGGCCCTGAACCCATAATGGGCCGGGCCGGGCTGGCTCTGTTTTTCCACGAACAGGATACGGGCCGCAGCACCGCCCAGCGTGGTCGCGCGGGCGTCGATACGACATTGGCTGGCCGGCAGCACCCGCCGATCCAGCGAGCGCGCCAGCTCGGCCAGGGTCGCCGCCGCCGGGTCGCGCAGCGTGCTCGCGTTGCTCCCGATGCCGGCACACAGTGTGTCCACGCGCTCGCCGGGGGCCTCTTGGTCATACGCGGCCATGAACCGAAACATGGCGCGGGTCGCACTCGTTTGTGCCCGTGCCGGCGACAGGCCGGCCCGGGGCTCACCTGGCGTGGCTTGTGTGGCACAGCCCCCGAGAGCGAGTATCGCGCCGATGGCACCGGCCCAGGCGAGGTGTCGGCTATATTGCATCAGGCGGTGTCGCTCGCTCGGGCTGATGAGCCTCAGTGTATGCGCTCGCCCGTTCCCCGGCCGCCAGCGGCTGCTGTCGTCTCAACGATCCAGAGCCGATACACGAAACCGGCGGCCCTTGATGCCGTCGCGCTTGATGCGCTCGAGGGCTGCCCCGCGTGTCTCGCGCGCCACGGCCACATAGGCGCGTACCGGCGTAAGATCGATTCGCCCGACCTGGCTGCCCGCCAGCCCGCCATCTCCAGTCAACGCGCCCAGAATATCGCCCGGGCGGAGCTTGTCGCGCTTGCCGCCGCGAATCATCAACGTGGTCATCGGCGGTGGCGTGGGCCGGGTGCGTGTTTCGNNNGGCAGCCGGGCCCANGCCAGNCGAAAGCCGAANTGNNCGGCGATCTGCTCTGCGCGATGCGTCTCGCGCGGCGTGCACAGACAGATCGCCCGGCCCGAGCGCCCGGCCCGGCCGGTACGCCCGATGCGGTGGGTATGCGTTTCCACGTTGGCGGCCGGATCGTAGCTGATGACCTGGGCCAGATCGGCGATATCCAGGCCGCGGGCCGCCACATCCGTGGCCACCAGCACGGACGCGCTGCCCTGGGCAAAACGCAGCAGCACTTCATCACGCTCGTACTGCTCGCGGTCGCCGTGCAGCGCCAGCGCCGAGAACCCCCGTCGGGTCAGATCGGCAGTCACAGCGTCGACATCGACTTTCTTGTTACAGAAGACAAGCGTCTGCGCGGTGTTGTCCAGTTTCGGATCGAGCAGCAGACGCGCCAGTACATCCATCTTCTGCCGCGGCTCGACCTGGTGGAACACCTGGCTGATTCTGGGGGCGGAGTCGGCGCCGTTGGCCACGCGGATCTCGACCGGGGCGTGCTGGAGCTGCGCGGAGATCGTCTCGATATCGGCCGGCCAGGTGGCCGAGAACAGCAGCGTCTGTCGTGGCTCGGGCAGAAACGACAGGATCGCTCGGATATCGTCGATGAAGCCCATGTCCAGCATGCGGTCGGCCTCGTCGAGCACGACCGTGCGCAGCGCGTGGGCATCCAGATGGCCGCGGCGCAGATGCGCCAGCAGGCGCCCCGGCGTAGCCACCACGATATGCGGGGCCTGGGCCACGGCGTTTGCCTGTGCGCGCATGGGGGTGCCGCCACACAGCAGGGCCAGTTTCACGTTCGCAATCGCCGCGGCCAGCGCGCGCAGGGCCTGGGCCACCTGATCGGCCAGTTCGCGCGTGGGGCACAGCACCAGGGCCTGCCAGGCGCCCTGCGTGGCATCCAGCGTGTTGAGCAGGCCCAGCCCGAAGGCTGCTGTCTTGCCGCTACCGGTCGCGGCCTCGGCGCGTACGTCGGCGCCGGCCAGAATCGGCGGGATGGCACGGGCCTGTATCGGCGTGAGCGTGTCATAGCCCTGCGCGGCCACGGTTTCCAGCAGCTCCGGGCGCAGCGCCAGCGTATCGAAATCAGTCATGGCCCATGATCGCACGCGCCGGGGCATGTCGTCGCAGGATATGCCGGCGCATTGCCCGCACCGGGCATGTCAGGCGGGGCGCGCAGCGCGGCATGGCCCGTCCGGCGCCAGCCCCCGGCATATGACGATGGCCCGGCTCATTTCGTGACGCCACGCTCTGGGCGGCGCTTGGCCAACCGGGCGTGTGAGCTGATACCGGCCAGCCGCGCGTCCTACTCGCCGGTCAGCCAGCGGCTGTCGTGTCGCGCGCCCTCGCCGAAGACATCAGCCAGATCGGCGAAGGCCGTATCCAGTGTGCGGTCCAGCTGCCACGGCGGGTTGAGCAACAGCAGACCGCTGCCGTACATGCCGTGATCGCCTTTGGCCGGGGCGTGATGAGTCAATTCGCTTTGCCAGATCTTCGGGATACCGGATCGGGCCAGGGTATCGAGCATGGGTTCATGTCGCGCGGCGGGCAGCAACGGATACCACACAGCCAGCACGGCGTGGCGGGTTTTCCTGACCACGGCCTTGAAGGTTCTGACGATCTCGCGGTATTCGGTCTTCAGCTCGTAGCTGGGATCGATCAGCACGCACAGCCTGGGGGTGGCCACCGGCTGCATCTTGACCAGCCCGGCCAGGCCATCGCCGTGGATACGCCGAATCCGTTTCCGGGCCAACGGCTGCTGGCTGTCCAGGGCTTGATGTTCGCCCGGATGCAGTTCGAACAGCGACAGCAGATCCTGGCTGCGCTGCGCGGCGCCAAACCACCACGGGGAGCCGGGATAGACCTGCAGACGCGTGTCTTTCTGCAGACCGGCCAGATCGGCCAGCCACTGGCCCAGCAGCGTGTCATCGCCGAAGGCCGCGCGGCGGTCCCAGAGCTTCTGGATACCGTCGCGGTATTCGCCGTTCTGCTGTGTCCTGCGCTCGGCCAGCGGATACAAACCGCGCCCGGCGTGGGTGTCGACCAGCGTGATGGCCGAGTCCTTGGCCTGTAGCGCACCGAGCAGTCCGAACAGAGCCAGATGCTTGTGGACGTCGGCAAAGCTGCCGGCGTGATAGGCGTGCTGATAGGAAAGCATGAAACGACCCGGCCAACGAAACGGGCCCTATTCTGCGAGCCCTCGGGCCCGCACGCCAGCCCGAGGGCGGTCTTTCATACACGCGTCACGAACCGGCCATAGGCTCTTGGCCATGATCGGTTCGATCATCCAACCAAAGGCTGCAAGGGGACTCGGGGATGAACAAGACATCGGCGCGCCACAACTGGCGATACTGGGCTGCGGCCACCGTGCTGGCGTTCACGCTCACTGCCTGCCAGGACGACGATGCCAATATCGATCTGGCCGGCACATCGGCCAACGGGCCGCACACGAGCGCGCCCGAGGGCGACGACGACAACGCCGGCTTTCGCCTGCAGCTGCTGCATTTTGCCGATATGGACGGCTCGACCGACGCCCTGGACAACGTGACCGATTTCTCGCGCCTGGTGAATGCGTTTGGCAGCGTGTCCGGTCTGGCGGACAACACGCTGGTGCTCAGCTCGGGCGACAACTTCATCCCCGGCCCGCGCTTCTTCGCGGCCGGCGTGCGTACGTCTGAAACACAGGCCGCACTTGGTGTGCCGGGCAATGGCCGCGGCGATATCGTGTTCGTCAACGCCCTGGGCACGGCCGCAAGCGCACTCGGCAATCATGACCTGGACCAGGGCACCGAGGCCTTCGCCGATCTCATCACCGCCGACGAGGCCGAAACCGGCGCGGACTATGCCGGTGCCGCGTTTCCCTATCTATCGACCAATACCGATTTCACAGGCGATGCCGCGCTGGCTCCGCTGGCCGCGGACGACGGGCAGGATACTGCCGACATTGCCGGCCAAGTCAGCGGCTCGGCCACGGTCGAGGTGGGTGGCCAGACGATCGGGCTGGTCGGCGCCACCACGCCGCTTCTGGCCAGCATCACCGCCACGGGCGGGCTGGCGCTCTCGCCGGAAGACTTTGCCATGACGCCGGCCGGCTATGACGCCCTGGCCGCGGCCATCCAGCCGACCATCGATGATCTCGCTGCCCGCGGTATCGACAAGATCATCCTGCTCTCGCACATGCAGCAGATCGCGATCGAACGCGCACTGGCCGAGCGCCTGACGGACGTCGACATCATCATCGCCGGCGGCTCCAATACCCTGCTGGCCGATGCAAACGACACCCTGCGCGCGGGAGACACCGCGGCCGGGCCCTACCCCATCACGGCCACCGGCCCGGACGGCTCAACCACGCTCGTGGTCAACGTCGACGGTGACTACAAGTATCTCGGCCGTCTGGTCGTGGCATTTGACGAGGCCGGCCGTATTCAAACCGATTCGCTGGACACGAGTGTCAACGGCGCCTGGGCGGCCACCGACGGCGTGGTCGACATGCTGGCCGCTCGTGGGTTGGACACCACGGCCGCACCCGCCATCGTCGCCACCCAGCAGGCCCTGCAGAACGTACTGATCGAACAGGACGGCAATATCCAGGGCGTCACCGACGTCTATCTCGACGGCCGGCGTACCCAGGTGCGTACCGAAGAAACCAACCTGGGCAATCTCACCGCCGATGCCAACCTGTTCTATGCCCGCGGCGTGGCACCCGGCCTACAGGTTGCCATCAAGAACGGCGGCGGCATTCGTGATGATATCGGCCGTGTGGTGGTTCCACCCGGCAGCAGCGGCGCGCCCGAGCTGTTGCCGCCCCAGGCCAACGACTCGATCGACAAGCCGGCCGGCGGCATCTCGCAGTTCGATATCGCCGGCGCCCTGCGCTTCAACAACAGTTTGACGATCCTCACGCTGACCGCGGCCGAGCTGCGCGACGTGATGGAATACGCCGTGGCGGCCACCGAAGACGGCGCCACGCCCGGCCAGTTCCCGCAGATCGGCGGTTTCAACGTCACCTTCGACCCGGCCAATGCTGCCCGGAGCAGCGGCCAGACCAACCGCGGCATCAACACCGACGGCAACCGGATCGTGCGGATCGCGCTCGTCGATGACGCTGGCAACGAAACCCGCACGCTGGTCGAGAACGGCCGGCTCGTGGTGGCCCCGGAGACCCCGATCCGTGCGGTGTTTCTGGCCTTCACCGCCGCCTGTGTATCCGGTGACGACTATACGGCAGGCGATGCCGACTGCGGCGACGGCTATCCACTCAAGGGGCTGGCCGCGCCCGACCGGCGCGAGCTGGACCCCGGCGTGGCCGACGAGGGCGCCCAGATCGCCACCGACTATGATCCGGGCCGCTCGGATTTCGCGCCCACCGGCAGTGAGCAGGACGCCCTGGCCGAATACCTGGCCGCACGCTTCTGCCCGCCCGGTGTTGCCGCCTGCGGTGACGATACGGGTCAAGCCTTCAACCGGGCCGAAACCCCGCCGGCCCAGGACACGCGCCTGGTGAATCTGGCGGCCCGCCGCGCGGCCCAGGCCACGCCCTAGGGCGTGTCGTCATGAGATAAGGCGGCGCATCAGTGGCCAAGCCGCGGCAAGACAAGGCATTGCGAGCGTCGCGTGGTCGTTCCACGTGAGCGAGC